>NZ_LFGT01000008.1:154462-170229 GCF_002078115.1 Halomonas sp. BC2 | reverse complement strand
CTGCCGCCATCCACCACCAGCACTTCGACGCCTTGCGAGCGTAGCGGTTGCAGGCGCATCAGCGTGGCGTGAATGCTCACCGCTTCATTAAGCATCGGGATGATGAGCGTCACCCTGGGAAGCCCGGGGCCGTGGTCAGTCGAGGACAAGCACGTCGCCTCCCGCTGCCGAGGCGTCGGCCTCGTCGTGGGTGACCAGCAGGGTTGGTAGCCCGGCGTCGCGGAGCTGCCCGAACACCAGCGCACGCATTTCCTGGCGCAGCGCCGTGTCCAGTTTGGAAAACGGCTCGTCCAGCAATACGGCCCGGGGCTGGGAGAGCAGCAAGCGCATCAGCGCGACCCGGGCTTGCTGCCCGCCGGAAAGGGTGGTCGGGTCACGCGCTTCGTAACCGGCCAGCCCGACCTGAGCCAGCGCATGGGCCACCTGTGCCTGGGGTTGCGGGCTGCGCTTGGGCAGGCCAAAGCGCAGGTTGCCCGCCACGCTAAGGTGGGGGAACAGCAGCGGGTCCTGAAACAGCAGGCCGATGCCACGCCGCTCTGCTGGCAGGGGGGAGAGCTCGCGCTCGCCCAGCCATAGACGGCCTTCGGCACGAAAGGGGGCGGCGAGAAAACCGGCCAGCAAGGCCAGCAGGGTCGATTTGCCCGAGCCGGAAGGCCCCATGACGGTCAGCACGTCGCCGGGGGCGATGGTGGCTTCGATGTGGAGCAGTTCGCGCTCAGCCAGGAAAATGCGCACCTGCTCCAGGGTCAGGGCATGTCGAGCTGTGTTCATTACCGGGCTCCTTCGTTGGATGAGACGCTGCGGGGCGCTCCCAGCCAGCGGGGGATCGCCAGCGCCAGCATGAAACCCGCCAGCGGCAGAACGGCCTGCACCAGCGCCCAGACGCCAATCAAACGGCGATTGCCGCCGGATGCGAGGGCGACCGCCTCAGTGGTCACGGTGGAAACCCTGCCCGCCCCCAGCAGCTGCGTGGGCAGGTACTGGCTGATGCTCACGGCCAACCCGACGGCCAGCGACGTCAGCAGCGGGGCGAGCAGCAGCGGCAACCGCACCCGCCAAAACGCGAGGTTGGGCGTGACGCCCAGCGACTGTGCCATGTGAATCCAGCGCGGGTCGAGCTGGCGATAGGCTTCCGCCAACGACAGGTAAAGATAGGGCAGCACGAACAGCAAATGGCCCGCCATCACCAATGCCAGCTGCGGGCGAATCCCGAGGCTTTCCGCCGCTACGATCAAGCCAAACAGAAACGCAATCTGCGGCACCAGTAACGGCAAGTACAGCAGCCACAGGGCACGGGAAGGACGAATCTGCTGGCGCTGCTCATGCTCCAGCGCCGCCACCACCAATAGCGCCGCCACCCCCGTGGAGACCACCGCAATGGCCAGGGTCGTCCGCAGGGGACCTGCGAGCTGAGGGGCGCTGCGCTGCCAGTGGTCCAGGGTCAACACTTGCGGAAACAGCTCAGGAAAGCGCCAGAAACCGGCCACCGAAAACAGCGCCAGCCCCGCCAGGGCCGCCAGGGCGGCGACGGTTACCAGGGTCAGGCCGCCTCGGCCCGCAATCTTCACTGCCGTGGCGCCGCGCTGGCGGCTGCCGTTGACGAGCCAGCCCCGGCTTGACCAGCGCACACCCTGCTCCATGAGCCACCAAAGCAGCAGGGCCAGCACCGTGACCCCCAGTTGCAGCACGGCCGCGGCAGAGGCCATCAGGCGGCGGGTGATGTCCGGGTCGTTGAGCCAGCCCAGAATCGACACGCTGAGGGTCGGCGGCAGGCGCGGGCCCAGAATCAGCGCCATATCCACTACCGAGGTAGCGTAGGCGATCACCGCGTAGACCGGCAGCCGAATCAGCGGGTAGAGCGAGGGCAGCACCACCTTCAGCCAGCCGATTACCGGGGTATAGCCCAGCGACCGGGCAAGCCGAAGCCGCTTTTCGGGCTGCAGCTGGGGCAGCGCTGCCAGGCTCATCAGTAGTAGGAAGGGCGCTTCCTTGAGCACCAGGCCAAGGGTCAAGGCCACCCCCCAGGGGTCATTGACCACTAGCGCGTCAGGCGGGCTCTCCCAGCCGGTCAGCCAGGGCGAAAAGAGCCGCGCCGTCAGGCCGGACGGGGCGATCAGGAAGGCAAAACCAAAGGCCACCGCCGCATGGGGAATCGACAGCAGTGGCGACACACACCGTCGCAGGCTGCGGTCCAGCCAGGTGCCCTGGCTGGCGGCCAGAAACAGCACCACCACCAGCAGCGCCAGGGCAGTGCTGGCCAGGCCGCTGAACAGGCTGACCAGCACCGAGCGGCCCAGCCCCGGCTGGGCCATTAGCTGCTGCCAGGGGGCGAGGCTCAGCTGCTCGCGACCAATGACCGGCAGATAGCCAAAGGCGGGCAGCACCACCATGGCCAGCCCTGCCGTCACCGGCAGGACCAGCAGCGCCACGAGGGTAATGGGCGCCAGCCGCAGCATCATGAACGAAAGGCCATGCTTAGTTGACGCCGTAGCGCTCGAGCCAGGCGGCTTGCAGGGCGGTCATCCAACTGGGGTGGGGCTCGGCGAGGGTATTGGAGAGAGCGTCGGCAGGCAGGGCCGAAGGATGGTGGTCGCCCTCCTCGAACAGCGCCTGTTGCGCATCGCTGAGCTGGTCGATGGCCAGCACGCTGCGGTCGCCCCACATGCTCAGCGACTGCTTCTGCGCTTGCGCCTCCGGCGAGAGCAGGAAGTTGGCCAACGCCATGGCGCCCGCCTTGTGGGGCGAGTTATAGGGAATCGCTACAAAGTGGACGTTGCCCAGGGTGCCCCCTTTCAGCACATAACTGCGCACGCTGTCCGGCAACTCGTACTCCATCACGGCCACGGCGGCATCGGTGGGGTAGAAGGAGAAGGCCAGGCTGATCTCGCCATCGCTCATCAGCGTGCGCAGATTGGGGCCGGATGCAGGGAAGCTGCGGCCGCTGCGCCACAGGTGGGGGTGCAGCGCATCCAGGTAGGCCCACAGCGGAGCCGTGATGGCCTCGAAATCCGCGTCTTCGACAGGCTGATAGAGCGCCTCGTCTTGTTCCGTCAGTTCGATCAGCGCCTGCTTCAGGAAGGTACTGCCGGTGAAATCGGGGATGCGCGGGTAGCTGAACTGACCGGGATTCTGCTGCGCCCAATCCAGCAAAGCTTCGATGCTCTGGGGAGGCGTGTCGATGTGGGCGCTGTCGTAGAAGAAGGTGATTTGCGCCTTGCCCCAGGGGGATTCATAGCCTTCGGTGGGCAGCGTGAAGTCCGTCACTACCTCGGGGTTGTCGTCGGGGTGGGTGAGGGCGAAATGGGGCAGCGAGTCGGCAAAAGGGCCGAACAGCAGGTCCTGGGCGCGCATGGCGGCAAAGTTCTCACCGTTGATCCAGATCAGGTCGATACTGCCATCGTCGTGATTCCCCGCCTGCTTTTCTCCCAGCACCCGAGCCACGGCGCTGCTGGTGTCATCGAGCTTGACGTGCTCGACGCGCACGCCGTAAGTGGTGCGCATCTGCCCGGCGACCCAGTCGATGTAGCGATTGGTGCGGTCATCGCCACCCCAGGCGTTCCAGTACACGGTCTGGCCTTCGGCATCGGCCAGGACGCTTTCCCACTCCTGTTGGTCGGGCTGTGCGACCACCGGCGTTGTCAGGGTCGCTAAAGCAAGCGCCACGGCGGTGGCTAAAGCAGAGCGTGATTTCATCGAATGCCTCGTAACGTCAGTCGGTTATAGCGCGGTTTGTAAACATTGAAGCTCACCATGCACGTGGTCAATGATCGCGGGCGACAAATAGTGCTCTACCCTGTCGCGGACATGGGTGATGACGGCGTCGTTGGTCAGCTCTGCCGACCAGTCTTCGCCCTGGCGCTGTTCATCCTGGCGTTGCAGATGCTGAGCGCGCCACTTGGCACACCAGGTGAGCGACCAGAGCCAGGTGGCGCGTCGACAGGCCATCAGCGTCTCGACATTCGGCAGGGTTTGCCCCTGCGTTGACATCTGCGTCTGCCAGCGGCGGTAGAAAGCGACCACCTCGTCCAGGCTGAGCACCGCTTGGCTATTCAGGTCCCAGGTCGTCGAGGTGTAGAGCGACGTGTGCGCCAGGTCGATGCCCGGCAGGCCATAGCGGCATTTTTCCAGATCGACCAGGATCGCGCGCCCGGTATCCGTGACCAGGAAGTTGCCGGGATGGGTATCAAAACTGATCAGGGTCGGTGAGGCATTGGGCAGCGTGCGGGGCAGTAAATCCAGCTCCTGCTGAATGCGCTGGCCAATCCCGGCGGGTAGCTGTGCTTTCGCCAACCAGCTCGCCTGTTGATGCACTTCCGCTACCATGGCCTGCCAGGGGTCGGCAGGGGCCAGTAGCGGTGCCCGAGCGGTCGTGCATGGCAGGGGTTGGCAGTGCAGGCTGGCAAGGGCATCGGCGATGGACGATAAATCTCCGGGCAGTTCTGCCAAACGCCCGTGAATCGCATCGACCAGCAGCGCCCCCCGCGGTAGCTCTGGGGTGGCGGGGAGCACATGGTGTAAGCACGGCGTATGTCCGCCCTGGCTAGCACGCGCATAGCAGGCGGCCTGGTAGTCCAGGTTGGCCTGCGGTGGCAGGTTCATCTGGCTCTGCTTGGGCAGCCTGGCGACCCAGTCTTCCCGCTGGCGGTGAATCCAGACATGGTCGTGGGCCAGGCCGGTGTCAGCCATGGGGGAGAGCGACCGATAGTCGATCCCCTCGCGCTGCAAGGTGGCTGCCAGCGCCTGCAGGCGTGCCGCTGAAAGAGTGGACATCGTGATTGTTCCGCGCAATGAAAGCCGTGGTGGCGCTGATGGGAGAGGGGCTCACCAGGGTGCCAAGTGGTTGCCAGATACTGTAACAAAAACGGCACCCCGGAGGGTGCCGCTGCGTCGCTGTCGCCTTACATGGCCGCAATCTTGGCCTGCTGCTCTTCCAGCAGCTGCCGGGTGGCCTGGAATTCGGCGAGCTTTGCCCGCTCCTTTTCCACCACCGCCACGGGGGCCTTGGCAATGAAGCCATCGTTGCCCAGCTTCTTCTCGATGCCGCCAATCAGCTTGTCCTGCTTGTCGATCTCTTTGGCAAGGCGGGCAAGCTCGGCGTCCTTGTCGATCAGGTCGGCCATGGGCACCAGCACTTCCATATCACCGACGAGCTGGGTAGCCGAGAGCGGCGCTTCATCCGGGTTGGCCAGCCACGTGACGCTTTCCAGTTTGGCCAGCTTGGCCAGGAAACGACGGTTCTGGTCCAGGCGTTCGGCGTCTTCCGGCTGGCCCTTGGTCAGCAGCACGTCCAGCGGCTTGCCGGGGGCAATGTTCATTTCGGCGCGGATGTTGCGCACCGCGATGATCACGCCCTTCAGCCACTCGATATCCCGAGTGGCCTGCTCGTCAATCTTGCTCTCGTCGGCTTCTGGCCAGGCCTGGTGCATGATGGACGCGCCCTCGCCCACATAGGTGCCCGCCAGAGGGGCGACCCGCTGCCAGATCTCTTCCGAGATGTAAGGCATCATCGGGTGGGCCAGGCGCAGGATGGTTTCGAGCACCCGCACCAGGGTGCGGCGCGTGCCACGCTTACGCTTCACTAGCGCTGCCGCTTCCGACGTCCTGTCTCCCGCGGCATTGGTACTTCCCTGTACGTCATCTTCCCACAGCACCGGCTTGGAAAGCTCGAGATACCAATCGCAATACTCGTTCCAGACGAACTCGTAAAGCGCCTGGGAGGCGTGGTCGAAGCGGTACTCGTCCATCGCCTTGGTGACCTGCGCTTCGGTTTTCTGCAGCTGGGAAATGATCCAGCGGTCAGCCAGCGAGAGCTCCACTTCCTCACCCTGGTTGCCGCAGTCTTCGCCTTCGGCGTTCATCAGCACGTAGCGCGAGGCGTTCCACAGCTTGTTGCAGAAGTTGCGGTAGCCATCCAGGCGGTTCATGTCGAACTTGATATCGCGCCCGGTAGTGGCCTGTGAAAGGAAGGTAAAGCGCAGCGCATCGGTGCCGTGGGGCTCGATGCCGTCTTTAAATTCCTCTTTGGTGGCTTTGGCAATCGCCTTGGCTTTCTGGGGCTGCATCATGTTGCCGGTGCGTTTTTCCAGCAGCGCCTCCAGGGTGATGCCGTCGATCAGGTCGATGGGGTCGAGCACGTTGCCCTTGGACTTGGACATCTTCTGGCCCTGGCCGTCGCGCACCAGGCCGTGGACGTAGACGGTCTTGAAGGGGACTTCGCCGGTGAATTTCAGCGTCATCATGATCATCCGGGCGACCCAGAAGAAGATGATGTCGAAACCGGTGACCAGCACGCTGGAGGGGTGGAAGGTGTCCAGCTCCGGGGTTTTTTCCGGCCAGCCCAGGGTGCCGAAAGTCCACAGGCCCGAGCTGAACCAGGTGTCCAGCACGTCTTCGTCCTGGGTCAGTACGACGTCAGCGCCGAGGCCATGCTTCTCGCGGGCTTCCTCTTCAGTTCGAGCCACGTACACATTGCCGTCGGCGTCGTACCAGGCAGGAATGCGGTGGCCCCACCACAGCTGGCGGGAGATACACCAGTCCTGCAGGTCGCGCATCCAGGCGAAATACATGTTTTCGTAGTTTTTGGGCACGAATTGGATGTCGCCATTCTCTACCGCCGCGATGGCGGGCTTGGCCAGGCTTTCCACCGCCACGAACCACTGGTCGGTGAGCAGCGGCTCGATGACATCGCCGGAGCGGTCGCCGTAGGGCAGCGTGTTATTGACGCTTTCCACTTGCTCCAGCAGGCCGAGCGCGTCCATGTCCGCAACGATCTGCTTGCGTGCCTCGAAACGGTCCAGGCCCGCGTACTTGGCCGGCAGGCTGGCATCTTCATCGGGCTGCGGTTGACCTTTCAGGTCGAAGATTTCCGCCTGCTCCAGAATGGCGGCATCCTTGGTGAAGACGTTGATCAGTAGGTGGTTCTGGCGCTTGCCGACTTCGTAGTCGTTGAAGTCGTGGGCCGGGGTGATCTTCACGCAGCCAGAGCCCTTCTCCATGTCGGCGTGCTCGTCGGCCACGATGGGAATGCGGCGGCCCACCAGCGGCAGTTCGATGAACTTGCCGACCAGCGATGCATAGCGCGGGTCTTCCGGGTTCACGGCCACGCCGGTGTCGCCCAGCAGGGTTTCCGGGCGGGTAGTGGCGACCACCACGTAATCCTTGCCGTCGTCGGTTTTGACGCCATCGGCCAGCGGGTAGCGGAAGTGCCAGAAGCTGCCCTGCTGCTCCTTGTTTTCGACTTCCAGGTCGGAAATGGCGGTGTGCAGGGTGGGGTCCCAGTTCACCAGCCGCTTGCCGCGATAGATCAGGCCCTCTTCATGCAGGCGCACGAAGACTTCCTGAACCGCCTTGTAGAAGCCATCGTCCATGGTGAAGCGCTCACGGCTCCAGTCAACGCTGGCGCCCATGCGGCGCAGCTGGCGGGTAATGTGGCCGCCAGACTCCTCCTTCCACTCCCACACCTTGTCGATGAAGGCATCCCGGCCAAGGTCATGGCGGGTCTTGCCTTCTTCTACGGCAATCTTGCGCTCCACCAGCATCTGCGTGGCGATACCCGCGTGGTCGGTGCCTACCTGCCACAGGGTGTTGTTGCCCTGCATTCGTTTCCAGCGCGTCAGGGTATCCATGATGGTGTCCTGGAACGCATGGCCCATGTGCAGGCTGCCGGTAACGTTGGGCGGCGGAATCATGATCGAGAAGGGTTGGCCATGACCCGATGGCGCGAAGCGATTGTCGGCTTCCCAGCGCTCGTACCAGCGGGTTTCGATCTGTTCGGGTTGGTAGGTCTTATCCATGGAGTCACTCACAGCAGAGACGCCCCGCCTAGCGAGGTATCGAATTCATAGGTCAAGGATGCAAAATGGCGACAAGTATAGCGCGACTCGCCTGGGGGCGTCAGGGGTGTATTGACGGATCAAGAATGCGTCCTTAAACCCCGCATGGTCAACAGGCCAACCACGGGGCCGGGCAGTAGCCACCAGGTCACCCAGGGCCCCTGGCTTTCCCATAGCGACGTTACCAGCGCGATGGATGGGATGGTCAGCGCAAAGCCGATGGCATTCATCATGGCCAGGGCGGCACCCAGCCGCTCGGGGGGCGCGCTGGCCGATGCCAGGGCCGAAAACTGCGCCGAATCGGCAATCACGCTGATGCCCCAGAGCGCCAGCAGGGCCAGCAGGAACCCTGGCGAAAGGCCCGCCAGCAGCGGGTATAGAAGGCATAGGGTGCCGGATACCGCCAGCGCTACGAAGGCCACCTTTGCGCTGCCTATGCGACGGCTCCAGCGGCCTGCCAGCACACACCCGGGCAGGCCCAGCGCGATCACGGCAAAGCTGAGCCACGGCTGAAGGCTGGCGGCGGCGCTGAGCCGTTCCAGCTCTCTGGCCACCAGCAAGGGGACCAGCGCCCACAGGGCGTAGAGTTCCCAGCAGTGGCCAAAATAGCCCAGCGAGGCGGCGCGGAAAGCTTTCTGTTTGAAGGCGGCAAGCCCTGCCCAAGGGCGGCCTGCCGAGGCCTTGGCAGGCAGGTGGGGCCCTGTGCCCAGCCGCAGAATCAGCAGCGCGGCCAGCAGCGCCAGCACCGAGGAGAGCAGCAGCGGCCACTGCCAGGGCAAATGCAGCGTGACGCCCCGCAGCAGGTGCGGCGAGGCAATGCCGAGGGTCAGCATGCCGACCAGCCACCCCAGTGCCGAGCCTGCATGGCGGGGTGTCCAGCTGACCACCAGCTTCATGCCCAGCGGGTAGATGCCTGCCAGGCAAAGCCCCACCATGAAACGTACCATGGCTGCCAGCGAGAGGCTCTCCACCACGCCAATGAAGGCGGCATTGAGCACGGCGCCCAGCACGGCCGAGACGGCAAACAGCTGGCTGGCCCGTACGCGGTCCGCCAGGCCCGTGGTGGCGATGGCCAGCGTGCCGGTAATGAAGCCCGCTTGAACGGCCATGGTCAGCAGCCCCAGGTCGCGCTCGCTGAGTCCCGCCGCTTCCTGCAGCGCCAGGCCAACGCCGTTGATGCTGAACCACAGCGAGGTGCCAAAGAGCTGAGCAATGACAATGACGGCAAGCGGCCAGCGGGCCAGGACAGTTGACGGCATGGGGTGTCCTATCCTTGGAGTTGTTGTTATTGAATGATGATGGGAGGACGGCAGGGGGTGAGTTGCTCGGAGCGCCTCCTCAGCCTAACTTGTGCGGCACCACCTCGTGCCCCAGCGCCTTGTAGCGCTGCCAGCAGGCGCGCTTGGCCAGCAACACCTGCTGGTGCTGGTTGATGATTTCCGCGACTCGGGCGTAGTGCTCGAAACCCTCGGGGATCTCAGGGTGCAGATTAAGTAGCGCGGTCGCTTCCGTGGGCACCGGCAACCGCTGCCAGCCCAGAGTGATGGGCACGCTGGCCGCCAGCTCGCTGTCTTCCAGCGCATGGGGCAGGTAGGCGTCGTCGCGAAAGTGCCACAGGGCGTCGTCGGCCTGCTCGGCCAGCGCCTTGTCTTCGCAGTGCAGGTGCAGGCGGTAGCCTTTGCGATGGATGGTCTCTGCCAGTTTACAGGCGAACTGCAGGCGGGCGTCGAGGGTGGTGTCGGGAAGAATATAGAAATCGATACGCGCCATCGGATGGCTCCAGCAGTCTGGCGGTGCTCCCCCCGGCCGAGCAGCGGCCGGGGGGGCAAAGCCCGGTGTGATTAGACCAGGCGGGTCAGCCAGCCGTACTTGTCTTCGCTGCGGCCATACTGAAGGTCGAGCAGCGTCTTGCGGATGCGCTTGGCTACTTCGTTGCTGCCGTCACCCTGCAGGCGGATACGCTCGTTTTCGGTCACCAGTTCCCCCACTGGCGTGATCACGGCGGCGGTGCCACAGGCAAAGACTTCGGTGATCTCGCCGGAGGCCGCGCCTTCGCGCCATTCGTCGATGCTGATGGCGCGCTCTTCGGGCGTCAGGCCCGCATCCTTGGCCAGGGTCAGGATCGAGTTGCGGGTCACGCCTTCGAGAATGGTGTCGGTCAGGCGTGGTGTGACGATGCGGCCATCCTTGTAAACGAAGAACAGGTTCATGCCGCCCAGCTCTTCGATCCACTTGTTCTCGGCCGCATCCAGAAACGCCACCTGGCTACAGCCATTGGCAGCCGCTTCTTTTTGAGCTGCCAGGGAGGCCGCGTAGTTGCCGCCACACTTGGCAAAGCCGGTGCCGCCGGGGGCCGCGCGCTTGTAGTGGGAAGAGAGCCAGATGGAGACCGGCTCGATGCCGCCTTTGAAGTAGGCCGCCGCGGGCGACGCAATCACGTAGTAATCGACTTCGTGGGCCGGACGCACGCCCAGAAACGCTTCCGAAGCGATCATGAACGGACGCAGGTAGAGGCTGCACTCGTCGGCGTCGTTGGCGGGGGTGGGCACCCAGACGTGATCCTGGGCCAGCAGCGCTTTCAGCGAGCCGAGGAAGTCTTCATCGGAGAGTTCCGGCAGGGCCAGGCGGCGAGCACTGCGGCGGAAACGCTCGGCGTTCTTCTCGGGACGGAAGGTCCACACCGAGCCATCCGCGTGACGGTACGCCTTGATGCCTTCGAAGATTTCCTGGCCGTAGTGCAGCACCGAGGCGGCAGGGTCCAGGGTCAGCGGACCGTAGGGGCGCACTTGATGGCCGTGCCAGTCGGCATCGATGGTCCAGCGTACGTGGGCCATGTGGTCGGTGAAGTACTTACCGAATCCTGGGTTTTGCAGAATATTGTCACGAATCGCATCGGCTACCGGCTGGTTGGAGGGCAGCGTTTCAAAACGTGAGTCGAACTGAGCATCTGAAGCTGTGGGCACGGCGTGTTCTCTCCGCTAGAGCCAGGCCCCGAAGGGCGTAAAAGCGTTGTATGGGGTATCGCGTGTGCCGAGGTAGCCCCGGCACACGCTTATGCTGTCAGGTTTAACGGTTGCGCTACGGAAAGGCAACCACTGTTGGCCTGTTTTGGCGTCAGTCGCTGCTGTTTTCCACTTGGGCGTCGGCTTCACGGTCCAGCAGGTACTGGGTCAGCAGACCCACCGGGCGACCCGTGGCGCCTTTCTGCTTGCCGGAGTGCCAGGCTGTGCCGGCGATGTCCAGGTGCGCCCAGGGGAAGTGGTCGGCGAAGCGCGACAGGAAGCAGGCCGCCGTGATGGTGCCTGCTGGGCGGCCACCAATGTTGGCCAGGTCGGCAAAGTTGGAGTCCAGCTGCTCCTGGTACTCGTCCCACAGCGGCAGGTGCCAGGCGCGGTCCCAGGCGGTTTCCCCGGCGTCCAGCAGGTCGAGGGCCAGGTCGTCGTCATTGGCCAGCAGGCCGGTGGCGTGATGGCCCAAGGCAACGATGCAGGCACCGGTCAGCGTGGCGATATCCACGACGCTGGCCGGCGTGAAGCGCTCGGCGTAGGTGAGTGCATCGCACAGCACCAGACGGCCCTCGGCATCGGTGTTGAGCACTTCGACGCTCAAGCCCTTCAGGGTCTTGATGATATCGCCCGGCTTGGTGGCAGCGCCGTCGGGCATGTTTTCGGCCGCAGCGACGATGAACACCGCATTGAGTTTGGGCTTGATGGCCAGCACGGCTTTGACGGTGCCGAACACGCTGGCGGCGCCGCCCATGTCGAACTTCATCTCGTCCATGCCTTCGCCGGGCTTGAGCGAGATGCCGCCGGTATCGAAGGTAATGCCTTTGCCGATCAGCACGTGGGGCGCTTCGTCGGCATCCTCGGCGCCTTGATACTTCATCACGATCAGGCGCGAGGGTTCGCGGCTGCCGCGACCCACGGAAAGTAGCGAGTGAGCGCCCAGCGCTTCCAGCGCTTCTTCATCGAGAATGTCGACGGCCAGCGCACCTTGTGAATCGCGCCCCAGCGCTTCGGCCTGTTCGGCCAGGTAGCGGGGCGTGCAGACGTTGCCGGGCAGGTTGCTCAGGGTGCGAGCGACGTTGATGCCTTGCCCAATCGCGCAGCCCAACGCAGCGCCTTGTTTGGCCAGCAGGCCTTCGGCGGCGTCCGTCACGATCAGGTGAAGCTTGGCCAGGGTAGGTGGTTTGGCGGGCGCGAACTTGAAGTGATCGAAGCGGTAGAGGGCACGCTCGGCAGCTTCGAGGGTCTTGCGCGCTTTCCAGCTGGCATCGCGGCCTTCCAGCGGCACGTCGGTGAAGGTAGCGCTGGCTTCATCGATGGGGAGCTTGACCAGCGCTGTCATGGCCGCGTCCAGTGCCTTGAGGAAAGCGGCTTCCTGGCATTTGCCGCGCTCTCCCAGCCCAACCAGCAGCAGGCGCTCGGCGCCCAGCCCTGGTGCAAAGGGAATCATCTGCACATTGCCCAGGGCGGCGTCGAAGTCACCGCGGCTCAGCAGTTGGCCGATCAGCCGCTCGCTGGCATCGTCGAGTTTGGCGACAGCGGGGAGTAAGTCGCTATCCTTGTAGACAGGCAGAACGAGACAAGCCGTTTCGGCTTTGGCTGGGTTTGCGGTCTGAACGGAAAATTCCATGACGTCTCCAACAAGACAAGCAACGAGTGATTCGGGATAATGCCCCGTCATTTACGACCAGTGTGATCAGTGTATCCAATTCGATGAATAGTGTACCCAAGCCACGGGCGCATTGCATGGCAACCTGTACCGCTAGCCGGAGAGTACGTTGATATTATTTCGGTACTTAACTCGTGAAGTATTACTGACCATGTCTGCGGTGGCAGGCATTCTGCTGCTGGTGATCATGGGTAGCCGGTTCATCCGCTATTTCTCGGATGCGGCCGAGGGCGATTTTCCCGTGACGATTCTGGGCAGCCTGATGGTGTTCCATTTGCCCGGGTTTATGGAGCTGATTCTGCCGCTGTCGTTTTTCCTCGGCATTCTGCTGGCGTATGGCCAGCTCTACATGAACAGTGAAATCACCGTCATGGTCGCCTGTGGCATGAGCCCGACCCGGCTGCTGCGGGTGACGCTGCTGCCCGCCTCCGTGGTGGCCGTGCTGGTGGGGCTGTGTAGCCTGTGGCTGACGCCTACCGGGGCCTTGCAAACCGAAGCCACGCTGGAAGAGCAGCGCAGCCGCCTGGACGTCTCGGTACTGGCCCCCGGACGTTTTCAGGATTTTGGCGGTGGGCGTACCGCGTACATCACCGATTTCAGCAGCGATGGCCGACAGATGCAGGAAGTGCTGGTGCACGAACAGGCGCGACCCGGGGCTGAACAGCCGCACAGCTACGTGACCCGGGCCGGGTCGGGCTACCAGGAAACCAGTGTCGAGACAGGCAGTCGCTTCCTGGTGCTGGAAAACGGTGAACGCTACGGCGTCACCCCAGGGCTTCTGAATGCCGAACGTCTGACCTTCGAGCGCTATACCCTGCGGCTGGGTTTGAGCCGAGACCGTCAGGAGCTGGACTCTCTGGAGTATGCCAGTACCCTTGAGCTGTGGAACGACGCAAGCCCCCGCGCCCAGGCGCAGTTTCAGTGGCGGGTAGGCCTGCCGCTGATGGTCTTCGTGCTGGCCCTGCTGGCACAGCCGCTCTCTCGGGTGAACCCGCGCCAGGGGCGCTTTGCCAAGCTGCTGCCTGCAGTGTTTCTGTATGTCGCGTATCTTAGCCTGTTGCTGGCGGCGGTGGATGCCATTGGCGGCGGCTCGCTGCCTGCGGCTATCGGCGTGTGGCCGGTGCATGGCCTGTTCCTGGCCTTGGGCTGTTTGCTGCTGTGGCACTCGCAACGGAAAGGAATGCGCTAATGCTGAATGGGTTGATGGGGGCTGACCGACTGGATCGCTATATTGCCCGCAACGTGCTGGCGGCCATTATCGTCGTGCAGTGTGTCTTGCTGGGGCTGGATATCACGATTGCCTACATCGGTGACTTGAGCGACACCCAGGGCGACTACACTGCTCTGGATGTGCTGTTATACCTGATCATGCGCCTGCCCTGGCGGTTCTATCAGTATGCGCCGGTAGCGGTGCTGATTGGCGCGCTGATTGGCCTGGGGAGTATGGCCTCCAGTAACGAGCTGACCGTAATGCGGGCGGCGGGCCGCTCGCTGGTGCGTATCGTATGGGGCGTCATGAA
Organism: Halomonas sp. BC2; assembly: GCF_002078115.1. Lineage (NCBI taxonomy): Bacteria > Pseudomonadati > Pseudomonadota > Gammaproteobacteria > Oceanospirillales > Halomonadaceae > Halomonas > Halomonas sp. BC2. Next base: position 156,203 of record NZ_LFGT01000008.1, on the reverse strand, counting down.
GCCGGTGCTGCTGGTCGTCGTCGTCGTGCTGCTGGTGGCCGAGTTCGTGACCCCGCGCACCGAACAGTACGCCGAAGCCTGGCGGCTGGAGCAGCGCCAGGGCGAAGGCGCGATGCTGACCAGTCGCAGCGGCTGGCAGTTCGAAGGTGACAGCGTCTACCGTTTTGGCGCCATCCGTGCCGACAACGTGGTGCTGGATTTGACCCGTTACCGCTTCGACGAGCGGCGGCTGGTGGAGGCGACCCATGCGCAGCGCGCGCACTGGGAAGAGGGTGCCTGGGTGCTGGAAGAGGTCACCACGACCCGGATATACGATGCGCGGACCGAATCGGATTACCAGCCAACGACTGCCTGGGACACGAACCTGACGCCGACGCAGCTGGAACGCTTGCTGCGCGATATCCAGAGCCAGGCACCCAGCGAACTCTGGGCCTATGCCCAATTCCTCAAGAGCCAGGGGCTTCAGGCCGACCAGCCGCTGCTCTACTTCTGGCAGAAGGTGCTGCTGCCGCTCACCATGGGCTCGCTGGTACTGATTGCGGCGTCCTTCGTGTTTGGCCCGCTGCGTACCGTGGCGGCAGGGACGCGGGTCTTCTATGGCGTGGTCACCGGCCTGCTGTTCAAGTACGTACAGGACCTGCTGGCCCCGGCCTCCACGCTGTTCGGGTTTTCGCCGGTCTGGGCTGTTCTAGTGCCCACCCTGGCCTGTGCGGCGGTGGGCATCTACTTCCTGCGCCGCAACGGTTGAGCGGGGTATACGCATTGAAAAGAGGATGGAAAGAGTGACCCATACAAGACGCTTCACCCGGTTAGACAGCGTGTGGCCTGCGGGGCTGGGACGCCGTCTGGGCGCCATGATTTACGACGGTTTTCTGGTGCTGGCCATCTGGATTGCGGCCACCGTTGCCCATCTGGCGTTCTTTCGTTTCGTGCTGGGCCAGACGGCGGATGAAATCGGCACGACGGCGCTGGACATCTGGAGCTTACGGCTGATACTGGTGTTCTTCGTGACGCTGTTTTTCGTCTATGCCTGGCGACGTGGCGGCATGACGCTGGGGATGCAGGCCTGGCGGCTTCGCGTGCAAACGCTGGACGGGCACGCCATCTCCTTGCAGCAGAGCCTGATTCGCTGTGCGGTGGCCTGGGTGTCGCTGGCCGCCCTGGGGCTGGGCTACTGGTGGGTGCTGTTCGACCGGCAGCGCAGAAGCTGGCCCGACATCGTATCGCGCACGGAAACCGTGGTGTTGCCCAAGAAGTGATAAAAATAATGAAAAAATTCGAGCGACGAAAAGGATGAAAAATAGCTTTTCGTCAATCGGTTAGCTATCCATTAGCAGAGCCTCAAGAAGAATCGCTACTAAAGAGTAGTGTTTTCTACTTGAAAAGATGTATGCGAATCATTTACATTCATCTCATGTCTTGTATGAGGTGGCGCTATGTACGTATGCGTGTGCAAAGGAGTAACCGACCATCAGATTCGTCAGCAAGTGAGCGACGGAGCGCGCAGCTGGCGAGAAGTGCGTGAAGCTACCGGCTGTGGCACGCAGTGCGGCAAATGCGCCTGCTATGCCAAGTCGCTGACCCGTGAAGCGGTTCAGGTGGCGCGGGCCGAAGCCGACATGAGTCTCGCTTACGCCGTATGACGCGAATCACTCTTGTTAGGCTTATCGTTAGCAAATAATTGATTTATTTGAAATTTTTGTTTTCCCGTCTATACTCCCGACAACGTTGGGAGTAAGCC
>NZ_LFGT01000008.1:146749-152920 GCF_002078115.1 Halomonas sp. BC2 | reverse complement strand
CGGGGAGGGCGTCAAGGCCTATACTCCTTGTTTGACGCAGCTGTAATCAACAGCACTATACTCTAAAAGAAGGTGACGGCATGAAAGGTGATCCGAAGGTCATTCAGCATCTCAACATCGCACTCGGCAACGAACTGGTCGCCATCAACCAGTACTTCCTGCACGCCAAGATGTACAAGGATTGGGGGTTGAAAACCCTGGCCAAGTGGGAGTACGACGAGTCCATCGAAGAGATGCAGCACGCTGACAAGCTGATCGAGCGCATCCTGTTCCTGGAAGGCATCCCCAACCTGCAAGACCTCGGCAAGCTGCACATCGGCGAGAACGTCAAGGAAATGCTGGAAGCCGATCTCAAGATCGAGCACGACGGCCGCAACGACTACATCGAAGCCATCACCTACTGCGAAAGCGTCAAGGATTACGTGACCCGTGACCTGCTGCGCGACCTGCTGGCCGATGAAGAGGGTCATATCGACCACATCGAAACGCAGCTGAAGCTGATCGAGCAGGTCGGTATTCAGAACTACCTGCAAAAGCACATGGCGTTGGCGACCGACGAAGAGTAACGCGTCAAGCCGGGCATGCACTGCATTGCCCCGCTAACCAAAACGGGCAGCCCCAAGGGGCTGCCCGTTTTTTATGGTGCGCCAGGCATGGCGCGCAGCGCCAATTAGGCGCTATCCGGTCCGCCGTGGTGGTTGGCCGGATGACTTGGGGGTGAAAGTCCCCTACGGACCCTGATAGCGGGAACCGTTAGCTGAACAGCAAGGGTGTTCGTCGTGAGGCGGAATCTGAAGGAAGCTGTAGGCAAACTCCTGGCCCGACGAACAGGAACCGCATATGAGGCAGCCACATCTGGGCGAGAGGGCCATGAAACTCGAAGCCCAATAGCTATCCAGAAGATGTGGAAGTAGATGCGGCGGGTAGATGGGAGGAAGGTCGCGCGTCTTACCCTGGGAGGCCTGTTCGCCTGCCACTGGCTACCGACACCGTGAGGTGTCGGGATGGGCGAACAGGAGTCAGCAGAGGCCATATTAGGCTCTCTAACCAAGAGCTGAAGGGCTGAACCTGTCACGAGTGGATAGTTGACCACTCTCTGATGTGTACGAGCAGAAGCCTCCCCGGAGGGCTCTCGATAACTGTATGGCGGGCCGGAAGCCCAAAGACTGTCGAAGCGCTCAGAGCACACAGGCGAGCGAATTCAGCGGAACGAAGCTCAGCCCGATAATGGGGGACAGGAACCGCCGTGGTACGGATCCGTTTGCCCGGTGGTGTGAGAGGACGGGGGAGGCGACTCCCCCTCCTACTCGATCGCTTCGGAATGGATGGCGGGTCACTGGCCCTGAGGCGCCAGTTGGCCAGTTGGGTTTGCAGGGGCCTCGAGAACGGGTTCATCGACGCTGAAGGTCGTCCGGCTCAGGCGACGTACCCGCTTCATGAACAGCGCGATGCACACCAGCGTACCGCACGCGGCAACCACGTAGCTGACCTGCAGCGGCAGGTTGAAGCCAATGGGGGCGTAGGCGAGGTAGGTGAACGTTGCCATGGTCATGAAGACCGCCGGGATGGAGGTGATCAGGTAGGGCTTGCGTGAGAGTACCAGGTACATCGTCGCAGTCCACAGGGCGATGACGGCGGTGGTCTGGTTGGCCCAGGAGAAGTAGCGCCACAGCAGCGTGAAGTCCATGTGGGTGAGCGCATAAGAGGCCACGAACAGCGGCAGCGCGATCATGATGCGCTTGGCGAGCGGTTTCTGGCCCACTTTCAGATAGTCGGCAATGATCATGCGCGCACTGCGGAAGGCGGTGTCACCGGACGTGATGGGCAGCACAATGACACCCAGTACCGCCAGCGTGCCACCGACGGCGCCCAGCATGGTGGTAGAGACTTCGCTGACCACGGCGGCCGGGCCACCGGACGCCAGCACGTCGGATAGGGTCTGGTCGCCGTAGAACAGGCTCATGGCGGCGGCGGCCCAGATCATGGCAATCACGCCTTCGGCAATCATCATGCCGTAGAAGATCTTGCGGCCATTGGTTTCGTTTTCAGTGGTTCGCGAGATGATCGGTGTCTGGGTGGCATGAAAGCCGGAAAGCGCACCACAGGAAATGGTCAGAAACAGCAGCGGGAAAATGGGCGCATTGTCCGGGTGCATGTTCTGGAAAGAGAGTTCGGGAATAGGCGCACCAGTGACCACCAGGCCGATGCCGATACCGGCGGCGCTGAACAGCAGCAGCGCTCCAAAGTAGGGGTAGATACGGCCAATCACCTTGTCGATGGGCAGCAGCGTGGCCACCAGGTAATAGGCAAAGATGACCAGGATGATCAGCGTGACCGAGAAAGAGGTCATGTTGGCCAGCAGGGCGGCTGGCGACGTCACGAACACCGTACCCACCAGCAACAGCAGCAAAATGGCAAAACCGTTGACCACGTGCTTCATGGCTTTACCCAGGAACTTGCCTGCCAGTTGGGGCAAGTGCGCGCCGTGGTTACGAATCGAGATCATGCCGGTCAGGTAGTCGTGAACGGCACCGGCGAAAATACAGCCAATGACGATCCAGACGAACGCCACCGGGCCGTACAGCGCCCCCAGGATCGGGCCGAAAATGGGGCCTACACCCGCAATGTTAAGCAACTGAATCAAGGAGTTGCGCGTCGTATTCATCGGCACGTAGTCGATGTTATCGCGCATGCTGAAAGCGGGGGTCTGGCGCTTACGATCAGCGACAAACACGCGCTCGACGAACTTGCCGTAGGTAAAGTAACCCACGATCAGCAGTAGTATCGAGAGAATGAAGGTAATCATCTAAAGCACTCAACAGGTCAGGGGGAGTGCGTGGCCATTGACGGGCCACGCTTATTTAGCCGGAAGGAATGTACAGAGACCTGTCAGGTCATGCCTTACAACTTTAGTGGCTGGCGACTTTAGTGGAATTACGAGCTGATCACGCCACACGCCATGCGAGCACCGCCGCCGCCCAAGTGAGGTTCGTCATCGTAGGTGTCGCCGCCTTCATGAATGATCAGGCTGCGGCCCAGCACGTCTTCCATGCTCAGGCGCGGTGCCAGCACCGGCAGGTTGGCTTCCCCGTCCTCATTGACGGTCAGCACCGGCAAATCACCCAAGTGGCCATCGCCATAGGGGCCCTGGTGGGTGTCGGTCTCTTCGGGGTCGTAGTGGCCACCAGCCGCTTGCGCTGCGGTCATCTCACCATCTTCGTTTTCAGCCGGGTCGCAGCTGGCATTTTCATGCATGTGAAAGCCGTACACGCCTGGCTCCAGGTCACTCAAGGAGGGCGTGAAGAGCACGCCGTGATCGGTATGCTCGATGGCGATGGTACCAATCGACTCTTCGGTACCTTCAGCGCTCACCTTGTGTATCTCGACGTCCAATGCTTCATTGGCCTGTGCCGCGCCTGCCAACAGCAGGGCCGCAGCGATACCGGTCAGCGGTAATGAATAGCGCATGTGATGGCTCCTTTCCTTGTCCATGGAAGCCCTGGCACAGCGTGGCGTGCCAAGGGGTACCTTATCAAGGTAGTTGGCGAAGGGCTAACCCGCCAACGTCAGGGCCATCTGACGGTCACACACTTTCTCGATCAAGGCCGGGTCATGGCTGACCAGCATCACCGCGCAGCCCTGCTCCCGGGCCAGCTCGATGAGCAGGCTGAGGGTGTGCTGCTGAGTGACGGGGTCGAGCCTGGACGTGGGTTCGTCGGCGAACAGGAAGCGTGGCTCGAGCAGCAGCACGCGCAGCATCGCGAAGCGCTGCAGTTCACCGCCGGAAATCTCCCCCGGCCGACGGGCCAGCAGGTGGTCGTCGAGCCCCAGGCGCTGCAGCAGCGGCGCCACGCGTGCCGGGTCGAAGCGGTGACGCCGCTGCAGATCGACCAGCAGCTGCGCCAGTGTCCAGTGGGGCGAAAAGGCGGCCGGAGGGTCCTGGTAGAGCTTCTGGCGGCCCAGTACGGGAATACTTTGATGGTAGTCGACGCGCCCCTGGTTGGGCCGCGTGACGCCCAGCAGAATATCGCCCAGCGTGCTCTTGCCGCAGCCGGAGGAGCCCACCACGCCGACGATTTCGCCGGGGCGCAGGCTGACCTCCAGCTGGGAGAAGAGCGCTCGACCGCCGCGCGTCATGGCAAGCCCCTGGGCGCTGACCACGGGGGCCTCGTCGTGGCCACGAAACGCGGGGGGATCGGGCCAGCGGCTGGGTTCGGCGGCCAGCAGGCGTTGGGCATACTCGGTATTCGGGTGGTTCAGCAGCACTTCGGCAGGACCGCGTTCAACCACCTGTCCCTTGCGCAGAATGATCACTTCGCCCCCCAGTCGCCGGGCGACTTCGATATCGTGTGTGATGGTCAGCAGGGCGCCGCCACGCTCGGGGGTGCTGGCCAGTAATTCGACCACGTCATCCCGGCGCGGGGCATCCAGCCCTTTGGTGGGCTCATCGGCAATCACCATGGCAGCCCCCGCAGCGCTGGCGGCCGCGAAGGCCACCCGCTGGGCCATGCCGCCGGAAAGCTCCCCCGGCAGTTTATGCAGCGCATGGGCAAGACCCAGGCGGCTCAACTCGGCCTTGGCGGCGGCTTGGGCGTCTGCTGCTGTCTTGCCAGCGACGAAACGATGGGTTTCTGCCACTTGTGGCAGGGCGCGCATGGTGGGGTCCAGCGCGTTCCAGGGCTCCTGGGGCAGCAGCGCCAGAGTGCGGCCCCACAGCGCCTGCCGGCTTTGCGGGGCGTTGGCAGGATAAGTCACACCGGCAATTTCCAGCGAACCTTGCGCCGCCAGACCCGGCGGTAGCGTGCCCATGATGGCCTGGGCAATCAGGCTCTTGCCCGAACCGGCTTCCCCCAGCAGGGTCAGACGCTGGCCAGCGGCCAGACGAAAGCTGATCGGGGCGATGGTGACGCCGTCGCCAGTGATCTCCAGATCACTGACATCCAGCAGTTGAGTGGTGAGCGTCATGGAGGTCATCGTGGGTCCTTCCCTGCCAGCAGGTTCAAGCTCAAGACCACCACGAACAGCACGAGAATCGGCTGTGCCATGGCCCAGGGGGCTTCGTGGTAGTAGGGCAACAGCTCGATCATCATCAAGCCCAGTTCCGCCGTGGGCGGCCGCAGGTCGACGCTGACAAAGCCCAGCGCGGCCATGGCGAGAATCGCGCTGGCGGCACCGAAGGCGGCCAGCGTGAACACCTGGGGCGCCAGCTCAGGCCATAAGTGGCGACGAAACAGCATCACCGGGCCAAAGCCCAGCAGTCGGCTGGCTTCGATCTGTGGTGAGGTGACCAGCGCTTGGGTGCGCGCTCGTACTACCCGGAAATACTCGATCCACAGCACCAGCGAGATCCCCACGTAGAGGGTCCAGAAGTTGCCGGGGGCGATGGCGGCCAGCAGCAGCACCAGCAACAGGCCCGGCAGCGCCAGGCAGGCATCGGACACGCTACCCAGCAGGCGGTCGGTCCAGCCGCCCCGCCAGCCCGCCACGACGCCCAGCAGTACGCCGGGAATGGCGGCGGTGGCTACGCTGAGCAGTGCCATGCCCAATGAGAGCCGAATGGCGGCTGCCATACGCGCCAGCATGCTGCGGCCAAGGTGGTCGGTACCGAAGGGCTCGGCCAGCGAGGGTGCCTGCAGGATGCGGCTGAGCTGCTGGCGGGCGGGGTCGGCGTCGACCAGCCAGGGCACCAGCCAGGCAAAGGCGAGCAGCAGGGCCAGCAGGCCCGCGCCCCACCATTGGCGCGCCGATAGCAGCGTCGTATGGCCATGCAGGGGGCGGGAGGCAGGTAGCCGTGACGAGGTAGTGCCCATCATGCTTGGCGTCTCCTTGGGTCGAGTAGGTGGCAGGCGATATCCACCGCCGTATTCAGCAGCACGAACAGCAGGCCCATGACCAGCGCCGTGCCTTGAATCATCGGCACGTCTCGGGCCACGATGGCGTGTACCAGGGCGTGGCCGATGCCGGGCCAGGCGAACAGGGTTTCGACCACCACGACACCTTCGATCAGGTAGACGAACTGGACGCCCAGATAGGCCACCACGGGCACCGATGCGTTGCGCAGACCGTGGCGCAGGAAGCTGCGCCGTGGCCCAAGGCCCTTGGTGTGAGAAAAAGGCGTAATAGGCCGACTGGGAAACCTCGGCCATGGCGTTGCGAGCCACGCGGCTGGAG
>NZ_LFGT01000008.1:120298-146428 GCF_002078115.1 Halomonas sp. BC2 | reverse complement strand
CCAACTGGTGGGAAAGCTCTTCCAGCACGGGCCGCCCGCTCACCAGCGAGCGGCCCAGATCGAACTGGACGAGATCCCAGAGCCAGCCCAGGTAGGCGCCCAGGCCCGACTGGTCCAGCGCCAGCTCGGCCCGCACGGCCTCGGCGGCGGCGCCATCCACCATGTCATGCCCATAGCGACCGGCGGCAATGCGGTAGGCCATATCGCCTGGCAGGGTGCGGGTAATGATGAACGTCAGCGTGCCCACCAGCCAGGCCACCAGCCCTGCCTGCAACAGCCGCGACCACAGTAGTCGGCCCAATCCATGGTTCCAGCGTGATATCACTCTGCCCACCCCATTTGGTCGATGCGGTAACTGCGCTCCAGCGGATCGATGGAGAACCCTTCCAGGGCGCTGTTGACCGCTGCGGTTTGCTGATACCAGGCCACGGGAATCAGCGGCATCTGCTGGTGAAGGCGCTCTGCGACCAGCGGTGCCAGGTCATCGAGGGTCTGCTCGTCGGTGGCTTGACGCAGCGCGTCCAGCCACTGAGCCACCTCTTCGTCACGCCAGTTCATGGTGCCCCAGTCGCCGCCCATCGAGTTGGCGTCACTGCCGATATCGTCCATCAGCGAGCCCAGCGGGTTGGGCACCAGACCGTAGTTGCGGCCTACCAGGCCGACTTCCAGGCTGTTGTCGTGGTGGCCGGAAGGGATCTCGCTGGCGTTACCCACGGCGACTTCCAGCGCGACACCAATATCGCGCCACTGATCCTGCAGGGCAGTGGCCACGACCGGAAGCTCGGGGCGATCCGCATAGGTGCGCAGGGTCAAGGCAAACGGCTGGCCATCGCGCTCCAGCATGCCATCACGCCCTGCTTCCCAGCCCAGTTCGGCCAGCAGCGCCTTGGCGGCCTCGATATCCTGGGCATCCGCAGGGTCAAGCCCCAAGTGCCAGAGGCCAAGGCTATCCGGGAAGAGTTCGGCGGCCGCGGCTTCCGGGGTGCGCAGCAGGCCCGCCGCAATGCCCTGCCGGTCGATGGCCATGCTCAGCGCCTGACGAGCGCGCGCATCTTCCAGCAGCGCATGGCCTGCATTCAGTTTCAGCATGATGGTGCGTGGCAGCGGCTCGGCGTGCAGCGCTAGCCGTGCGTTACGCGCCAGGCGTGCCTGGCTGGCGGGGTCCAGGGTGTACACGATATCGGCGTCACCGCTTTCGGCCATCAGGGCGCGGGTTTCGCCTCGGCTAACGGCCAGGTAGCTGGCGCTGGCAATGTTGGCGGGCTCCCCCTAGTAATCCTCGAACCGCGTGACGGTCATGCGCTGCGGGGGCGAGAGCGCCTCCACTTGATAAGGGCCGCTACCGATCATCGCCACGACGTCGCCATTATCGGCAAACGCCGCATCGGCAAGAATCAGCGCGGTGGAGTGTGCCAACAGGGCCGGCAGGGGCGAGAAGGGGCTTTCCAGCTCGATGACCACGGCACCCTGGTCGGCCCGCATCTGCTGAATCGGGGCGCTGTCGAGTATGCCCGGTTTGGCACGGGCGACTTCCAGGCTGTGGAGCGCTGCCTCGGCGGTCACGGCGCTGCCGTCATGAAAGGTGGCTCCCTCCCGCAGCAAAGGCGCGCTTCATAAGAAACTCCTGATAGATTAAAAGAGTTATCTTATAACATATCATGCTGGATATGAAAGTCATTCTCGTCTGTGCAACGGATGACATTCACCTCTGTAGCCGCGACAATAGCCCGTCGGGCATATCGCCATCCGGGTCGTCGTTTCATGCCGTTAGTAGGGAATTCCATGCCGCCACTCAACATCCTCTATCAGGATGAGCACCTCGTTGCCGTGCATAAGCCTTCCGGGCTGCTGGTGCACCGCTCCGCCCTGGCGCGGGGGGAAACCGAATTTCTGCTCCAGCGTCTGCGCGACCAGCTGGGCAAGCGGGTATATCCCGTGCATCGGCTGGACCGGCCCACCTCCGGGGTCATGGTGCTGGGGCTCTCGTCGGAAGCGGCGGCGCTGCTGGCCGAAGCGTTCAGCGAACGCCAGGTGGAGAAGCGTTACCTGGCCGTGGTGCGCGGCAAGGCGCCTGAGCAGGAGCGGCTGGACTACCCGCTCAGGGAGGAGGACGGCACTCGCCCCAAGGCAGAAATGCCCGCCATGCCCGCGATGACCGACATTCGCCGCCTGGACAGCGTCGAGCTACCCGTGCAGGTAGACCGCTACCCGGTGGCGCGTTACTCGCTGGTGGAGGCACGCCCCCTGACCGGGCGACGCCACCAGATACGCCGCCACTTGTCCCGTCGCGGCTACCCGATCATCGGCGACGCCAAGCACGGCAAGAGTGTCCACAACCGCTTTTTTGCCGAACAGCTGGCAGCGCCACGCCTGCTGCTGGCGGCGACTTACCTGGCCTTCGATCATCCGCTGCTGGATAAGCGCATTCAGCTTGGCTGTGCCGTGGACGACACCATGAAGCACCTGTTCGAGCAGTTTGGCTGGCAGGGGCATTTACCCCTGGACAGCGTGCGAACCCCGCCCATTGCCAAGCCTTCTGTCCTGCAAGCCCTGTGAGTCAGCCCATGTCATTGAATGAATCCACGCCCTCTTCCAGCGATTATGACTTCCGCTTTGGCGGTATTCGGCGCCTTTACGGCCAGCGTGCGGCGCAGGCATTTCGCCGTGCCCACGTGGTGGTCGTCGGGGTTGGTGGTGTGGGTAGCTGGACGGTCGAGGCGCTAGCCCGCTCAGGCATCGGCAAGCTCACGCTGATCGATCTGGACGACGTGTGCGCCTCCAACGTCAACCGCCAGCTTCACGCGCTGGATGGCACGATTGGCCAGCCCAAAGTAGACGTTTTGGCCCAGCGCTGCCGCCTGATTGCCCCCGAGATCGAAATCATCGCGGATACCGCCTTCGTCACGCCCACCAATCTGGCCGAACGCATTCCCGACGACGCCGACCACGTGGTGGATGCCATCGACAGCGTCATCGCCAAGGCCGCGCTGATTGCCTGGTGCAAGCGGCGCAAGATTCCGATTACCGTCACCGGTGCGGCAGGCGGGCAAACCGACCCCACGCGCATTCAAGTGGCGGATTTGACCCGCACCGAGCACGACCCGCTGCTTTCCAAAGTGCGCTCCCGGCTGCGCCGCGACTACGGCTTCTCCCGCAACCCCAAGCGGCGTTTTTCGGTGGAGTGCGTCTACTCCGACGAGCAGCTGATCTACCCCGGTGCCGACGGCGAAGTGTGCCTGCAAAAGCCCGGCAGTGGCGATGCCACACGGCTGGACTGCGCTTCCGGCTTTGGGGCGGCGACCTTTCTCACCGGCACCTTTGGCTTCGTGGCGGCCTCAAAAGTGCTGGAGCGGCTGGCCAAAAAAGCGCAGCAGCCCGCCGCCACACACACAACCGAAGAGGAAAGCGAATGACCACCCCCACCCCTGGCATTTACCGCCACTACAAAGGCAACCTTTACGAAGTGATGGGCACCGCTCAGCACAGCGAAAGCGAAGAACCGCTGGTGGTCTACCGCGCCCTCTACGGCGACTACGGCCTCTGGGTGCGCCCGCTGGCGATGTTCATGGAGAGCGTGACGAAAGAGGGCAACACCCAGCCGCGCTTTGCATTGGAGAAGGCGTTCTAGCCCTACTGATTGCGCCACTAGAGCGTCTGCTGATCGCCGCCCCCTGTTATCAGGGAGGCGGCGTTTTTGCAGTTGCCATTGCTTATATTCCATAATTGTCTATATTTATAACAGCAGTTGACGCGCAGGCGTATGGCAGACTTGTTCAAGTATCTGGAGATAAGCATGAAGACCTTTGCTCTTTCGCAAAGCACCGGTGCGGGGTCCCCCGATGTGGCGGGCTTTTTTGACCCGCGTACCTTTAGCGTTCAATACATCGTCAGCGACCCCGCCACCGGGCAGTGTGCGATTATTGATCCGGTGCTGGATTTCGACGAGAAGTCCGGCGCAACGGCGACTTTCTGCGCGGATGCGTTGCTGAAATATGTAGAGGATCAAGGCCTGACAGTGGTGTGGATTTTGGATACGCACCCCCATGCGGACCACTTTTCCGCAGCCCAGTACCTGAAAGAGAAAACGGGCGCACCAACGGCGATTGGCCAATACGTGACCAAGGTGCAGGCGCTGTGGAAGGAGATTTATCACTGGCCCGATATGGCCGTCGATGGTCGCCAGTGGGACAGGCTATTTGTCGAAGGCGATACGTTTACCATCGGTGAACTCAGCGCCCGCGTGCTTCACTCGCCTGGTCATACGCTGGCCTCTATTACCTATGTAATTGGTGACACCGCCTTTGTGCATGACACCCTGTTCCAGCCTGATTTTGGCACCGCGCGTACCGATTTCCCCGGTGGCAGTGCCCAATCGCTGTGGCACTCCATTCAGCAGATTCTTGCGCTGCCGGGCGATACGCGGCTGTTTACCGGCCACGACTACATGCCCGATGGCCGTGAGCCAAAGTGGCAGAGCAGCGTCGATGAGCAGCGAGCCAACAACCCACACTTGGTTGGCAAAAGCGAGGAGGAGTACATCGCACTGCGCCACCAGCGGGATAGCGAGCTGCCCATGCCCAAGCTGATTCTGCACGCGCTGCAGGTAAACACCCGCGGCGGCCGCTTGCCGGAGCCAGAAGCCAATGGCAAGCGCTATCTAAAAATCCCGCTGGATGCTCTGGAAGGTGCGGCCTGGGATTGATGTTATCCAAACTCAACAGGAGGTGTAGGCATGCAAACGAAGCCATTAGAGCCAGGCGTCGAGATCACCTCAGCGCTGGCGGTGGATGAGTTGGAAAAAGTCAAAGCGCGTGGTTTTCACGCGGTGGTGTGTCATCGCATCGAGGGTGAAAGCGAGGACTTTCCCGACGAAGCTGGCTTCCGCGAAAAGGCCAGGCAGCTTGGTCTTGCCTGGGTGCATATTCCCGTGAAGCCAGGCGAATACCGTGAGGCTGACATTCGCGCCTTCGCTGAAGCCCTCCAACAGCTGCCACGCCCTCTCTTGGCGTTTTGCCGCACCGGCAAGCGGGCCACGCATCTGTGGGCCCACGCGAAGCGTCAGCACGAGCAGTGCGATTTGGCAGTACTGTTTGCGGCGGCTCATGCGGCGGGGATCGATCTGGAAGATCAGCGCCATACGCTACATGCGATTGCCCAGTAACAGGCGAAGATGAGTGTGCTGTCGGCGTGAAGAACCCGTCTCAACGCATAGCCGTGATGAGAGTGCATCATGATCATTGACCGGTGGATACCGTTAATCGGCTGGCTGCGAACCTACCATCGGGGCGTGCTCACGCGGGATCTACTCGCTGCGGTGATCGTCACGCTGATGCTGGTGCCGCAAGCGCTGGCCTACGCCATGCTGGCAGGGCTGCCACCGGAAATGGGGCTTTATGCCAGCATGCTGCCGCTGGTGCTGTACGCCATCTTTGGCACCAGCGCGAGTTTGGCGGTAGGGCCGGTGGCGGTGGCAGCACTGATGACGGCCTCGGCGCTGAGCAGCTTTGCTGCGCCGGGCAGCCCGGAATATATCGGTGCTGCGCTGGTGCTGGCGGCCCTCTCAGGGCTGATCCTTATCGCCATGGGCGTGCTTCGGCTGGGCTTTTTAGTCAACTTTCTCAGCCACCCGGTGATTTCCGGGTTTGTGACCGCCTCGGGGATTTTGATCGCGATCAGCCAGTTGAAGCACATTTTTGGTATCGAGGCGACCGGCCATAACGTGGTGGACCTGCTGCAAGCGCTATTGGGCCAGTGGCAGCAGGTGAATATGATCACGCTGCTGATTGGCGTGGGCGTATGGGCCTATCTATGGGTGTGCCGCAAGCGCTTGAATGGCTGGCTGACCGGGTTAGGAGTGCCGGCCAGTTTGGCTGGGCTAATGGTCAAGGCGGCGCCTATTTCGGCGGTCATCGTGACCACGCTGTTGGCCTGGGGCTTACAACTGGAGCAGCGCGGGGTCGATGTGGTGGGCTTTGTGCCCAGTGGCCTGCCTGCCATTACGCTGCCGAGCCTGGATCAATCGGTTTGGCTCGGGCTGTTGCCGGCGGCGCTGTTGATCAGTTTAGTGGGGTTCGTGGAGTCGGTATCCGTGGCGCAGACCCTGGCCGCCAAGCGCCGTCAGCGTATCGACCCCAACCAGGAGCTGATCGCGCTCGGCATGGCCAATCTTGGTGCTGGCGTCAGCGGCGGCTCACCGGTTTCGGGCGGTTTTTCGCGCTCGGTGGTCAATTTTGAAGCCGGAGCAGCCACGCCGCTGGCGGGGGCCTTTACCGCGCTGGGCATCGTGTTGGCGACGCTGCTGCTGACGGATTTGTTGGCCTTTTTACCCACCGCCACGCTGGCCGCCACGATTATCGTGGCCGTAGGGACGTTGATCGATTTGCCTGCGGTAAAGCGGACCTGGCAATACTCCAGAAGCGATGGTGTGGCGATGGTCGCTACTTTGCTGCTGACCCTGCTGCACAGCGTGGAAGTGGGCATTATCAGCGGAGTGGTACTGTCGCTGGGGCTACATCTTTACCGCACCAGCCAACCTCATAGCGCGGTGGTCGGTCGGGTGCCGGGCACCGAGCATTTCCGTAACGTGAAGCGCCATCAGGTCGAAACCGACGAGCATGTCGCCATGCTGCGCATCGATGAAAGCCTCTATTTTGCCAACGCCCGCTATCTCGAAGATACCGTCATGGAGCTGGCCGCGCGCTCGCCGTCGCTCAAGCACATTGTGCTCACCTGCCAGGCGGTGAATGTCATCGATGCGTCAGCGCTGGAGAGCCTGGAGGCCATCAACGGGCGGCTGAAAGACGCTGGAGCCACACTGCACCTGGCCGAGGTGAAAGGGCCGGTGATGGACCGCCTAAAGCATACGGGGTTTTATCACGAACTGACTGGTCAGGTGTTCTTTACCACCTATGACGCTTGGCAGGCGCTGGCGCATCCGGTCATTGCGACATAAAAGTGTGTTTGCGCTAATCTGTGGGAGGCCAATGCATTGGGCGACTGCCAGAGTAGCCACCCCAGCCTGCTTGTGGGAGGCCAATTTATTGGGCGATTGCCTGGGCAGCCACTGGTGCTGCCATCATCGCGGGCTGAAGCCCCCTCCCACAACAACAAAGTGGCGGGAGTGAGACCAGTGGAGTCAGGGTAGCTTGGGTAGCCACTTCAGCCTGCTTGTGGGTGGCCAATTGATTCACGCCAGTCTGCGTAGAACCTTATGTTTAGGGGCGTTATTCCCAGGCTGGGAAGGGGTCCGGGAGCTGCTTCCACGCTTCCATGCCTTCCAGCAACTCTGCTTCGCTCAGCAGGCACTCATCCAGCGCAGCACGCATGCGGGATTGATCCATGTTCTGGCCAATGAACACCAGCTCCTGGCGCATGTCGCCAAACGGCTCTTGCCATTTCTCCAGGATGAACTGGCGGTATTCCGGGTCTTCCGGCCAGTTGGCTTCCGGGATGGCCTTCCAGAACACCCCGGCGGGGCCGTGATGGGCAATGCCGCCTGCCTGGCTCCACTGGCCCGCGTAGCGGGGGCGAGTGGCCAGCCAGAAAAAGCCTTTGGAGCGCAGCAGGCCCTTGCCGAACCACTCGGCATTCAGCAGGTCGTGAAATTTTTGCGGGTGGAAGGGGCGGCGGGCGTGGTAGGCGAAGCTGCCAATGCCGTACTCTTCGGTTTCCGGCACGTGCTCTCCGCGCATCTCCTTGAGCCAGCCGGGCGCCTGCTGGGCGCGCTCGAAATCGAACTTGCCGGTATCCAGCACCTTGTCCAGCGGGACACCGCCCTGGGTGATGGGCACCAGCTCGGCCTCCGGGTTGAGCGAGCGCAGGATTGCTTTCAATGATGCCAGTTCGGTGTCACTGATCAGGTCGGTTTTGCTGATTAGCAGCACATCGCAAAACTCGATCTGGTCCACCAGCAGGTCGGCGACGTTGCGCTCATCGTCTTCGCCCAGGCTCTCTCCCGCCTCGGCCAGGCTCTGCGCCTCCTGGTACTGAGCCAGGAAGTTGGCGCCATCGACCACGGTGACCAGCGTGTCCAGTCTGGCGACCTGGGAAAGACTCTGGCCGCTTTCGTCTTCGAAGGTAAAGGTTTCCGCCACGGGCAGCGGCTCGGAGATGCCGGTGGACTCGATGACCAGGTAATCGAACTTGCCCTCGCGAGCCAGTTGGCTCACCTCTACCAGCAGATCTTCGCGTAGCGTGCAGCAGATGCAGCCGTTGCTCATTTCGACCAGCCGCTCTTCCGAACGATTCAGCGCGACGTCACTATCCAGTGTCGGCTCGCCGGGGCCACCGCGTACCAGCGCACCATCGATATTGACCTCGCTCATGTCGTTGACGATCACCGCAACGCGACGACCCTCGCGGTTGGCGAGAATATGATTGAGCACGGTGGTTTTTCCCGCGCCCAGAAAGCCGGAAAGCACGGTCACGGGTAAAGGAGCAAACGCAGACATTGCCAGTACCTCTAAACGGGTTTATGTTATGTGATAATATAACAATTAAATGCCAGTGAAAACGATATCCTCGATACTGGCTGAGGAGGAGGAGAGGTCACCGCTTGTATTGGGTGGGGCAGTAACCGCGCAGAACCTCTGGGGCGCGCAGTGCCGCATGCTTGGTGGTTCTACCCGACACCCGTTGGCGCCACAGGCGAAAAGAGTTCGGTTTGAGCTGGTAACGCATGATGGCGATCACCTCAGGCTCGCCCAGCCCGAACAGTGATGCAATGGCTTCGAAAGGCGTGCGATCCTCCCAGGCCATCTCGATGATGCGAGACTGCTCGTCGAGTGGCAAACGATGAAAGCGTTTTACGGCAGCGTGGGGCATGGCTTGTCCAATGGTAGGAAGTGATATTGTTATTGTACGCTACTGAAGTTTTGTGTTGATACTGTCGGGGTTTTCTTTGGCTGCCAGTAGAGCGCGAAAAAGCCCGTTCATCAAGACTGGCTGGTCATGACGAACCCGAAAACCAGCCTGTGTCAGCAGGGGAGTAGCCTGACGAGTGATGTCGGTCGCGATGAGCGAGGTCAGCATGTTCAGCGCGCGTCGCCCCTTTCCCGCTGGGTGAGTGTCGGGCTGAAACTTGTCCATGACGCACAGCTGCCCGCCGGGCTTCAAAACCCGATAGGCTTCTGCCAGGCCTTGCTCGGGTTGGGGCATGACTGCCAGGATCAAGTGCATGATCACCACATCGAAATGCCCGTCGGCATACTCCAGCGCCGCAGCATCCATGACCTTGCAGAATACGTCGCGCTGGTGGCGGCTGGCCCTGGCATCGGCGCGCTTCAACATGGCGGGCGTTACATCGGTCAGGTGCACTTCCAGCTCGCGGGGGAGAAAGGGAAGATCGAGCCCCGTCCCGGCTCCCACCACCAATACGCGCATGCCTGGCTCCCAATCCACGTGGCTCAGCGCCACCTGGCGCGGTTTGCGCAGTGCTCGTGAGACCAGAATGTCATAGACAGGCGAATACAGACTGTAGCGCAGGCGATTCCAGGCAGTGGTATTCAGCATGAGCGTGACCTTTTGATGCGCATTGAATAGACGAACGTGTTGGCGCGGAAGGCATAGACACCTATAGCATGAATATCGCATGGCTACCAAGCCGTACGATTGAATTCCGGACACGGTTTGGATTTATTTTGTTACCAATGGATACAATTTGCGATGATGTTACGTGGTGCGGCGGGGGACGATCACTCACCCAGGGAAGCCTGTTGCTGTAAGCGGTGGGCAAGACTTTCGGTAATGTCCAGGATCAGCTGTCGATCTTGTTGCTTTAATGGCGCTAATAAGAGTTTGATGCGTTGCGTCTGGTCATCAATATGTACACTGGCTTCTCCGAGTAATTCTGCGGCTTCACAATTGAATATCTCGGCTAATTCAAGTAAGCGTACAATGTTGGGTATGACCCGGCCTCTCTCGATGCGAGATACTGCTTCGTTGCCTACACCCAACCGCTCGGCAACCTCCTCCTGAGTGAGTTGACAACGTACTCGCTGTTTGGCGATGGCGCGACCAATATTCCCAGCTAGCCGTTCCTGTTCAAGTTTATTCACACTTTCCTCCATATAGCCCTGAATAGTTGGGGAACGGCCTATTGACATGAAGGACTGTTTGGGTTGAGCATCATCCTGATAGGTTGAGTTGAGATAAAGCCTGGAGTGTTTTTTTTACGTTCCAGCCAAGGGGTAGCGTTCAGAGGGTTAACTTTTTTTAAATTGTTCATTTAATTTAAATGTGGATGTGAGTGAGGGAGTGTGAAGTGAGTTTCATTAGGTTTTAATGCTCCGTTATAAAGTGTGTTTGAGATGTTTTGATAAGAGTGTTGTTGGGTGTATTAAGCCAAATAAGGCATAGGCAACGATTGAGCCGCATCAGGAATCGAAACAAGGTAGCGAACTCGTTAAGTGGTTCGCTGTTCATACCACCACTGTATGGCTTAGGGATGATCACACAGCGGTCAATAGGGCTTATTAAAAAAGCATCTGGCTTGCCATCGTGGCTGACCTATAGAACCCGAAGGCGCTAAATATCATGGCTTCCACGACGGCTCCAGAAATTTTTCAGCAACTTGCCGCCAGCTTGATGCGTATCAGCCAGGGTGAGTTTTTTGGTCATGTCGCAGAATCCCTGGCCGAACTACTCGATATCGATCATGTCATGATTGTGCGTATCGACCCTGGTAAGAAACGCGCCTTGCCGTTGGCGACATGGTCCATCAGCGGCTTTGTCGATGCGCCGAGTTACGACTTGAAGCACACCCCCTGTGCGAAGGTGTCATCAAATAGCTGTTTTCACATGCCATCGCGGGTAGCGGACCACTTTCCTCATGACCCAAAGCTGGCAGGTTATGAGGCCGAAGGTTATCTTGGCGTGCCCATGTCGGATGCCTCTGGCCAGTGCCGGGGGATTATCGCCATGATGCATTCTGCTCCGCTTGAGCTGCCTGCCTATGCGACAGAGGTGCTGCGTATCGTGGCTTCCCTGTCCGGGTTCGAGCTGGCCCGCCGTCGGATGGGAGAGAGAGCCGATGAGCAGATCGCCAATAAGCAGCGCATTCTACGCCTGCTGAACCGGGTCAACGAAGCGCGCTTTCACGCAACGGACGAGCAGGCGTTGCTCAAGGCAGCCTGCCGAGCCATGGTCGAGGTAGGCGGTTACAGCGCTGCCTGGGTGCATGGCCGCCCGCCTGCTTTTCGCAAACGTGAACTGGGGCCTGTGCAGGCCAGTGCCGATGTGGAGAGTGGCGATCTGGCGTGGCTGAGCCCCAGGCAGCTGATGGTCGAAGGCGCCTGTCACGCTCTGGCGCTCACGGCGCTGGAAACCCAGCAAGCCGTCACCTGGTCCTCTTCTACGGTGATTGACGACACTGCACGGACACCCATGTTGCACGAGCTGGGTGTCAATGTCTTCATGGCGTTGCCGTTGATCTATCGGGGGCAGTCGCTGGGCGTGCTTTGCCTCTCCCGGACGGAAGAAGCATCGATAACCACGCGCGAGCTGCGTTTGCTGAGCGAACTGGCAGATGATGTTGCTTTTGGGGTCGATAACTTTTTGCATCGGCAATCCGAAGCGCGTATTCAACACGCTGTAGCGCAGGTGGCGACAGCCGTCTCGGCCCAGCATGGACAAGCCTTCCTGACACAATTGACGGATCACATGGCCAATGCGCTGGCGGCCGAAGTGGGCTTCATTGCCACGCTCGATGAACGTGACCCCAATCGCGCCAACGTCTTGTCGCTGTTTGTGAACGGTCAGCCGCAGGCACCTTTCAGTTACCATCTAGCCGGGGTGCCGTGTCAGGATGTCCTTGTCGAGCAGGAGTGCGTCGTGCTGGAAGGTGCAGGCATCCGCCTGCCCACGGAAGCCAACGGGGCATTGGAGTGGGTCAATGCATACGTGGGTAGGCGACTGGACGATATCGAGGGCCGACCGGTCGGTATCATCGGGGTCATGTTCAAGGCTCCTCTGGAGGATGCGCATATCGTGCGTACCGTACTGCAAATCTTTGCGGCGCGTGCGGCCTCGGAGTTGGGGCGGCAAAAAGATGAAGCGCGCATTCGACAGCTGGCATTCTGCGATGCCGATACCCAGCTCCCCAATCGGGCAGACTTCATTCAGCACCTTGAAGAGCGCGTGATTCGCAAGACGGACTCTCGATTTGCATTGCTGCTCCTGGATCTCAACCACTTTAAGGAGATCAATGACACTGCCGGACATGACATCGGCGACCTGGTGTTGAAGGAAGTCGCCCAACGCTTTCGTCAAGCATTGCCTGCCGGCGAGTATCTGGCGAGGCTGGGCGGAGATGAGTTTGTCGTGGTGTGCGACAACGCCAACGACAAAGGTCGTGCCTTGATCACCGCCGAGCGGTTATGCAACAGTTTAGAGACTCCCGTTGTTATAGAGCAGCACTCTTGCGAGCTGTCGGTTAGCGCAGGGATTTCGCTCTATCCGGTACATGGGCAAACAGCGCAGGCACTATTAAAGCATGCGGATATCGCCATGTACCAAGCGAAGCGTCACAAGCTCCCCGCGCGCACCTTCGAACACTGGATGGGCCGCGCCGTGGCCGATCAGCTACGTATTGCCAAGCGTCTGGCAGTGGCGTTGTCCAACCACTCTCTTTACCTGCACTTTCAGCCTCAGGTCGACATGCGTACCGGCGAACTGATCGGTGCCGAGGCGCTTTGTCGCTGGTGGGACGATGAGCTGGGAGAGGTGTCGCCCAGTCAGTTCGTGCCCATTGCGGAAGACAGAGGCATGATCGTGGCGCTAGGCAACTGTGTCATCGAACAGGCGTGCCAGCAGTTGGCTGCCTGGCAGCGTCAAGGATGCCAACTAAGCGGCCAGCTCTCCATCAACATCGCCGCAGACCAGTTTGAAGATAGCGACCTGGTGGGCACCTTACTGAATAGTTGCCGGGCCCACAGCATCGCTCCCGACCAACTGAGTGTCGAAATCACCGAAAGTGGCATCATGACTCACCCCGACGTTGCCATTGCAACCACCGAGATCTTGAAGAGTCATGGTCTGGGCTTATCCATCGACGATTTTGGTACGGGCTATTCGTCGTTGGCTTACCTGAAACGGTTTGCCGCCGACCGCATCAAGATCGATATTTCGTTCATCCGGGACATGCTGGTCAGTGACAGTGATCGCACCATCGTGGCGACGATCATTGCCATGGCCGATACATTGGGGCTGCAAACCATTGCCGAGGGGATCGAGTGTCAGGCCCAGGTAGATGCGCTGCTGGAAATGGGCTGTTATCAGGCGCAGGGCTATTTTTACGACGCACCGCTCGACCCGCAGCAGTTTGCCCAACGCTGGCTCAAGTGATTCGATCTGCCAAGGGAGTACGCAGCGTATCCGATGGGCACTCGCCAAATTGACGCCGATAGTCGTGGGCAAACTGCCCTAGATGGCAAAACCCCCAGTACGTGGCAACCTCGGTGACCGTCTGGGGCGGCTCGGCGGCGCGCAGGGCACGGCGCACATGGTTCAACCGCGATAAGCGCAAGAATTGCAGTGGGCTGATCCCCAGAATGGAGGTAAAGCTGTATTGCAGCGTGCGTCGGCTGACATGGGTCAGATCGCATAGCGCTTCCATGGTCACGGGGCCTTCGAGATGCGCTTCCACGTAGCGTTTAACGCTGTCTACCACCGCTTTCCGATGGGCGTAGCTGGGGGGCAGTTCTTCATTGGGTTGCCAGGTGCCCAATAGCTCCAGCAGGCCCATCATGACGATGTCCTGGTGCAGCCGCTCGACAACGGGGGCACCTTGTTCTCCCAGTAGCCGCTCCAGAACGAACATCAAGGCGTGCCGTGTCGATGGGTGAACCATGCGTCTTGGTTCCCGCCGCCAGCGTTCATCCAAAGCAATACCCTGCTGCTGAGCGGCGGCGTAGAGTGCAGGCAGTCGCACGACCAGCCCGTAGATATCGAAGTGGCCAGGGGTCACCAGCTCGAAAGCCTGGCCCCCCGGGCGGCACATGATCTGGTTGCCTGCCAAGGGTTGCCCGTTGATGCGTGAGCCGTGGGGGCGAACGGGAATTCCCAGCCACAGCGAATCCTCCCACACCTGGCAATCCTGGCGCAGCGCCTGTTCGGTATGCTCCTTGAAGAGCTGGACGGCGGGCAGCGCGATTTCATCCAGCCGCCCGTAAAAGCGGCCTGGGCTGAGCTGGTCGTACTGCTGCTGCCAGCGGGTCAGGTTCTGGGCGTGCTCGTCGGCATCGCAGGCTTCTCGTGTGCACTTTTGTGGTGCGTTATTCGACAACGTCATCTCCATGACCTGCTCCTGAAGGTGTCGCCATGTGGCTGTTCTGCGATGGAATTTCGGGCAAGGCTTTGTTTTTGTTTGTTTTTCGAGCCTGTCAGGTGGTTTGCCAAAACTCGATACTCCCCGTTAAGTGATAGCGCTATTGTGACAACAAGCAAGTTTTGTTCCGTTTGTAAGCACGAAACAGCACCGCCCAATACGAGGCAGGGCAGGAGAGGCCTATGGCGCACTATCACTCGACGGTGGGCAGCCGCCATTATCGATTCAAGGGGCTGGCCGAACTGATGGCCAAAGCTACGCCACCGCGCTCTGGAGACCGGCTGGCCGGCGTCATGGCAGACACTGCCGAAGAGCGGGTGGTGGCCCAGATGGTACTGGCGGAGCTGCCGCTCACGACCTTCTTGAACGAAGCGCTGATTCCCTACGAGCAGGATGAAATCACTCGCCTGATCATCGATGACCACGATGCCCAGGCCTTTGCACCGCTGCAGCATCTCACCGTGGGCGACTTCCGCAACTGGCTGCTCTCTGATCACGCCACCAGCGAGGCCCTGGCCGCTGCCCGCCCCGGCATCACACCGGAAATGGCCGCAGCAGTGAGTAAGCTGATGCGCAACCAGGACCTGATGCTGGTGGCGAAGAAGTGTCAGGTTACCACGGCGTTTCGTAACACCATCGGCCTGCCGGGGCGGCTTTCCACTCGCCTGCAGCCCAATCACCCCACCGATGACGTGACCGGTATCGCGGCCAGCATTCTCGATGGCCTGCTGTATGGCAGTGGCGACGCGGTGATCGGCATCAACCCCGCCACCGATAACGTCGCCCAAAGCATCAAGCTGATGCGCCTGATGGATGAGGTGATTCAGAAATACGAGATTCCCACCCAATCCTGCGTGCTCACTCACGTCACCAATACCCTGGAAGCCATCGAGCAGGGCGCGCCGGTGGATCTGGTGTTTCAATCCATCGGCGGCACCGAAGCCACCAACCGCAGCTTCGGGTTCGATTTGAGCACCCTGGCCGAAGCCGAAGCCGCCGCACAAACGCTGAACAGAGGCAGCGTAGGTCGCAACGTGATGTATTTCGAAACCGGCCAGGGCAGCTCGCTCTCGGCCGACGCCCATCACGGGCTGGACCAGCAAACCTGCGAAGCCCGCGCCTATGCCGTGGCGCGCAAGTTCAACCCGCTGCTGGTCAATACGGTGGTCGGGTTCATCGGCCCTGAATATCTGTACGACGGCAAGGAGATCACACGTGCGGGGCTCGAGGATCACTTCTGCGGCAAGCTATTGGGCGTGCCGATGGGGTGCGACGTGTGCTACACCAACCATGCCAACGCCGACCAGAACGATATGGATAACCTGTTGACGCTGCTGGGCGTGGCGGGCTGCAATTTCGTGATGGGTATCCCCGGCTCCGACGACATCATGCTCAACTATCAAACTACCTCGTTTCACGACGCGCTCTATGCCCGCCGGGTGCTGGGGCTGAAAGCCGCGCCGGAGTTCGAACAGTGGCTGGCCAGGATGCAGATCTTCCAGGATGTGAGCACCCATCGCCTGAACGACCAGCTTCCCGCCGCCTTTGCCAACAGTCTGCGTCACTTGCCGAAAGGGAGCGACTAAGATGCCGAAGCCACTCTCGCAGGACACCAGGGCGCCCATCGTCATCGAAAACCCTTGGGAGCGCCTGCGCGCTTTTACCGATGCGCGCATCGGGCTGGGGCGTGCTGGGGTGAGCTTGCCCACCCATCAACTGCTTGCATTTCAACTGGCCCATGCCCAGGCCCAGGACGCAGTGCACTGCCCGCTCGCGTGCGACGCACTGGCCGATGAGCTCACCCGGCAACTGGCGTTGGCCAGCGTGCTGCTGGTGGTACACAGCCGCGCCGAACACCGGGCAATGTACCTGCAGCGCCCCGACTACGGCCGACGGCTCGACGAACCATCCCGGCAGGCACTGCAGCAAACGGCGGCGAGCGGCCAGCGCTATGACTTGGCGGTGGTGGTGGTGGATGGCCTCTCGGCCTTGGCGGTGCAGCAGAACAGCGCGCCGTTTCTGGCCGCCCTTTACGACGCACTGCAGCGCGACCACCACGACTGGCAGCTGGCGCCGCTGACCCTCGTCGAGCAGGGGCGCGTGGCCATTGGCGATGAAGTGGGCGCGCTGCTCAATGCCGACGCCGTGCTGGTGATGATTGGTGAGCGCCCCGGCCTCAGCTCACCGGATAGCCTGGGACTCTACATGACCTGGGCCCCCGAAGTGGGCTTGAAGGATGACCGACGCAACTGCATCTCCAACGTGCGCCCCGCTGGGCTGGCCTATGCAGAGGCGGCAAGGCGACTACTGCTGCTGTTGCGCGAAGCGCGGGAGCGCAAGCTCTCTGGCGTGAAGCTCAAGGACCGCAGCGAAGACAACGTGCTGGAGGGCAGCCACTCGACCCGGAATTTCCTCGTGGCCGATTGAAAAAACAGGCAGCGGTTCAATGCGCGAGATGACTTCTTCGCTCGCGCTCTGAATGGCCATTTCCACACAACAAGAACATCGCCAATCACAACGCAAACAACGCAGCACGCCGCTGACACCCATTGCGTTCCACACTGAAAAAGGGCGAGACGATGACACGACCAACGGTTGATCAGACGTACCTGGCGAAGCGCCAGCTGCGTAAGGGTACGGCAGGCTGGATGCTGCTGGCAGGGCTTGGAGTTTCCTACGTTATTTCGGGGGATTTTGCGGGCTGGAACTTTGGCATTGCTGAAGCGGGCTGGGGGGGCTTTGCCATCGCCGCTTGCCTGATGGCCGTGATGTATCTGGCTCTGGTGCTCTCCTTGGCCGAAATGTCCGCAGCGATCCCGGCGGCGGGCGGGGGCTACAGCTTTGCCCGCCAAGCCATGGGCCCGGCGGGAGGCTACTTGACGGGGCTGGCAGTATTGATCGAATACGCGCTGGCGCCTGCAGCCATCGTGATCTTCATCGGTGCGGCGGTCGAGGCCTTGTTGGGTGTCAACGGCCCGCTGGTGTATCTGCTGTTTTATGCGGTGTTCATCGGCATTCACCTCGCCGGGGTGGGCGAAGCGCTGAAGGTGATGATGGTGATCAGCGGCTTGGCGGTCTTCGCGATTCTGGCCACCGCCGTGGCGCTGATCGGTGACTTCGATGCGGCCAACCTGTTCGATATTGCCCCCACCGAGGCGGCGGGGGCGAGTACCTTCATGCCCTTTGGCTGGTACGGTATCTGGGCGGCACTGCCCTTCGGCATGTGGCTGTTCCTGGCAGTAGAAGGCGTGCCGTTAGCGGCGGAAGAAGCCAAGGACCCCGCCCGCGACATGCCCAAGGGCATCATCGGTGCCATGCTGTTTTTACTGTTCACCGCACTGCTGGTGGTCGTGCTGCTGGCGGGAGCCACCAGCGCCGAGATGATCGGCCAAAGCGGCGTGCCGCTGGTGGATGCCTTGAATGCTGCAGGCAACCCGACGCTGGCGACCCTCGTTAATGTGCTGGGTCTGGCGGGCTTGATTGCCTCGTTCTTCTCGATCATTTACGGCTACAGCCGCCTGGTGTTTGCGCTCTCCCGGGCGGGCTATCTGCCTAAACGGCTATCCCTGACCAGCGAACGTAAAGTGCCTTACCTGGCGCTCATCGTGCCGGGGGTGTTTGGCTTCCTGGCCTCGCTGAGCGGGGAGGGTGACCTGATGCTGGGCATGGCCGTCGTGGGGGCGACCATCTCCTATGCGCTGATGGCGTTCAGCCATATCTGGCTGCGCCTCAAACAGCCCGAGCTGCCGCGCCCCTACAGAACGCCGGGTGGTATCGTCACCTCGTCGGTGGCCCTGGTACTGTCACTGGTGGCCATGACCGGTGTATACGCCTTCGACCCCCGCGCGTTCAACTATACCCTCCTGCTGTTTTTGGCGGGCGCGGCTTACTACTTCCTGTACAGCAAAAACCATCTGGTGGCGAAAACGGCCGAGGAGGAGTTCGCGCTGGTCACTGCGTCGCCAGAAGAGATCGAACCTCCCGCGTCGGGCGTCGCTGCGGCCAGGCTTTAATCAGCGCGGCGAATCACCTAGTCTGAAGCTCGGCAGCCCGCCTCTGGCCCTGGTGCCAAGGCGGGCTCATCGGCCAAGCGACAGAGGGAAACCGTGATGATGCTCGATTTTACCGACCCAGCCCTGGGCGATGCCGAACAGGTGCGCTGGTACGCCGTGGACGATGGTGTGATGGGCGGCGTGTCCCACAGTGGCTTTCGTGTGGAAGAGGGGCATGGCTGCTTTTATGGAGAGGTCTCGCTGGAAAATGGCGGCGGCTTTGCCTCGGTGCGCCGTGAGCCCGGCACGTTTGAGCCAAGCCTGGCCCAGGCCAAGGGCATCACGCTGCGGGTGCGCGGCGATGGCCGTCGCTATCAACTGCGCCTCAAAAGCCATGCGCTGGACGATGCGAGTGCCTACCGCGTGGCGTTCACGCCCAGCGCCCAGCAGTGGGAAACGCTGCATTTCAGCTGGGCGCAGTTCGACGCCGTGCGCCGGGGGACGCTGCTGTCCAACGCGCCGCCGCTCGAGCCCGGCAGCGTTCACCAGTTGGGCTTTCTGATTGCCGACCGCACCGCCGGGCCGTTTCAGCTGGAAATTGCCTTTATCGAGACGTATTCACAGGGCTGATTTACACAGGACGACTCTTCACAGGGCTTTTATCTTCACAGGACTAAGGTCGTCTCGTATGTAGTTTGCCGTTCGAGGAGTCTGGGAAGCCTTCTATCGACGTGAGCCAGTCTGATGAAACACTCTCCGGCCTACCGCCTGGCGGCGACGGTACTGCATGGGTTCGATGAGTACCGTGCACGCTTCCAGCAGATTACTCAGGACGCCAGCCGCCGCTTTCGCGATGCGGCCTGGCGCGAGGCGCAGCAAGCCTCGGCGGCGCGGATCAATCTCTACGGCGAAAAAGTCCAGGACACGCTGGGGCGCCTGCAGCGTACGTTTCCCCAGGACGTGCTGGCCCACTGCGAGACCTGGCGCGAAGCCCGCGGGCACTATGCCAATTTGATCGGCCAGCGGTTGGATTACGAGCTGGCCGAGACCTTTTTCAATTCGCTGTTCTGTTCGGTATTTGAGCATCGCCATATCCGCAACGACTGGATGTTCGTCTACAGCTCCCGTGAAGATGCCGCGCACCGTTCGGGCATCGAGCTGTGCCGCCGTCATGCGGTCGACGGCGACTGGGCCGGGGCACTGGCCTGGGCGCTGCAAGAGGCACCGCTGGAGACGCCCTTTGCCCATCTGGAACGCGATAGCCAGTTGGGGGCGGGCTTGCTGGAAGCCCAGCTGCCCGCCCGCCTCTGGCAGGCGGCGGATGCGCGGGTGGAGCTGCTCAACAGCGTTTTCTACCGCAACAAAGGGGCCTACCTGGTGGGGCGTATACTCGGCGGCGGCGAGCAGGTGCCGCTGGTGCTGCCGATTCTGCATGGCGAAGGGTACGGCGAGCAGCAGGGCGGTGACCCCTGCCTGCATTTGGATACCGTGCTCACCGAAACCGATGAAGTGTCGATCATCTTCTCGTTCACCCGCGCTTACTTTCAGGTCGATGTGCCGGTTCCCGGAGAATTCGTGGGCTACCTGAAACAGCTCATGCCCCACAAGCCGGAAGGCGAGCTGTACGCCGCCATCGGCTTTTTCAAACACGGCAAAACCGAGTTTTTTCGCGCCCTGAACCAGCAGGTGGCCAAGCGCGAAGAGCGCTTCATCATCGCCCCGGGCGTGCGGGGCATGGTAATGGCGGTGTTCGTGCTGCCCAGCTTTCGCACCGTGTTCAAGATCATCAAGGATAAGTTCGACCCGGCCAAGGAGGTCACGCCAGCCATCGTGCGAGAAAAGTATCGGCTGGTGAAGCGTCACGACCGGGTAGGACGCATGGCCGATACCCAGGAGTTTTCCAACTTCATCGTGCGTCAGGATCACTTCGCGCCGGAGTGTCTGGCCCATTTGCTGGAAGTTGCCCCCTCCACGGTATCGCTGAAAGGCGACAAGGTGATCATCAAGCACTGTTACACCGAGCGGATGATGACGCCGTTGAACCTCTATCTGGAGCAGTGCAGCGCCGATGAGCGGGTGACGGTGCTGAAGGATTACGGCAATGCCATCAAGCAGATGGCAGCCGCCAATATCTTTCCGGGCGATATGTTGCTGAAGAATTTTGGCGTTACCCGTCACGGACGGGTGATTTTTTACGACTACGACGAAGTGAGCTACCTTACGGAGTGTCGTTTTCGCCACATGCCCAAAGCCCAGCAGGGCGATAGCTACATGGATGGCGGCGCTAGCCTCTCCATCGGCCCCCACGATATCTTCCCCGAGGAGTTCGGCCCGTTCATGTTTGCCAACCCCGAACTTCGTGCGCTGTTCATGGAGCAGCACCCGGAGCTATTCGACCCGGACTACTGGCTAGGGTTGCAGCAGGCCATTCGCAATGGGCGGGTGATCGATGTCTACCCTTACCGCAACAAGCAACGGTTCTCCGGAACCATCGGCCAACTGGTACATTAGTCATGACTCAACCCCCTCACCTGGTGGTATTGACCGGATCGGGTATTAGCGCCGAAAGCGGCATCAAGACCTTTCGGGCCAGCGACGGCCTTTGGGAAGATCACCCCGTGGAGGACGTCGCCACGCCCGAGGGCTGGCGGCGCAACCCCGAACGGGTGCTGGCCTTCTACGACCAGCGCCGTGAGCAGATCCGCCGGGCCAAACCCAATGCCGCCCACAAGGCGCTGGCCGCGCTGGAGCAGGAAGGCTTCCGAGTCAGTGTGGTGACGCAGAATATCGACGACCTGCACGAGCGTGCCGGTTCGCGCCACGTGATGCACCTGCATGGCGAGATTCTCAAGGCGCGCTCATCCGTCGATGCCCGGCTGCGCTATCCGCTGCCCAAGGGAGGAATCCGCCTGGGGGAGGTGTGCGACAAGGGCAGCCAGCTGCGCCCGGACGTGGTGTGGTTCGGTGAAGCCGTGCCGCTCTTCGAAGAGGCCTGCGAGTTGGTCAGCCAGGCCGATTTCCTGCTGGTGGTGGGCACCTCGCTGGCGGTGATGCCCGCCGCGTCGCTGTTGACCTACATCGACTACGACACCCCCTGTGCACTGATAGACCCCGACGCCGATGCGCTCAGCCCGCCTGGCGTGCTGGCGATCAACACCACGGCGGGGGAAGGCGTGCCAGCGCTGGTTCACCAGTGGCGCAAACAGGGCAACTTGATCTTGCCTTGAGTCAATGACGGGGCGGGGTGAGCGAACCGATGGATGGCAGATTACCGGCACGCTTCCAGAAACCACGCTTTCATGACTCCGGTAATCTGGGTGAGCTCGGCGTCCGTCGCGATGTAGGCGGGCATGGTGTAGAGCCAGCGGCCAATGGGGCGCAGCCACACGCCCCGTGCTCTGGCAAACGCGGCCACACCCGCCAGCGCCTCGCTGCCATGGGTCTCGATCACCGCTGTCGCACCCAGCACCCGGACATCCGCCACCGCCGGGTGCGCGCGCAGCGCCGCGTCTTCCAGCAGCTCGCGCTGTAGCACTTGGCTGAGCGCGGCGATTTTCTCCAGGTAATGCTCCTCTTCGAACACCCGCAGGCTCTCCAGCGCCACGCGGCAGGCCAGTGGGTTGCCCATGAAGGTGGGGCCGTGCATGAAGGCGTGGTGCTGACTGTCGCCAATGAACGCCTCGTGCACCCGGTCTGTGGCCAGCGTGGCCGCATGGCCCAGATACCCGCCGGTCAGCCCCTTGGAGAGCACCATGATATCCGGCGTGACGCCCGCGTGGTCGGCGGCAAACAGCCTGCCGGTGCGGCCAAAGCCGGTGGCCACTTCATCGAAAATCAGCAGCACGCCAAACTCGTCGCACAGCGCCCGGGCGCCGCGCAGATAGTGCGGCGAGGTCATGTTCAGCCCGCCCGCCGCTTGCAGCAGCGGCTCCATCAGCAGTGCGGCGATCTCCTGGTGGTGGCGCGATAGCATCTCTCGAAGCGCAGCGAGGTCACGCTCCACCTGCGCTGGCGTGGCATCGAAGGGTGCCGTGGGGGCCGGGGCGAAGTGGTGCTGAGGCAGCAGGCTGGCGAACAGGCCGTGCATGCCCTCTTCGGGGTCGCATACCGCCATGCAGCCGGTGGTGTCGCCATGGTACGCCTTCATCAGCGAGAGCATCTTGCGCTTGCCAGGTTGGCCGATGAGCACCTGATACTGCAGCGCCATCTTCATGGCCACCTCCATGCCCACCGAACCGCTGTCGGAGAAGAACACGTGGTTCAGCCCCGGCGGGGTAATGCGCACCAGCGCCCGTGCCAGCTGGTCGGCGGGGCCGTGGGTCAGACCGCCCAGCATCACATGGCATAGCTCGCCGGCCTGTTCGCGAATGGCGGCCACCAGGCGCGGGTGGCCGTAGCCGTGAATCATGCACCACCAGGAGCAGGTGGCATCCAGCAGGCGTTCACCGCTTTCCAGCGTAAAGTGGCTGCCGCTACCGCCCACCACTTTGGGGGCCGGTGTCTGGGTCTTGAGATGGGCGTAGGGGTGCCACACGGGGGAACTCATGGCGTTGCCTCCTGGGCCGTGGGAGTGAGCAGCGCATCAAGGAAGATAAAGCGCTGCGCGGCAGCGGCGTCTGCCTGTACCAAATAGGGAATGAGCCCTAAGCAGGGAGCGGGCAGGGCGCGTTCTAGCAGCGCCACATTGGCCGCAAAGCGTGCGCTATCGCTGGCAAAGACCGGGTCCACCACGCTTCCCACCCAGCCCGCCAGCGTCACGCCATCGGCGGCGATGGCCTCGGCGGTGAGCCGCGCATGGTTGAGGCAGCCGAGTTTCAGTCCAACGACCAGAATCACCGGCAGGTCCAGCGCACATGGCAGGTCGGAAAAATCCTCCTCCTCATTGAGCGGCACTCGCCAGCCGCCGGCGCCTTCGATCAGCGTCAGGTCGCGTGGCGTGTGGCTCAGGGTTTCGCGCAGCGCTTGAGTCACGCTGGCCACGCGCAGCACCATGCCCGCTTCCAGAGCCGCCAAATGAGGCGCAATGGCGGGGGCAAAGGCCCAGGGGTTGACCGTCGAGTAATCCACCGGCGGGAAGCTTTGCGCCTGTAGCGCCAGAGCATCGCGGTTGCGCAAGCCGCTGGGCGTGGCCTCGCTGCCGGAGGCAATCGGTTTCAACCCCAGCGTGGTGTACTGGCGCTGACGGGCAGCACACAGCAGCGCGCTGGCGGCCAGGGTCTTGCCCGCATCGGTGTCGGTACCGGTGATGAAATAGGTGTTGTTCATTTCGCGCTTTCCAGGCATAGCGTCAGGCAGTGGTAGCTCACCGGCAGCCCCCGCGGCGTGCGCAGTGCTTCATAGCGCAACCGGGCATCGCTCAGTGCCTGGCGGGTGAGCTGCGCGTGGGGTCTTGCCACCTGAGCGCCCACGCCCTTGATGGAGGCCATGACGGCATTCAGGTCGGGGTAGAAAAAGCGCCGCTGCTCGCGCACGTGGTGGGTAAGCCGCAAGCCGCTTCGCGCAATCGCCCGTCGCACGGTGCTGGCGTCCGGCGTTTGCAGCAGGGCCTCGGGCCGCTGCCAGGCGGTGGCCACCTCATGAAGCGTGCCGGGCAGCAGGGTGGTGATGCGCGCCTGCCCGCCAGGGGCAAGCACCCGCGCCAGCTCCTGCATGACATCCTCGATGCTTGGGCACCACTGAATCGCCAGATTGGAGAACACCAGCTCAACGCTGGCATCGTTTTGCGGCAGCGCGGCGGCGTCCCCCAGCTGCCAGCGGATAGCCTCGCCATAGGTTGCCTGGGCGTAGGCGAGCATGCCCGGGGCCAGGTCGAGCCCGGTGATGGTGGCCTCCGGGTAATGGGTGGCCAGCCGCTGGGTCCAGTAGCCGGTGCCGCAGCCCAGGTCGAGCACCTGCTGGGCGCTCTTCGGCAGCGTTTGCCAGAGCGCTTCGCCGATATCGCGCTGGGCGCTGGCGAGCGCGTCATAGCGCGGCGCCGCTCGGGAGAAGGCTCGGGCTACGCGGGTCTGCCAGTGGGAGGCGGGGGTAGAGAGCAACGGTGAGTTCATCGCGGCACCTGTGTCGCCTGCTCGGCCAGCCGAGCGGCGAGCTGGGCCGGGCGTGAGAG
Source organism: Halomonas sp. BC2 (assembly GCF_002078115.1). Taxonomy (NCBI): domain Bacteria; kingdom Pseudomonadati; phylum Pseudomonadota; class Gammaproteobacteria; order Oceanospirillales; family Halomonadaceae; genus Halomonas; species Halomonas sp. BC2. The sequence continues at coordinate 122,007 of NZ_LFGT01000008.1, read as the reverse complement.
CATCGGACAGTGCCCGGCGTCTTCCAGCCGCGAGGCCTGTTGGCGGGTGCGGTTTGGCAGCAGCGGGTCCTGGGTGCCTGCGAGCAGGTGGATAGGACAGGGCGGTGCCGCGAAGTGCGCGCGGTTGTCCAGCGTGGCCAGCCATGTCAGGCCTTGGGCCAGGGTGGCAGAGTCCGCGCAGGGCGCGTCGCCCAGCAGCCCACTGAGTTGGCGGTGAGCCTCGCGAGCGTTGGGTTCGCCCTGACACTGCCAGCGTAGAAAGTGCCGCCACGTGGCAACCGGATCACGATGGAAGGCGCGCTGAAAGCTGGCCAGCTCCTCGTACGTCACACCGCCATCCTCCCCGTCACTGCAAAAACGGCTGCCTGCACCCAGTAGCAGCAGGGCGTTGGGCGGCGGCAAGTAGTCGAGCAGCGCTGTGGCCAGCAACCCACCCAGCGACCAGCCGACCCAAACGGCATCGCTGGGTAGCTCGGGTGCCATCCGCTCGGCCAGTGCATCAAGGCCCGTCGAGGTAGGTAGCGCAGGAGATTCGCCGTAGCCAGGCCACTCTACCGCGCTGGGCTCGACAGGGCTGGGCCAGTGCGCTTCCAGGGGCTGCCAGATACGGCTATCGATGCCCCAGCCAGAGAGCAGGACAAGCTTCATCGCGGCTCCTTGTGCAGGCAGGTCGCGGCCACGTCCAACAGCCGGTCGATATCGCGCTGGGTATGGCGGGCGCTTAACGTGATACGCAGTCGCGCCTCGCCGTTGGGCACCGTGGGCGGGCGTATCGCGCCTACTTGAATATCGTGTTTATCGAAACGGGTGGCCCAGGCCATGGTGCGCCGCTCGCTGCCCAGCAGCAGCGGCTGAATCGGCGTGTGGGAGTGGCCCAAAGGAAGCCCCAGGGCCGTGGCCTGCTGGCGGAAGTAGTCGATGTGGCGCGCCAGCCGCTGGCGGTGCTCTGGTTCCCGCTGGACGATGGTGAGCGCTTCCAGAGTAGCGGCGGCAATGCCGGGCGGTTGGGCGGTGGTGTACACATAGCTGCGGGAAAACTGAATCAAGTGCTCGATCAGTGCCGCATCCCCCGCCACGAAAGCGCCCGCGGTGCCCAGCGCTTTGCCCAGGGTGCCGACCAGAATCGGCACCTGCTGGCTATTGAAGCCTGCCACGCAGCCTGCGCCGTTTTCGCCGAGCACGCCAAGCCCGTGGGCATCGTCGATCATCAGCCAGGCGCCGTGTTGCTGGCTGAGGTGGGCGAGCTGTTCGATGTCGGCGATATCACCGTCCATGCTGAACACGCCGTCGCTCACCACCAGCTGATGGGTGGCCCGGCTGCGCGCCAATAAACGAGCTAGATCCTGGCCATCGCGGTGGTGGTAGCGTCGGGAGCGGGCGCCGCTCAGCGCGGCCCCGTCGAGTAGCGAGGCGTGATTGAGGCGGTCCTGAAAAATCGCGGTGTGGGAATCCGCCAGCGCTTGCAACACGCCCAGGTTCGCCATATAGCCGGTGGAGAACAGCAGCGCCCGCTCGCGCCCGGTCCACTCGGCTAGCGCAGCTTCCAGGGCGTCGTGAATGCCCAGGTGGCCGCTGACCAGATGCGACGCCCCGGCCCCGGCGCCAAAGCGCTTGGCGCCTTCTGCCTGGGCGGCTTGCACCCGTGGGTCTTGGGCAAGGCCCAGATAGTCGTTGCCTGCAAAGTCGAGTGCCCCATGGGCAGAGACGCG
>NZ_LFGT01000008.1:111020-119935 GCF_002078115.1 Halomonas sp. BC2 | reverse complement strand
GCGCCGCAGCGCGTTCGGCCTGGGCATTGCGCTGAGCCTGCTGGGCCAGCCGCTCGCTATGCTGCGTGTCGTCTTCGCAGGTATCGCGGCGCTCGGGGTGCAGGCCCAGCTTGGCAAACAGCGCGCGGTCGCGCTCTGCCTGGGGGTTGCCGGTGGTCAGCAGCTTGTCGCCGTAGAAAATCGAGTTGGCACCGGCCAGAAAGGCAAGCGCCTGGGTGGATTCGCTCATCTGCTCGCGGCCTGCCGAGAGGCGCACATGGCTCTGGGGCATCATGATGCGCGCCACGGCAATGGCGCGGATGAACGTCAGCGGGTCCAGGTCCTCCGCGTTTTCCAGCGGGGTGCCCGGTACCTTTACCAGCATGTTGATCGGCACCGACTCAGGATGCGGGGAGAGCCTGGCCAGCTGTTGCAGCAGCGCGCTGCGATCCTGGGCGCCTTCGCCCATGCCGAGAATACCGCCAGAACACACCTTCATACCGGCGTCGCGCACGGTGGCCAGAGTTTCCAGGCGGTCGCTATAGGTGCGCGTGGTGATGATTTCGCCGTAGTAGTCGGGGGAGGTGTCGAGGTTGTGGTTGTAGTAGTCCAGCCCCGCGGCGGCCAGCCGGGTGGCCTGTTCACCATCGACCATGCCCAGCGTCATGCAGGTTTCGAGCCCCAGCGCTTTCACCTGGCGCACCATCTCTTCCACCGCCAGCAAATCCTTGTCTTGGGGGCTGCGCCAGGCCGCTCCCATGCAGAAGCGGCTGGCGCCTGCCTCTTTGGCGGCCTTGGCCTGGGCCACCACTTTCTCTATTTCCAGCAGCTTCTCTTTTTCCAGCTGAGTGTTGTAGTGACCCGATTGGGGGCAGTACTTGCAGTCTTCCGGGCAGGCCCCGGTCTTGATCGACAGCAGGGTAGACACCTGCACTGCGTTGGCATCGAAGTGTGCCCGATGTACCTGCTGGGCCTGAAACAGCAGGTCGTTGAAGGGCAACGCAAACAGCGCGTCGATTTCCTCGAGGGTCCAGTCATGGCGCGGCGCGGCATCCGTCGCGTGAGAAGCAGTCGAAGTAGCGGTCACGGGTAAACCTATATTCTTTTGAAAGTTGACAGGACTCTAGCGGGGCTGTGCTGAAGGTGTCAACTTTTTTAAGAGAGTTGGTTTACCATGAGTGGGGAAAAGAAAGGCTAAAATATGCTAGCCTTTTGAAAGTAATAAATGGCTAATGCGTAGGCTAAGGAGGTCAACGATGCGCTTAAATGATGTTCAGCGTCAGGCCATCGTCAGCGCCGTGAAGTCGTGTTTTGGGCCGCAAGCGAACGTAAAGCTGTTTGGCTCCCGCACGGATGATCAAGCCAAAGGTGGCGATATTGATCTTCTGATCACAACGGATATCCACGATGTCAATGACATAGTACGGGCTGAAATGCGCTGCCAAGTAAAGCTTCAGCAGCTACTCGGCGAGCAAAAAATCGATATGCTGATTGATTATCCCAGCCGCCAGAATTATCCGGCCATTTTTAGTATTGCTGAGCGGGCAGGACTTCCATTATGACTCAGGATATTGCACTACTACGTTTGCAAGAAGCATGGCGTGAGTGCCAACGGCATATGCATTTTATTGACTATGCGCTCTCGTCTCTTACACCATGCTTACCGCTGTCGGGGAGCCAATTAGCGGCGCTGGACGATGCGCAGATTCAAAGCTTGGATCAGTTCGTACTAAGATTTGGCAAATTACAAGATGCGATGGGGACTCGGCTGTTCCCCTCGGTACTGCTTTACCTTCAAGAGCCCTACGAAGATCGCCCAATGCTGGATAAACTCCATCGTTTAGAGAAATTGGGCTATTTGGAAGAGAGTGAACAGTGGCAGTCCTTACGGATGCTTCGCAATCGCTTCGCCCATGAGTATCCAGACGACCCAGATAAAAATGCAGCGATATTAATGCTAGCCATTGAATCTGTGCCTAGGTTGGTGGCTATGCTTGAGCGTATTGGCCAAAAGCTGTCGCTGACATTTGAAAGATAGCGGCCGGACTAGCATCTGGCTGTTCAACCCCACGCTGCTTTATACTCTGCGCCCTTTGATCACCACTGGAGCGCAGATGCCTGACGCGACCTCGCTGCCCCCTGAGCATGACGCCTTGACCGACCGCGACCCGGCCACGGGGCACCCGCGGCCGCCGCGGCGCGAATTCAAAGCGCGCGGCAGCTTCGTCAAGCGCTGCGAAGGATGCAATCTGCCCGAGTTGAACTGCCTGTGCCCTTATCAGATCAAGGCAGAGAGTGACGCTCAGGTGTGGCTGCTGACCCACTCCATCGAGCACTTCAAGCCGACCAATACCGGCCGCCTGATTGGCGATGTGCTGACCAACACTCGGGTATTTACCTGGTATCGCACGGCGCCGGACGAGAAGCTGGCCGCACTGCTGCAAGACCCGCGCTATGCGCCGTTCGTGATTTTTCCTGACGACCAGCCGGATTACGCGGAGCGGGTGGTGGGGCTGGAGGCCGTCCAGGCGGTCAAGCAGCAGTCGCGTATTCCAGTCTTCATCATTCTGGACGGCACCTGGCGACAGGCCCGGCGCATGTTCCGCAAGAGCCCTTACCTGGACACGCTGCCGGTATTGCCGCTGCGCACCGAGCGCGAAACCCGCTACCGGCTACGCAAGCCCGCCTCGAAAGCCCACCTGTGCACCGCCGAGGTGGCCATCGAGCTGCTGCGTCAGAGCGGTGATGAAAATGCCGCCAGCGTGCTGGACGACTACTTCGATGTGTTCAACGACAGCTACGCCGAGAGCCGTTACTACCGCAAGATCGAGGAGCCGACGGCGGCCATGACTCGGCTGTTGGCCCGAAAGGCGGGGGATACGCCGCGCTGATCAAGGCCTGGCGCCGGGTAGCCAGCGCAACAGCACCTTGCGCACCCAGTACCAGCGGTTGATCAGCAGGGCCGTGAAAATCAGCGCGCAGCCGGTGAGCTGAAGCGCCGACATGGTTTCGTTGAACCACCAGGCGGCCAGCAGCGCCGTCCAGACGGCCTCCAGCATCAGAATGACCGCTGCATGGCTCGGCGTGGTCATGCCCTGCGCCTTGATCTGAAGAAAGAACCGCAGTGAGCTGGCCAGCAGCACGCTGGCCAGAAACCAGCCCAGAATCGGGGCATCGAGGGAGAGCGTCTGCTCTTCCACGACCCATGAAACAGCGGTCAACACGATGCCCACGGAAAGCAGCTGCAGCGTGGTCAACGACAGGGCAGGCACATTGCGCACCACCCGCGTATTGACGTTGATCAGCAGCGCGAAGCACAAGGCCGCGCAAAGCATCAGCAGCTGGCTGGCCTCCACCCGAAAACCGGCATTCAGCGATAACAGCGCAAAGCCTGTCAGCGCGACGGGCAGGGCTACCCAGGTGCTGGTGGCGGGACGGTCGCCAAACAGCAGGCGAGCCACCACCGGCACCAGCAGAATGCCCAGGCTGTTGATGAAGGCGCTTTCTCCCAGATGCTGGGAGTGATGCAACCCCAGCACCCAGAAGGCGATGGCCGCACTGAACAGTACGCCTACCAGCAGGCCGCGGCGAATACGCCGGGCAGGCAGATGGCGCAGTGTCGGCCAGGCGAAGCCCAGCAGAATGGTCCCCGCGAGCAGAAAGCGGGTGCCGATGAACAGCAGCGGAGGCATGCCTGCCAGCGCTTCCTTGGAAAATATCCACCCGCCTGCTGCCAGGGTGGTCACCAGCAGCAGCAAGGCATCGGCCTGCCAGGGGGCTTGCCGAATGGTGCTATGGCTCACGCGGCGCCGCCAAACAGCGCCCCGGCAATTCTGAAGCCTGCCACCCAGGTGCCAATGGCCGAGCCTGCCGTGGCGAGAATGAACACCAGCAGCGTGCGTGACACGCGGTTTTTCCACCAGCCTTTCAGTTGCGTCACGTCATGGCGCAGGGTGGAGAAATCGCGCACCTTGGGTTTGCGCATGTACAGCTCGACCCCGGCGGCCACGAAACCGGCGCCAATGGTGGGGTTTAGCGAGGTCAGCGGTGCGGCAAAGAAGGTCGTGATCACGGTGAGCGGGTGTGCCAGGGCAATCAGGGTCGCCCCCCCGGATAGCAGGCCGTTGATCAAGAACCACTCCATCACCAGCTGCCAGCCCAGCTCGGTATTACGTGAAAAGCCCACCACAAAGCCGGTGAGCACCAGCGCGGTGATCAGCCAGGGCATGGCTTTCCATAGTTTGGAGGGCGGCGGAGTAGCTTCCAGCGATTCCCGCTCCTGGGTCGGGTTTTCCGGTAGCGGTGTTTCCAGGTGCTCGCCGGTGCCTTTCAGGTGGCCTGCGCCGAGCACGACCAGCACGTTTCGAGTAGCGCCCGGGAGGTGCCTCTTCGGCCAGGCGTAGCGCCATATAGCGGTCGCGTTCGCGGATCAGCGGGGTGTAGAGCGTTTCCGATTCCGCCGCGAATTCGCTGAAGGTGGCTTCCAGCATATCGCCCTCCTTGAGCTTTTCGATCTCCTCCCTGGAGACATCCTGACGGGAGAGCACGCTGCCAATCAGCCCGGAAAATAGCGAGAAGCGCTGCCACCAGGGCACGTTGCTGTAGATGCGCTTGAGCGTGATGCCCACATCGCGGTCCACCAGCAGCAGCGGCAGTTGGCGAGCACGGCACTCATCCACCGCCGCGCGCATTTCGGCCCCTGGCTGGATGCCTGACTGCTCGGCGATACGCTGCTGGAAGGCCCCCAGCGCCAGGCTGGCGGCGACCATGCCGGCCTTGCCCTGCTTGAACACTTGAAACAGGTCCTGCTCGCCCATGGCATCGGGGTTGTCCATGCTGTGATGGCGGGCGTCACACAGCTCGATGGCCACCGCATCGAAATGGCCGGTAGCAATCAATTGGCGCACGTCGTCGGCGCTTTCGGCCGAGACATGGGCCGTGCCCAGCAGGGTGTAGCAGGTGTCGCCCACGGTCACGGTTTTCAGCGGGCCGCTAGTGGAGGGCAGGGGCGGCGTCGGTGGCCGCGTAGTGTCGTCGTGGGTCATTCAACAGTCTCGATATATAAGTATAAAAAGGTGAAAACGTACACAAGCCGTCAATACCGGGGCTCAGTGGTGTATCAACGCCGCCAGAAGGCCGGAGTAAAGAGCACCAGGACGGTGAAAATTTCCAGGCGCCCCATCAGCATGGCCAGTACCAGAATCCATTTGGCCAGGCTGGGTAAGTCGCCATAGTGGCTGCTGGCTTCGCCCAGCGCAGGGCCCAGGTTGTTGAGCGCCGAGCCCACCGCCGACCAGGCGGTCACTTGATCCACGCCGGTGGCCATCACACCCACCAGCATCAGGAAGAACAGCATGACATAGGCCGAAAAAAAGCCCCATACCGCCTGCGCGATGCTGTCGGGTACGCTGACCTTGCCGACCTTCACCGCAATCACCGCGTTGGGGTGAATCAGGCGCATGACTTCGCGCATGCCCTGCTTGAGAATCAGGATGATGCGGATCACTTTCATGCCGCCAGCGGTGGAGCCCGAGCAGCCCCCTACGAAGGCGGCAATGAACAGCAGAAACGGAATTGCCCCAGGCCAGCCTGAGAAGTCGGCCACGGCGAATCCCGCCGTGGTAGCCACGGAGACGACCTCGAACAGCGCATGCCGCAGGCCGGTGATGTCGTCATAGGTCTTGGTCAGCCACAGGGTAATGACGGTAATCACGGTCAGACCCGTCAGGAACAGCAGCAGAAACCGGGCTTCCGGGTCCTGAAAATAGTGGGTCAGGCGCTTCTCGCGCCAGGCCACGAAGTGGAGGCTGAAGCTCACCGCCGAAATCAGCATGAAGCTGATGCAGATCAGCTCGATGGCGGCGCTATCGAAATAGCCGATGCTCAGGTCATGAGTCGAAAATCCGCCGATGGCGACCGTGGAAAAGCTGTGGCCCAGCGCATCGAACCAATCCATGCCCGCGACCATGTAAGCCACGAAGCAGGCAAAGGTCAAGGTGGCGTAGATATACCACAGTGCCTTGGCGGTTTCGGTGATGCGCGGCGTCAGCTTGGAGTCTTTCAGCGGCCCCGGAATTTCCGTGCGGTACAGGGCCATGCCCCCGACCCCCAGGGTCGGCAGGATGGCCACCGCCAGTACCACGATGCCCATACCGCCCAGCCACTGCAGCTGCTGGCGGTAGTAGCGGATCGACTCGGGCAGAAAATCGATGCCGGTAATGACCGTGGCCCCGGTGGTGGTCAGGCCCGAAAAGGATTCGAAGACGGCATCGGTAATGCTCAGGGAGTCCTCGCCAAACAGCATCAGCGGCAGCGAGCCGAACAGTGCCAGCACGGTCCAGAACATGGCCGCGATGATGAAACCGTCCCGAATGCGCAGCTCCTTGCGCGCCCGGCGGTTCGGCAGGTAGATCAGCAGGCCGGTGATGACGGAAATCGCAATGCCGCTCATGAACGCATGCCAAACGCCGTCGCGAAACCACAGCGACATCAGCATGGGAGGCAGCATGGTGAGGCTGAACAGCATCAGCAGCAGGCCCAAGATACGTAGAATAATCCGCAGGCTCATGGCAGGGATGGTCTCATTGCTGGCTGGTTCCTAGAAAAACGTCAATCCCACCTGGAAAAGCCGCTCGACGTCGCGGATACGCCGTTTGTCGATCACGAACAGAATCAGGTGATCACCGCTCTCCACGCGCACGTCGCCGTGGGCAATCATCACTTCCTTGCCGCGCACCACGGCACCGATGGTGGTGCCTTCGGGAAGCTCGATCTCATCGATGGTGCGGCCCACCACCTTGGAAGACTGCTTGTCGCCGTGGGCAATCGCCTCGATGGCTTCCGCCGCACCCCGGCGCAGGGAGTGCACGTTGACGATATCGCCCCGGCGCACGTGGGTCAGCAGGCTGCCGATGGTGGCCTGCTGCGGTGAAATGGCGATATCGATATCGCCACCCTGGACCAGGTCCACGTAGGCGGCGTTGTTGATCAGCGTGAGCACCTTCTTGGCCCCCAGCCGCTTGGCCAGCAGCGACGACATGATGTTCACCTCGTCGTCGTTGGTCAGGGCGCAGAAGATGTCGCAATCCTCGATGTTCTCTTCTTCCAGCAGGCGCTTGCTGGTGGCGCTGCCGTGCAGCACCACGGTGCGGTCCAGCCGCTCCGAGAGCGTGGTGCAGCGCTCCAGGCTGTGCTCGATGATCTTGACCTGATGGCTATGCTCCAGATGCTCCGCCAGGCGTTCGCCGATGTTGCCACCCCCGGCAATCACCACCCGGCGGAAGTCGCGCTCCACCTTGCGCAGCTCGCTCATCACCGCGCGGATATCCCGCCGCGCCGCCAGGAAGAACACTTCGTCGTCGGCTTCGATGACCGTGTCGCCCTGGGGGATGATCGGCCGATTGCGCCGGTAGATGGCGGCGACGCGGGTTTCCACGTTGGGCATGTGCTTGCCCAGGAAGGCGAGGTTCTGGCCCACCAGCGGGCCGCCATAGAAGGCTTTCACCGCCACCAGCTGCACCAGCCCTCCGGCAAACTCCAGCACCTGCAGGGCGCCGGGATGCTCGATCAAACGGCGTACGTGGTCGGTCACCACCTGTTCCGGGCTGATCAAGACGTCGATGGGAATGGCTTCGTGGGCAAACAGGCCCTTGCGGGTGAGGTAAGCCGTGGAGCGTACTCGCGCGATCTTGGTGGGGGTGCGAAACAGCGTGTGGGCCACCTGACAGGCAATCATGTTGATCTCGTCGGTGTTGGTCACCGCGATCAGCATGTCGGCGTCTTCGCAGCCCGCCTGGCGCAGCACGATGGGGTAGGAGCCCGCGCCGGTGACCGTGCGGATATCCAGCTTGGTGTGCAGTTCGCGTAGCTTGGCGCCGTCGGTGTCGACGACGGTAATGTCGTTTTCCTCGCGGGCAAGGTGCTCCGCCAGGGTGCCGCCGACCTGGCCGGCGCCGAGAATGATGATTTTCATCGCTAAGCATCGGTTCCGTTATGAGCGCCAGCGTTTTATCAGCACGCGGTGTGCGCTGCAACAAAGACGGCGGCCAGTGTAAACCAGCCGCCGTCGAAAAGCAGGTGACGATTACTCCAGCGTGAAGCCGACCTTGATCGTGACCTGCCAGTGGGCAACACGCCCATCTTCTATGTGACCCCGCGTATCGGTCACTTCCAGCCAACGCATGTTGTGCACGCTTTCGGACGCTTTGGCCAATGCGTTCTGAACGGCTTCCTCAATACCTTTTTCGGAAGAGCCGGTAAGTTCGATGTGCTTGTAGGTGTGATGACTCATGTGTTCTCCATCCTTGTCATGAATTCACTGCCTAATGCCCCTGAGGCCAGGCGCTTGCGCTTGCCTTAGGCAGTCTGCTTCTCCAGTCTGGCATAAAAAAAGCCATCGTGACTGTTTTGTGCGGGAAACAGTTGCCTGCCCGGCCCGCTGGGCTCGCCCCAGGCCACATCGTTCGGCGTGGTGGCCCGGGCGTCGGGGGTGCGGGCCAGGAAGGCCTCGATCTGGCCGCTGTTCTCTTCCGGCAGCACCGAGCAGGTGGCGTAGAGCAGCGTACCGCCGGGGCGGAGCAGCGGCCACAGGTTGTCGAGCAGGCGCTGCTGCAGGCTGGCCAGCTGACGAATGTCCTCTTTGCGGCGCAGGGCCTTGATGTCCGGATGGCGGCGAATCACGCCCGTGCCGGAGCAGGGGGCATCCAGCAAAATGGCATCGAACGGCGTCCCGCTCCACCAGTCGCGGGTGGTCGCATCGGCATGTTTCAGCTCTGCAGCGAGCCCCAGCCGAGCGAGGGTGTCATCGACACGGGCCAGGCGCTGATTGTCGCTGTCCAGCGCTGTCAGGGCGATATCGAACTGCTCCAGCAAATGGGCCGTCTTGCCGCCCGGGGCGCTGCAGGCATCCAGCACATGGGCGCCGGGCCTGGGCGCCA
>NZ_LFGT01000008.1:107134-110386 GCF_002078115.1 Halomonas sp. BC2 | reverse complement strand
GTGCCAGCAGCGTGCCTGGCGGGCAGGCGGGCTGCTCGCCGGGTTCGACGCTGGCCATCAGCAGGCGCAGGCGGTCGTTGCCCAGCGCGCACCAGGCTACAGGCCAGGGGTTGAAGGCGCGAATCTTGCGCGCCAGCTGCTCGGCAGGCTGAGAGAAGTCCAGTTCGGCCTCGGCCTTGCTGAGCTTGGCGGCGTAGGTGACGCCTTCGTCGGGCTGGGCGGTGGCTTGAAGGCTGCCGTTGTCGAGGTTGTCCAGCACGTGGATCAGCGCATTGGCCCCTTGAATGGCCAGGCGGTCGTGCAGGTCGCCGCCCGTGGTGCGGGGCGTGATCGGGGTGCGCACTTCGTGCAGCATGGCGCCGGTATCCAGGCCCGCATCCATCTGCATGATGGTGACGCCCGAGGCGCTATCGCCCGCTTCGATGGCGCGCTGAATGGGCGCCGCGCCGCGCCAGCGGGGAAGCAGCGAGGCGTGTACGTTGATGCAGCCCAGGCGCGGCGTATCCAGCACTGCCTGGGGGAGCAGCAGCCCGTAGGCCACCACGACCATCACATCGGCGTTCAGGGCCGCCAGCTCGGCCTGGGCCTCGGCGTCTTTCAGGCTGATGGGTTGATACACCGGCAGCGCTTGGGCTTGAGCCAGCTGTTTGACCGGGCTGGGAGTGAGTTTACGTCCCCGACCGGCAGGGCGGTCGGGCTGGGTGTAGACCGCCACCACTTCGTGTTCGCTGTCGAGAAGGGCAGCAAGGCTGGAGGCGGCGAAGTCTGGCGTGCCAGCAAAAACAACGCGTAACGGTGACATGGTGGAGAGCCCTTGAGTGAAAAGAGAAAGTGCTGCCGATGAAACGCAGGAGGGCCGAGAGGCAGCGTTGTCGTCACAGGTAAGCTTGTGGGGCAACGTTGTCAGCTCGGCCCAGGGCCAGATGACGCAACCGGGGTCAGGCGTCGTTCATCTGCTTGTAGCGCTTCTGCATTTTTTTCATGACCCGGTCGCGCTTGAGCGGGGACAGATAATCCACGAACAGCACGCCTTCCAGGTGATCGTACTCATGCTGAATGCAGTGGGCCAGCAAGCCGTCGGCTTCCAGCTCGTAGGGCTCGCCGTGGCGGTCCAGCGCCGTCAGCTTGACCTTCAGGTAGCGCGGTACTTCGGCGTAATACTCGGGAATCGACAGGCAGCCTTCCGACAGCGGCTCACGCTCTTCGCCGATAGGCTCATAGCGGGGGTTGATCATCACCAGCGGCTGGGAGTTGTCGTCGCTGACGTCCATGACCACCACCCGGCGGTGCACGTCGACTTGCGTGGCGGCCAGGCCGATGCCTCGGGCGTCGTACATGGTCTCCAGCATGTCATCCACGAGCTGGCGGACCTCGTCGTCCACGGTTTCCACCGCGACCGCCTTGGTGCGCAGGCGCTCGTCAGGAAATACGAGAATAGGAAGTTTGGCCATGGCGTTACCGTCACCGTTTATGCAGAGTCTTGAAGATGAGCAGGCGCCGCGCTGGGTTGGCGGGCCTAAGTGCTTTATATTGACCACTATATCACGCCATAAGCGTTCCTGGGCACGCGCTCGCAGCCGCTTCAAACAATCATCAGGGGATAACGAGGGGAGAACGGGATGGTGGCTAGAAAGCCGTTGTATCACAGCGTGTTTGGGGTGCTGCTGGCGGTGCTGGCGCTAAGCCCGGCGGCGCACGCTTGGGAGCGGCTGCGCAGCGATGCGCCCGAGCGCTATGAAGTGGTCGCCGGGGATACGCTATGGGATATCTCCGCACGCTACCTGCGCTCCCCCTGGCAGTGGCCCTCGCTGTGGCAAGCCAACCCGCAGATTCGCAACCCGCACCTCATCTACCCGGGCGACATACTGATACTGGGCGATTGCCAGGGCCAGCCGTGCCTGACGCTGGAGCGTGGTCAGAGTGTGGTGCGGCTATCGCCGCAAATGCGCAGCGTTCCCGAGCGAGAAGCGATCACGCCCATTCCCATGGACGTGGTGCGCTCTTTCTTGCGCGACCACCGGGTGGTCGAGCCGGGTGAGGACATTCAGGAGTTGGCCTATGTGGTGGGTGGCGACAACCAGCGGCTGATCAGCGGTGCCGGGGATACGCTCTATGTGCGTGGCGAGCTGCCCGCCCGCCAGCGGCTGGGGATCTATCGCCCCGGCGAGCCTTACCTGGCAGCAGACGGCACCCTGCTGGGCGACGAGTTGATCAGTATCGGCGAAGCGCGGCGCATCAGCAGTGAAGGCGATATTTCACGTGTCGAAGTACTGCGTGCCAACCAGGAAGTGCGCAACAACGACATCCTGCTGCCGCTGGAAGATATTCCGGGCAGCGAGGCCTTTGCTCCCAGGGCGCCGCTGAACCAGGTGGCCGGGCGGATCGTGGCCGTGCCCAGCGGCGTTCGCTTCATTGGCCGGTTGCAGGTCGTGGCGCTGGATCTAGGCACCCAGGATGGCCTGCAGCCCGGCCATGTCCTGCGTGTCGATCAGCAGGGCGAAGTGGTCAACGACCCGCGCACCCAGGAGCTGATTCAGTTGCCCGCCACCGAGGCGGGCCTCGTGATGATCTTCAAACCCTACAGTCACATGAGCTATGCGCTGGTCATGCAGGCTTCCAATGTGTTGGCCGTGGGTGACGTGGTGAGATCTCCTCAGCGCTAGTGTTCGTGCATTTCGTACTCAGCCTGGTTTTCGTACATAACCTGGTTCTTGTACATAACCTGGTTTTTGTACATAGCCCGGTAAGCCGCAGGGGTACTCGAACGATGAAAAGGAGGTGGCGATGGACGCCAGGGAGTGGCTGGTAATCAATGCATTGCCCGGCATGGGCGCAACCCGTATTGCACAGCTGGTGGCCCGCTCGCCCCAGTGGCCACAGGGCTGGCTGGCGGCGCTGCCCAGTGCAGCGGCCAATGCCCTCAGATTATGGCTGGCGCAGCCTCAGCGCAGCCCGCTTCAACAGGTGGTGGAAGAGACCGAGGCGTGGCTTGATAAGGCGCCCCATCGTCATCTGCTGCACCGCGACCACCCGGCCTGGCCTGCCTTGCTGAACCAATTGCCGGACCCGCCCGTGGTGCTGTGGGCACAAGGGGATTTGCAGGCGCTGGAGGGCCCGGGCCTGGCCATGGTGGGCACCCGCAAACCGACCGCCGAAGGCAGTGGCCATGCCCAGGCGTTTGCCCGTGAGCTGGCCAGCCGTGGCTGGTGCATCGTCAGCGGTATGGCGCTGGGCGTCGATGGCGTTGCCCAG
>NZ_LFGT01000008.1:101623-106940 GCF_002078115.1 Halomonas sp. BC2 | reverse complement strand
CCAGCCCGGCGGGCTGCTGCTTTCCGAACACCCGCCGGGCACCGTGGCGCGTCCGGCCTTTTTTCCACGCCGTAACCGCATCGTCACAGGGCTTTCGTTGGGGACCCTGGTGGTCGAAGCCACCGAGAAAAGCGGCTCGCTGGTGAGTGCCCGGCTGGCGCTGGAGCAGGGGCGAGAGCTGTTTGCCCTGCCGGGGTCGCTACATAACGTTCAAGCCCGTGGTTGCCTGCAGCTGTTGCGCAATGGCGCGACGCTGGTGCGCCACGTGGAGGACATTCTGGCCGAGCTGCAGCACTGGGCACCGCATTATTGGCCGATGCTCACGCCCTCGGAGGCAGCGCCTGCCGAGAAGGCCTCGCCTGCGGCCCCCGCGCCGATGTCGCCAACGCTCCCTGCCCAGACAGACTCTGCCCAGACAGAGCCGCCAGACCGCCTGCTGCACGCGCTGGGGCCTTCCCCCACGCCCATCGACTGGCTGGTGCAGAGCACGGGGTTGTCGGTCAGTGAGTGCCAGCAGCGGCTGTTGATGCTGGAGCTGGAAGGGCAGGTGGCCCAGCGTGCGGGTGGCTGGGTTCGGCTGACGGCAGCATGCTAAGATGGCGCTTTCTCGATCTGATGGTTCGATAGCCAGTAGGAGCGTCCATGAAAACGGCGGTTGACGTGAAAGCAGCGGTGCAGGCGCTACGGGAAGGGGGGGTGATTGCCTGCCCTACCGAAGCCGTTTGGGGGTTGAGCTGTGACCCGGACAATGACGAGGCGCTGGCGCACCTGATGCGCATGAAAGAGCGTGACCCGGCCAAGGGCGTCATTCTGGTGGCGGCTAGTATTCAACAGTTCCAGCCCTGGCTGAGCCAGTTACCCCTGGCGCTGCATGCGCCGCTGGCCGCCAGTTGGCCTGGCCCCAATACGTGGCTGGTGCCCGATAATGGCCGTAGCCATGGCCTCGTGCGCGGCGCTCACCAGAGCGTGGCCCTGCGCGTGACCGACCACCCGCTGATGAAAGCGCTCTGTGAAGCCTTTGGCGGGCCGCTGGTGTCCACCTCGGCCAATCGAGCCGGTGACCCACCCGCCATGAGCGCCGACGAGGTCGCCACCATTTTTGGCGAGGAAGTCGCGGCCATCGTGGCCGGAGAGCTGGGAGGCAATGCCAAGCCCAGCACCATCCGCGATTTAGTGACCGGCAAAGTGATGCGTGACTAGCCGCTCGGCTTCGTCACACTGTCAGCGATTCACGATTCACGATTCACGATTCACGATTCACGATTCACGATTCACGATTCACGATTCACGATTCACGATTCACGATTCATCTCACCAGGAGCTACCGTGGCCCACGAACACCTCGACGACGTCAAACACTACCTTCTGGATCTACAGGATCGGCTGTGCGCGGGTTTGAGCGCCGCCGATGGCCAGGCCACGTTCAGGGAGGATAGCTGGCAGCGTGAAGAGGGCGGCGGCGGTCGCTCACGGGTCATGACCGATGGGCGGGTGTTCGAAAAGGGCGGCGTCAATTTCTCGCATGTCTTTGGTGCTCAGTTGCCCCCGTCGGCCACCGCCGCCCGCCCGGAGCTGGCGGGGCGCAGTTTCCATGCGGTGGGGGTTTCCTGGGTCATGCATCCTGAAAACCCGCACGTCCCCACCAGCCACGGCAATGTGCGCTTCTTCATTGCCGAGAAGGAGGGCGAACCGCCGGTCTGGTGGTTTGGCGGCGGTTTCGACCTCACGCCCTACTACCCTGTATTCGAGGATGTGGTGCACTGGCATCGCGTGGCGCGTGACGCCTGCGCTCCGTTCGGGGAAGGGGTGTACGAGCGTTACAAGGCGTGGTGCGATGACTATTTCTACCTCAAGCATCGGGAGGAGACCCGAGGCGTGGGCGGGCTGTTTTTCGACGACCTCAACGAAGGCAGCTTCGAGGAGTGCTTTGCCTTTCAGCGCGCCGTGGGGGACAGCTTCCTGGCGGCGTATCTGCCCATCGTTGAGCGTCGTCAGGCCGATGCCTGGGGCGAGCAGGAGCGCGACTTCCAGCTCTACCGTCGTGGCCGCTACGTGGAGTTCAACCTGGTATGGGACCGAGGCACCCTGTTTGGCCTGCAAAGCGGTGGGCGCACGGAGTCGATTCTGATGTCCATGCCGCCCCTGGCGCGCTGGGAGTATGACTTCACGCCTGCCCAGGGCAGCCGCGAAGCGCAACTGCACGATTACCTGGTGCCGCGTGACTGGCTGGGTGAAGCGGGCCAGTCGTCTCAAGCTCAGACCCAGACTCAATCGCAACGCCAGCCCCGTGGAGAGACCTCATGAGCGACCGTTACTGCGTGTTCGGCAACCCCATCGAGCACTCCAAATCTCCGATGATTCACGCTGAGTTTGCCCGCCAGACCGAGCAGGCCATGGAGTACGTCGCGCAGCTGGCCCCCACCGACGGCTTCGCTCGTGCCTGGCAGGCCTTCGTGGCGGCGGGCGGGCGCGGTGCCAATGTGACCGTGCCTTTCAAAGGCGATGCCTTTGCGCTGTGCGACACGCTCAGCCACCGGGCCAAGCGCGCGCAGGCCGTCAATACGCTGATCGTCGGCGGCAATGGCCGCACCTATGGCGATACCACGGATGGGGTCGGGCTGGTACGTGACCTTGCCTATCAGGGAGTGACGCTGAAGGGTAAGCGCCTGCTGGTGCTGGGCGCTGGCGGTGCCGTGCGGGGCGTGCTGGAGCCGTTGCTGGCGGAAGAGCCTGCCTGCCTGCAGGTGGCCAACCGGACGGCCGAAAAAGCCACTCAGCTGGCCGCTGCCTTCGCCGACCTGGGGCCGATCACTGGCAGCGGTTACGCGGCCATCGAGGGGCCGTTCGATGTGGTGATCAACGGCACCAGTGCCAGCCTCTCTGGCGCGCTGCCGCCGCTGCCAGAGGCGCTGTTCAGCGAGGGCGGCTGGGCCTACGACATGATGTACGGGGCCGAGCCCACGGTCTTTCTGCGCTGGGCCGAGGCGCGGGGTGCCAGGCCGCTGGACGGCCTGGGGATGCTGGTCGAGCAGGCCGCCGAGTCGTTCTTTCTGTGGCGCAACGTGCGCCCCGAGACGTCTCAGGTGCGCACGCGGCTTCGACACTCATTGACGGGCGGCTAGCGGGGTTTGGTGTAGAACCCCACCATACACATCACCAGCCCCACCACGGAGAGCAGCATGCCGCCGTTCACCAGCAAGGGAGAGCGCTCCAGCCAGGAGACGAACGGCTGGGGCGTCTCGCGGCAGGCGCTTTCCAGGTAGTTCCAGTAGCCCCTTTCGAGATGGCAGGCGCGCACGTCGCCCAGCTCCCAGAAATAGACGCTCAGCAGCACCAGAATCGGCAGTACCAGCAGCAGTAAACCCAGTCGGATCATCTAAACCTCAATGTCAGGAGCGTATATCAGGGGCGTGGGCAGTTGGGCGTGCGACCGCTTTGGCGAGCTTCTTCGAAGCTGGCCATGGCGGGCTCCATGTTGGCCTGCAGGCCCTGGATGCGCTGCCCCTGGCTTGGGTGCGTCGACATCCAGGCAGGGGGCGCGCCCCCGCTGGACGCGGCCTGCATGTTTTCCCACAGAGTGACGCTTTCGCGGGGATCGAAGCCTGCCTGTGCCATCAGCTGCAGACCGATGACATCGGCTTCGCTTTCATGGCGGCGAGAGAAGGGCAGCGAAATGCCGTACTCGGCGCCCATGCCCAGCACGCCCATCAACTGCTGGCCTGCCGGGGTTTGCATGCCGGAGGCGCTGGAAATGACCGACAGGCCAAGCGAAGTGGCGCTTTGGGTGGAGGCGCGCTCGTTGGCATGGCGTGCCAGCACGTGGCCGATCTCGTGACCGATAACCGATGCCAGCTGATCCTGGTTGGTGGCCACGTTCAGCATGCCGGTATTGACGCCCATGTAGCCCCCTGGGAGGGCGAAGGCGTTGGGCTGCTCGGACTCGAACACGCGAATTTGCCAATCCAGATTACGCTGTTCGCCGGGCAGAATGTCGACGATGGCGTTGGTGATGCACTGGACGTAGCGGTGGCTCGCCTGGTTAGCTGTGGGTACGTCGCGCTGGTACTGCGCGAACGCCTGCTGGCCCATCTGATTGAGCTGGTCATCCGAGAGCAGCAGTAGCTGCGAACGGCCGGTGGGGGACGTGGAGCAGGCAGCCAGAGAGGCGCACAAAGCGGTGACGGCAAAGGGACGAAGCCAGCGCATAGACGGTTTCCTAATAGACGAGAAGGGATCCTTGCACACAAGATAACCACTGATAGCGGTAAATCAACTCCTATCATAACCTACTCTGAGGACTACCATGGATGCGCAATTAAGCCAGCGTTTGGCGCAGCTACTTGATCACATCGACCACTGGTTGCCGCCAGTGCCCACCCCGGTGGATTGGCAGACCCATGTGGCGGCCATTTGGCAACGCCACCCGCTGGGCGGCCAGCTGTTGCCGGTGCCGCCGCGGGATGGCATGACGCTGGACGACCTGCTGGGTATCGAACGGCAGAAGCTGGCCTTGGTCGATAACACCCGCGCCTTTCTGCAGGGGCTGCCCGCCAACCATGCCTTGCTGTGGGGCTCCCGCGGCAGCGGCAAGTCGTCGGTGGTGCGTGCGCTGCTCAACTCTCTGGCCAGCGAAGGGTTACGCCTGATTCAGGTCGACCGTCACGACCTGGCGAGCCTGCCACGGCTGGTCGAGCAGTTGCGCCATCAGCCCCACCGCTTCGTGGTGTACTGCGATGACCTGTCGTTCGAAGGCAACGATGATGCCTACAAGGCGCTGAAAAGCGTGCTGGATGGTGCCTTGACCGGTCCTCCCGAGAACGTGCTGCTGTATGCCACCTCCAACCGTCGGCACTTGCTGCCGGAGTCGATGGAAGACAATCAGGGAAGCCGCCTGGTAGGCGAAGAGCTGCACCATGGCGATGCCGTGGAGGAGAAGATCTCGTTGTCAGACCGTTTCGGGCTGTGGCTGGGCTTTTATCCGTTCAGCCAGGCAACCTACCTGGAGGTGTGTGAGCACTGGGTCAATCGCACGGGCAGCGGTAACGACTGGGACGATGGCGCGCGGGCGGAAGCCGTACGTTTTGCCACCCTGCGCGGTGGGCGCAGTGGCCGAACGGCGTGGCAGTTTGCGGCCCAGTACGTGGGCCGCAAGCGGCTGCAAGAGGAGCGTCAGCGCGTCGATCAGCGCTGAGGAATCAGCTGCCCATCGGCGCCGACGTTCAAGCGGATGGTCGGCGTCAGCAGGCCGGAGGGCAGCGTCATGCCCAGGCCGCGCAGATCCCCGGGGGTGATGGCCAGCTCGCTACCGGGGGGCAGT
>NZ_LFGT01000008.1:87543-101219 GCF_002078115.1 Halomonas sp. BC2 | reverse complement strand
CTGGCTGACCAGCTCGATCATGGGCGTCATGCGCTGGGTGTCGGTGGCCAGAATATCGAACGCCACCGGCAGGCGCAGGTTGGCGTCGTCGCCTGGGGTGAGGGTCACGTCCTGTTGATACTGCCCCTGCACGGGGTCGACGCCCGGCATGTCCAGCGTCCAGCGAAACCCGGACATTTCCACGGCGGGCATGCCTGCCGGTAGCCCCAGGCCCATGGCCAGGGTGGCCTGCACGGGCAGGCTGCCAGCGCCCAGGCTCGAAGCCAGCAGGCGAGTCAGGTCGCTGGTATCCAGGCCGGCATTCACGCTGTATGGCCCGATGCGCACCTCTTCGACTCCCAGAGAAGTAACGGCCAGCCGGAAGGCAAACAGGCCGGTTTGTGGCAGCGCAAGGCAGCCGGTCAGTAGAGCAGCGAGCAGCAGCAGAATCAGGCTGCGGCCACGGCGAAGGGCATGGTGCATGTGTTTCCCCCAGAGAAAGGGCAAAAGGTCAGTGTAGCGGATGCTCGAAAGCGCCGCTATTTGAGGGCCACCGCCCATGGCTGTCAAGCGGATTTGTTGGCACCGAGCGTTGTGCTGGTCGTAAAACCTGAAAAGCCATCGCCCGCCATATAGGCGGGCGATGCAGGCGGGGCCAGTTTTCGAGCAGCACCTAGCGGCGGCTCTTGCGGGCTTCTCTGGTGCGGTTCAGCTCGCGTTTCTTGGCTTTTTCCTTGTCGCTGGCACCTGCCATCTTGTCGAAAGGGTTGCTGCCTGAGCGGAACTCGAAGCGCATGGGCGTGCCGCGTACCTTCAGTACCTTGCGGAAGGTGTTGATCAGGTAGCGGCGGTAGGCCTCGGGCAGCGATTCGGTCTGGTTACCGTGGACCACGATGATGGGTGGGTTGCTGCCGCCCTGGTGGGCCATGCGCAGCTTGATCCGTCGACCATTGACCATGGGGGGCGGGTGCTGACTGACCGCATCTTGCAATAGCGTGGTCAGGCGGTTGGTGGACCAGTGGGCATTGGCTGCCTTGAAGGCCCGCTCGATGGAGGGGTAGAGGTCGCCAACGGCGGTGCCGTGCAGCGCCGAGATGAAATGCAGCTCGGCGTAGTCGGCGAAGCCCAGGCGGCGCTTGATGTCCGCTCGCATCTTCTCCTTGGCTTCGCTTTCCAGCCCGTCCCACTTGTTCACTGCCAGCACCAGGGCGCGGCCCGTGGTCAGGACGTAGTCCAGCAGGTGCAGATCCTGTTCGACTAGACCGCTGCGGGCATCCAGCACCATCACCGCCACATGGCTCTCCTTGATGGCGTCCAGCGTCTTGATGATGGAGAACTTCTCGGCAATTTCACGCACGTTCTTGCGTCGACGTATCCCGGCCGTGTCGATCAACACATAGGGGTGGCCGTTACGCTCGAAGGGGATCTCGATGGCATCGCGAGTGGTGCCTGCTTCATCGAACACTACAACGCGGTCTTCACCCAGCAGCCGGTTGACCAGCGTGGACTTGCCCACGTTCGGGCGGCCAATCACACCGATACGAATGCCTTTCGTGCCGGTGTCGGCAGGAATGGTCGGGTCGCGCTCGGGGAAGGGTTCCAGCACGGTATCGATGAGCAGCGACACGTTGCGCCCGTGGGCGGCGGCGATGGGCCACGGGTCGCCCAGGCCCAGCTTCCAGAAGTCGGCCATGGCAGAGTGCTCTTCGAGCCCATCGGTCTTGTTGACTACCAGCCAGGTTTTCTTCTGATTGACACGCAGGTGATTGGCGATGGCCTCGTCGGCCACGTTGAGCCCCGCTCGGGCATCCACCAGAAACAGCACGATGTCTGCTTCGTCGATGGCGGCCAGTGACTGCTCTGCCATGGCGGCGTCGATGCCTTCCTCGTCGCCGCTGATGCCGCCCGTGTCGATCACGGTATAGGCCTTGCTACCCAGCATGCCGTTGCCGTATTTACGGTCGCGGGTCAGGCCGGGAAAATCCGCCACCAGCGCGTCGCGCGAGCGGGTAAGGCGGTTGAACAGGGTCGATTTACCCACATTGGGGCGACCCACTAAAGCAATGACGGGTGTCATGGAGAAACTTCCAGGGTTTCCAGGCGACCATTGTTGGCCTGGACATGAATGGTGCTGCCTTCAGTGACCGGGCGCACGCTGATACCGGAGCTGTGGATGCGAGTCCGGCCTACCAGGTTGCCTTCACGGGCATCCAGCAGGTGCAGATAACCTTCGAAGTCACCCACCACAAGACGGCCATCCGCAAAAGCGGGCGCTGTCAGCCAGCGATCTTCCAGATCCGTATTACGCCATACTTCCTGACCGCTATTGGCATCCAGAGCAATGACGTGGCTATTGTCGCTCACCACCAGCAGCAGGTTGCCGACCAGAATAGGGGTGTGGCGGCTGGAAATGTTGGCTTCCCACAGCGTGCCGCCTTGAGTGGCTTCCAGCGCCACCACCCGGCCGTTGTAGCTAGTGACGAACAGGCGGCCATCCGGGCTCAGTACCGGCTGGCCAGAGAGGTCCACCAGACGTTCGACATCGCTACGACCACGTGGCGTGGCGATTTGCATTTCCCAGAGCGGCTGGCCGCTGCGGTTATCCAGGGTGGCCAGGCGACCATTGGCCAGACCGACGAAGGTAACCGGATCGATGACCATGGGCGTGCCCGTGCCGCGCAGGGTCAGCGCAGGCTGAGAGCTGGTGTAGACCCAGCGCTCTTCGCCGCTGGCGCGATCGAGGGCCGTTATCTGGCCGTCGATGCTCTGTACCAGCAGCAGTTGCTGGTTGGCCTGGGGGGCGGCCAGCACTTCGCTGGACACGCGCGAACGCCAGCTCACGCTGCCGTCACGCTGGCTCAGCGCAATCACTTCACCGTTGCGGGTGCCCAGATAAACCTGGCCGGCAATGGCGTAGAGCGCACTGGAGATGGGGGTATCCAGTTCGATTTGCCACTCACGCTCACCGCTCTGGCCATTGAAGGCGGCGACCAGGCCATTGGCATCGGCGGCAAACACGGTATTACCCTCGCGCGCCGGGGCAATCGGGTAGCGGGCACGACCAAAACCGTCGCCGACATTGCGCCGCCACAGGCTATCCAGCGACGAGGTTTCATCGAAGCTACGCAGCTCCTTGGGCGTGTAGGCAGGCTCTCCCTTGCTGGCGCAGCCGGCCAACAGCGCCAGTGCAACGGCGCCCAACGTGGCACGCATCAGCGAGGTGGAAAAAAGCGGTTTTAACAGGCTGTGGGTCATCACTGATTCGCCTCCTCGGCGCCGATATCGTCGAGCTTGAACTGCACGCCATAAAGCGGCTGGTTCTGCGTTTGGGCAATTTCCAGCGCGGCTTGCCACGCCTCGCGCGCTTGCTCGGGCTGGTTCAGAGCCAGATAGGCATCGCCGCGTACGTTGGCCTGTTGGGCGGCCAGGGTGTCGGTGATCGGTTGGTCCAGCAGTGCCAGGGCCGCTTCCGGGTTGCCTTCAGCGATTTCGATACGTGCCAGACGCAGCCAGGCCAGGCTCTGGACGTAGCGGCGTGATGAGCTGTCGGCGACCCTTTCGAGGGCTGCTTTGGCCGCGGTCAGATCGCCTTCCTGCACGGCCAGGCGGGCCTCCAGCAGCTGGGCAAGTTCGGCATACAGGGTGCGGCCATGCTGGTCGGTCAGCTCGCTGATCAGCTCTCTCGCCGCCGCGCGCTGCTCCTCTTCCAGCGAGTTGGCGGCCGTGATGGTCACCAGCTGCTGATAGCGGGCAGAGGCCGCTTCCGACTGGCCTTCCTGGTAGTTCTGCCAGGCATTCCAGCCGAACACACCGGCGGCAGCCAGCACCGCTCCAGCAATCAGCGAGGTGCCGTTCTCTTTCCACCAGCGCTTGACGACGTCCAGCTGTTCTTCTTCGCTTCTCAGATCCGCCACGGGCGGCCTCCTATTCAATCACCCAGCCGCCGTAGCGGCTGACAGGTATTCATTTACCCACCCGAGACGCTGGGTGGGCAGCATTTAGTGGGTCGCGTTGCCTGGCGTAGCGGCCAGCAGGTCGCTCAGCGTGCTGGCCAAACCCTCCTGGGCTACCTGCTGCTGCTCACGGTCGTCGCGCAGGAACTTCACAGTCGCCGTTTGCTGCGCCAGCTCGTCTTCACCCAGCAGGATGGCGATGGGCGCGGCGCTTTTGTCGGCCTTTTTCATGCGGCTCTTGAAGCTGCCGCCACCGCAGTGCAGCTGCAGGCGCAGGTCGGGCAGCGCGCTGCGCAGCTGCTCTGCCAGGGTGAGAGCTGCCACGGTGGCGCTGTCATCCATCGGCACCAGGTAGACGTCGCAGCCGCCCAGCGCTTCTTCCGGCACCAGGTCGAGGGTTTCCAGCAGCAGAATCAGCCGCTCGATCCCCATGGCAAAGCCCACGGCAGGTGTGGGCTTGCCGCCCAGCTGTTCGACCAGCCCATCGTAGCGGCCACCGGCACAGACGGTGCCCTGGCTGCCCAGCGCCGTGGTGGTCCACTCGAACACCGTACGGCAGTAGTAGTCCAGGCCCCGCACCAGGCGCGGGTTGACCACGTAGGGAATGTTGGCCGCGTCGAGCATGGCCTTGAGCTGCTCGAAGTGCTCCCGGGAGGCGTCGTCCAGGTGATCCATCAGCTGTGGCGCGGCGTTCAGCATCTCGGCCATGTCGGGATTCTTGGAATCCAGAATGCGCAGCGGATTGCTGGTCAGGCGACGCTTGGAGTCTTCATCCAGTAGCGCATGGTGCTGCTCGAAGTACGCCACCAACTTGTCGCGGTAGGCTGCGCGGGCGTCGCTGGAGCCCAGAGAGTTGAGTTCCAGAGTGACATGTTCGAGAAGGCCCAGCTCTTGCCATAAGCGGGCAGAGAGCAGAATTACTTCGGCATCAATGTCCGGGCCGTCGAAGCCATAGGTTTCCACGCCCACCTGATGAAACTGACGGTAGCGTCCTTTCTGGGGCCGCTCGTGGCGGAACATCGGACCCTGATACCAAATCCGCTGGGTCTGGTTGTGCAGCAGGCCATGCTCCATGGCAGCGCGTACGCAGCTGGCGGTGCCTTCCGGGCGCAGGGTCAGGCTGTCGCCGTTGCGGTCGTCGAAGGTGTACATCTCTTTTTCGACGATATCGGTGACTTCCCCGATGGAACGGGCAAACAGGGCGGTTTGCTCCACGATTGGCGTACGGATCTCATCAAAGCCGTAGCGCTGCATCAAGTGGCGTACCTTGGCCTCAAAAAATTGCCAGCGAGGGCTGTCGCTGGGCAATAGGTCGTTCATTCCACGGATGGCTTGAATCTTTTTAGCGGCGGACTTGCTCAATGAAAACTCCTTGTCTGGGCGGCAGCGCGAGGCGCAAGGCGTGCCGCCTGTTGCAGGCAACGCAGGTGTCAAACGCTGCGTGCAATCATGTTCTCTTGCTGCTGCTCTTTCTGGCGTACCTTGTCGCGGATCAGCTTTTCCAGGTCATCCACCAGATGGTCGTTACGCAGTTTGCTGGCAGGTTTGCCGTCGATGTAGACCAGGTTGGCGGGTGAACCACCGGTCAGACCGATATCGGTCTCCTTGGCTTCGCCAGGGCCGTTGACCACGCAGCCAATCACCGAGACATCCAGCGGGGTCATGATGTCTTCCAGGCGCTCTTCCAGCTGGTTCATGGTGCTGATGACATCGAAGTTCTGCCGTGAACAGCTGGGGCAGGCGATGAAGTTGATGCCCTTGGCGCGCAGCTTCAGGCTCTTGAGCATGTCGAAGCCGACCTTGATCTCTTCCACCGGGTCGGCGGCCAGCGAGACGCGAATGGTATCGCCGATACCATCCATCAACAGCATGCCGAGGCCAATCGATGACTTGACCGTACCCGAGCGCAGGCCACCTGCTTCGGTAATGCCCAGGTGCAGCGGCTGTTCGATGCGGGTGGCCAGGTCACGGTAGGCGGCCACGGCCATGAACACGTCCGAGGCTTTGACGCTGACCTTGAACTCCTGGAAGTCGAGCCGATCCAGGTAGTCGATGTGACGCATGGCCGACTCGACCAGCGCGGCGGGCGTAGGCTCGCCGTACTTCTTTTGCAGGTCCTTTTCCAGCGAGCCGGCATTGACGCCAATGCGAATCGGAATGCCGTGTTCGCGGGCCGCGCTGACCACCGCACGGACGCGGTCTTCGCGGCCAATATTGCCGGGGTTGATGCGCAGGCAGTCCACGCCCAGCTCGGCGACTCGCAGGGCAATCTTGTAGTCGAAGTGGATGTCGGCCACCAGCGGTACGTCGACCCGCTGCTTGATCTTGCCGAAGGCTTCGGCGGCGTCCATGTCGGGAACCGACACGCGGACGATATCGGCACCGGCTTTTTCCAACTGCTGGATCTGGCCCACCGTGGCATCCACATCCAGGGTGTTGGTGTTGGTCATGCTCTGAACGGCAATCGGGGCGTCGCCGCCCACGGCAACGCTACCAACCTGTATCTGGCGCGAGGGGCGACGTTTGATCGGAGAAGGGGCGTGCATAGGACGGGTCACTCTCCCAGGGTAAAGCGGGCAACATTGTTGGCACCCGCACGTTGCGCCAGGTTGACGGTATCGCCTTGATAACGCAGCTCGACACCGGTGGCATTACCGATCGTCAAACGAAAAGGCGGTGTACCCTCGACGCTGGCCGTGGTGCCAGGCGCTTGCAGACCAACGAAAACGCGCTGGTTGTTGGCATCGAAAATTTCGGTCCAGGACTGCTCGTTGAACGTCAACTCCAGCAGGTTGGGGTTGGCGATGGGCTCCGGCGCGGTGTCTTCTGCCGCTGCTTCCGGCGCTTGTACCTCGGCGACATCGGTCGCGGGATCGGCTGGGGCATCGGTGGCGTCGGTGTCGGCGACTTCGTCATCCATGCTGACCTGGGGTTCGTCGATCATGGGCGGAATCACCACCGGCGTAGGTACGACCACCGGTTCGGCGGGAGGGGGCGTTGTAGTGTCGGCGGCATCCTCTTCCAGCGTGGAAGACGTACCCATGCTCGGGGGTTCGCTGCCACCACGGCTCTGCCACCAGGCGACGGTAACGCCAATCAGGCCCACGATCACCAACAGGGTGACCAGCTTGAATAGCCAGGCGCCCACCTTTGACGGTGGGCGGGTGACGGCAACGGGGGTGACCTTGCGTTCGGACTCACTGCCCCCGTGGCGCGCTTGATACGCCTCCAGTACCAGCCGTTCATCCAGCCCCAGATATTTTGCATAGGAGCGTAGGTAGCCGCGGCGATAGGCCGTGACGGGAATTTCTTCGTAGTTGTCTTTTTCCAGACCTTCGACCACCGCGCTGCGCAGGTTGAGCGCACGGGCAGCATCACTGATGGGCACACCCAGCGCTTCGCGTTGGCGTGAGAGCAGTTCGCCAGCGGTGCTGGTGGGGGTAACGCTATCGTGTAACGGTGTCTCGCTCATGGCTGAGCATCCTTCAAAAATTAGGTGGTCAGGGCAGTGATCAAGGAGTCAGCAGGCGTTGGTATTCGGCGCCCGTAGCGGTGTCGCCACGGGCGAGGGCGATATCTACCGCCATTTCCAACGCTGCCGGGTCGGGGCCTGCCAGCTGCAGGTAGCTTTGCAGTGGCTCCCAGGCCTGATCGTAGCGGCCCTGCGAAACTTCCAGTTCGGCTAACATTAAATACCCGCGTGTATTGCGCGGGTCGATACTCTGGGCGCGCTGCAAACGGTCGCGCGCCTTGTCAAATTCGCCAGTCGCCAGGTAGCACTGTCCCAGGTTGGTGAATAGCTGGGCACGACTGGCGTATTGTGCATCTTCGGAGGCGATTTCCAACTGCTCGCAGGCCTCCGGGTAACGCCCCTGTTGATACAGGAATGCGGCGTAGTTGTTACGTCCTCGCGTGAACGAGGGCGAGACGTTCAGGGCCTGCTGGAAATAGCGGTTGGCCAGCTCACGCTCCCCCTGCTGCTGATAGACCAGCGCAATCGCCTGAAGTGCCTCTGGGTGGCGGGCATCCAGTTCCAGCGCACGATCCAGCGCGTTCAGGGCGCGGGGCAGATTGTCACGCTCCAGGTAGGCCACTCCCAGCTGGGCATAGGCATCGGCGGCGTCGGGATTGCTTTCATTGAACGTGGGCGTCGAGGTTGCACAGCCTGCCAGCAGCAGGCTGCCAGCAAGGACGGACAGCATGGGCACTCTGAAAAAGGAGAAGCACCTGCGATGACCGATCATGTATGTCCTCTTGAACAGTGCGGCCTTGCTCACACTAATGACGTTAGTAAAAAAACGTGTCCATCAAAGCGCTGTGTTGTGTGGAAGTCAAGACAGCGGCCTTAGTCTGCATCCAGTTGAACCGATTGAATATAGCGCGCACTGCGCTTGGTGCGGTCCTTTACGCGTCCGACCAGCTGCCCGCAGGCGGCATCGATGTCATCCCCACGGGTGGTACGGACAGTGGCGTTGTACTCCAGGTCATAAAGCCATTGCTGAAAACGCATGACCTGGTTGCGCGAGGGCTTTTCATAACCCGAATTGGGAAACGGGTTAAAGGGAATCAGGTTGATCTTGCAGGGCAGCTCCTTGAGGAGCGCGGCCAGCTGTTCGGCGTGTTCCTGCTGATCATTCACGTCCTTGATCAAGGTGTACTCGATGGTCACCTGACGATTGTCCGGGCATTTGGACAAATAGCGATGACAGGCATCCAGCAAGGCACGAATGTTGTACTTGCGGTTGATCGGGACGAGTTCGTTACGCAGCTCATCGGTGGAGGCGTGCAGCGAAATCGCCAGGCTGACGTCGATCTCATCGCCGAGTTTATCCATCATCGGCACGACGCCCGAGGTGGACAGGGTGACGCGGCGCTTGGAGAGGCCATAGCCGTTGTCGTCGAGCATCAGCTTCATGGCGGGCACGACGTTGTCGAAATTCAACAGCGGTTCGCCCATGCCCATCATGACCACGTTGGTCACCGGACGGTTGGCGGTGTCCCGCCGAGGGCCGACGCTGCGTTGCGCTACCCACACCTGGCCAATGATCTCTGCAGCCGTCAGGTTACGCTGGAAGCCCTGTTTGCCCGTGGAGCAGAAGCTGCAATCCAGCGAACAGCCGACCTGTGACGATACGCACAGGGTGCGTCGTTTACCGTTCTCTGCCGGGATCAGCACCGTCTCGACATAGCTGCCATCTTCCACTTCGAGCACCCACTTGCGCGTGCCGTCGCTGGAGGTGCCTTCATACACGACGCCTGGGCCGCGAATCTCGGCCACCTGAGCGAGCTTGTCGCGCAGCGGTTTGGACAGGTTGGTCATCACGGCAAAGTCATCGACGCCCTCCTGGTGGATCCACTTCATGACCTGGGTGGCACGGAATTTCTTCTCACCAATGGAGGAAAAGAAGACTTCCATTTGCTCACGGGAAAGCCCCAGCAGGTTCTGGCGTGCGGGCTCCGCCTGCGAGGCAAGGTCAGGCGTGGCGAGGGAAGACGGTGATGATGGGGCGGCAGTGGTAGTCATGGCGGTCAGCGTTCAGAAAGAGGCGGGGGCCAGGCCCCCGCAAAAATGGCCGGCAACGAATGTTGAAACGGCAGCGCTGGTTTAGCGCGGGCAGATTTCGTCGTTACCGAAGAAGTAGCTAATTTCGCGTGCAGCGCTTTCGGCTGAGTCGGAACCATGGACAGCGTTGGCGTCGATTGTTTCCGCGAAGTCGGCGCGGATGGTGCCCGGAGCGGCTTCTTTCGGGTTGGTAGCCCCCATCAGTTCACGGTTCTTGGCAATGGCGCCTTCCCCTTCCAGCACCTGTACGACGACCGGACCAGAGGTCATGAAGCCGACCAGATCCTTGAAGAAAGGGCGCTCTTTGTGCTCGGCGTAGAAACCACCGGCTTTCTCTTCGGAAAGGTGCAGCATCTTGGCCGCGACCACTTTCAGGCCAGCCTTTTCGAAGCGTGCGATGATGTCACCGATGGCATTCTTGGCCACGGCATCGGGCTTGATGATGGAAAGAGTACGTTCAATCGCCATGCAGAAATCTCCTGGAAAGGGATAAAGCAGAAATTGCCGCCCCGGAAAGCCAGGGCGGCACAGGAAAATGTGTCCGGCCTTGTCTGGACGCTATGCCGCAGGCCGAGTGGCCGCGATTATAGCGTCTCACGCAGGGGATGAATACCGATGAGTGACGTCAAAGAGCGCTTAAACGGTAAAGCTTTCACCGCAGCCGCACTGATCCTTGACGTTGGGATTGTTGAAGCGGAAGAAGCGATTGAGCCCTTCGCTGACGTAGTCCACTTCGCTGCCGTCCAGCATCTCGACGGCATCGGTGGCCACGTAGACGCTGGCCCCGTGGGACTCGAAGTGCACGTCATCCGGCTGAGCCTCGTCGGCAAAGTCGAGCACATAGCTGTAGCCAGAGCAGCCGCTGGGTTTGACGGATACCCGAAGGCCAAGCCCCTTGCCGCGCTCTTCGAGGACGCGGTGGATCTGCTCGGCGGCGGCGGGGGAAATGTTAAGCGTTGCCATGGAGCACTCTCCTTGAAAAGTCGGTCGGTCAGCGGCCAGGCGCAGTGGCCTGGCGCGCCGAAGCACGCAGGCCGCTGACGGCGTGGTGCAGTAGTGTCAGTGCGTGGTCGATATCGGCTGGCTGGGTAAACCGTCCAAAGCTCAAGCGCAGCGAAGAGAGCGCCAGCCGACGGGGCGTTCCGATGCCCAGCAGGACGTAAGAGGGGTCGACGCTGGCCGAGTTGCAGGCAGAGCCTGTAGACACGGCAACGTCGCGCAGGGCCATCAGCAGCGCTTCACCATCGACACCCTCGAACGCGAGATTGAGAATATTGGGCACCCCGTGCTGCTGGGGCGAGTTGGGAATGACGCCCTCCAGCGTGCTCAGGCCATTCAGCAGTTGCTCGCGAAGGGCGGCAATATGCGCCTGATCCTGAGCTTGCTGCTGCTGCATGACGGCAAAGGCTTCCCCCATGCCCGCAATCTGGTGGGTGGGCAGCGTGCCGGAACGCATGCCGCGCTCGTGCCCGCCGCCGTGAATCAGCGCTTCGACACGCATGTCCGGATGGCGTTTCACGTACAGAGCGCCCACCCCTTTGGGGCCATAGGCTTTATGGGCAGACAGCGACATCAAGTCGATGTGCTGTTCGACCACGTCCAGCGGGATGCGTCCTACCGCCTGAGCGGCATCGGTATGGAAGGCCGCGCCAAAGTCGTGGGCCACGGCTGCCAGCGCTGCGATGTCGTTGATGCTGCCCAGCTCGTTGTTCACTGCCATCAGCGACACCAGGGCGGTGTCATCGCGCATGGCCTCGCGCAGCTGTTCGGGGGTGATGCGCCCGTCCCGCTGGGGCTTGAGCCAGGTGACCTCGAAGCCTTCGCTTTCCAGCGCCCTGGCGGTATCCACCACGGCCTTGTGTTCGATGGACGAAGTGACCAGGTGCATGCCGCGCTGGCGATTGGCGCGCATGAAGCCGATCAGCGCCAGGTTGTTGGCTTCGGTAGCACCGCTGGTCCACACGATCTCGCGGGGGTCGGCATGAATCAGGTCGGCCACCTGACGCCGTGCCTGCTCCACCACCTGCTCTGCCTGCCAGCCCAGCATGTGGCTGCGCGATGCCGGGTTGGCAAACAGTTGGTCGACGGTCAGGTAGCGGGTCATCACCTCGGCCACGCGCTCATCTACCGGCGTAGTGGCGGCATAATCGAGGTAAATGGGCAGTGAGGGGGTGGCGGTCATGGGCTTGATTTCCAACGGGCAGTGAGTGGCGTCAGGGGGGACGAAGCAAGGATCCCGGCGTCGGCGCGCTGCTTCTGTCGAGCGGCAATGCGAATGACGTCCGGGCGCTGCATCAGCTGCGCCAGCGTCACGTCATCCAGAAAGTGACGTATCTGACCCGAAAGTTCGCACCACAAGTGGTGGGTCAGGCAAGTGTCGCCCTGCTGGCAGTCGGACAGCCCCTGGCAGCGGGTGGCATCGACGGTTTCATTGACCGCATCGATGACCTGGGACACGCTGATCTCGGCGGCAGGTCTGGCAAGAAGATAACCGCCGCCCGGGCCACGCACGCTGGTGACCAGCCCGCTGCGCCGCAGCCGCGCAAATAGCTGCTCCAGATATGAGAGCGAAATCTCCTGGCGCTGGGATATATCGCCCAGGCTGGTGGGGCCTTGTGGCGTATTGATCGCCAGATCCAGCATGGCGGTAACGGCGTATCGGCCTTTGGTCGTCAAGCGCATAACAGGTACCTCGTCGCTGAGCCTCAGCGCACTGGCGGCAAGTGTAGCGCCATTATGGAAATCCTGAGTGCTTTGGTCAACTATTGGGACGGCTGTTGGTGTCGTCAGCGGTATCCACTGCTTCACTGCGCGTCTTACCCAGTCCGGGGCAGCCGGTATCGGCCTCATCCAGGATGTCGGCGAAGTCCTCATCTTTCAGTTCGGGCAGTTGGCCGTCACGGTAGCTGGCATCCAGCTTGCGCAGGGTAGAGCACATGCGTTCGATACGCTCGTCCACGGCGTGCATATGGTCCAGCATGGCCTGCATGGAGCGTGCCACTGGGTCGGGCATGTCCTGGCTGACGCCATAGGCATCGAAGCCGAATTTCTGGCAGATGGCTTCGCGTCGGGCCGGGTCGATATCCAGCGCTTCCTCGATATCGGGCTCGGCGCGCTTGACGATCTTGCCAGGAATACCGACCACCGTTGCACCGGCAGGCACCTCTTTGGTGACCACGGCGTTGGAGCCAATCTTGGCGCCGGCCCCAACCGTGAACGGCCCCAGGATCTTGGCGCCAGCCCCGACGATCACGCCATCTTCCAGGGTGGGGTGACGCTTGCCTTTATTCCAGCTGGTGCCGCCTAGCGTGACCCCCTGGTAGAGCGTCACGTTGTCGCCGACCTGGGCGGTTTCGCCGATCACCACGCCCATGCCGTGATCGATAAAGAAGCGCCGACCAATGGTGGCGCCGGGGTGAATCTCGATACCGGTCATCCAGCGGGAGAAGGTAGATACCGTGCGCGCCAGCCACTTGAAGTTCTTCTTCCATAGCCAGTGGCCACAACGGTGCAGCAGCAGGGCATGCAGGCCCGGGTAGTTGGTCAAGACTTCGAGAAAGTTGCGTGCCGCTGGGTCGCGGTCGAATACGCTGTTGATGTCTTCGCGCAGGCGTTGAAACATGGGAGTGTCCTTGGGCGTAAAAGCGGCAGCGTGGCAGGCTGTGTATGGGTCGGCCCCCAAATGTGGGGGCGCCACTGGATAACTTCAAGTTTAGGCCATGGGGCGACGATAACGCCTCTCAGCGCGGCGTTGTGTTCGGCTGGGCGGCCTTTTCCGTGGCCGACAGGATGCCGCGCAGAATGTTCATCTCCATTTTTTCGGGGCGAGCACGCAGGTACAGGCGGCGCAGGCGCGCCATCAGCTGGCGCGGCTGTGCGGGGTCATGAAACTCGATGGCGATCAGCGTGCGCTCCAGATGCTCGAAGTACCGCTCCAGCTCTTCGTGGGACGCCAGCGCGGCTGCTTCGTCATCCTCTTGAGCGGGAGGCGCGTCGGCTTGCGTCAGCCAGGCCATGCGGCACTCGTAGGCGAGTACCTGTACCGCCGCCGCCAGGTTCAGCGAGCTGAAATCCGCATTGGTGGGAATGTGTACGTGGGCATGGCAGCGCTGCAGCTCGGCATTGGTCAAGCCGCTGTCCTCGCGCCCAAACACCAGCGCGATGCGCGCGTTGGCAGGGCG
>NZ_LFGT01000008.1:77660-87390 GCF_002078115.1 Halomonas sp. BC2 | reverse complement strand
AGCGTGGCATGAATGGCTGCCTGATGGAGCAGATGGTCGGCCCCTGACGCCCGAGAGATGCTCTCCTGGGTGAGCACGTCGCAGCGGGGGGCAACGAGCGCCAGATCCGCCAGGCCCATGTTGTGCATGGCGCGCGCCACGCCGCCAATATTGCCAGGATGGCTGGTGCCAATAAGAACGATTCGAATGCGGTCAAGCATGATAAGCCCGGTTCACGACGTAAAAGGCGCAGTTTAGCACGAGTCGATGGCATGCCCGAGGGGCCTCTGATAGAATTGCCCGCCATTAAGGTGTCCTGCGCCTGCCCCGTTCTTTAACATCACTGTGACAAGGCCCGATCATGAATCCAATGGTCCAATTTACGCTGCGCGCTGCGCGTAGCGCGGTTGAACATTTTCTGCGTGTCCGTGAGCGTATCGAAAACGCCCACGAAGAATTCAATCTTGACCGCCTGCTTGAAGATACGGCCCGCAAGGCCGAAGCCACCATCGTTCAGCAACTGCAGCGCGGCTATCCGCAGCATGGCTTCTCCGGCCGCTACACCCCCCATCAGGCGGGTAAAGGCGAAGGCGAAGAGATCGTTTGGAAGATCGAACCCCTTCACGGCTACTCCAATCTGGCCGTGGCAGGCAAGGGCTTTGCACTCTCAGTGGTGTGTCTCATCAAGGGTCGCCCCGAACACGCGGTGGTGGTCTCTCCCTTTGGCGATGACGAATACATCGCCAGCCGTGGCCGTGGTGCCCAGCACAACGACAAACGTATGCGCGTGAGCAAGCCCGCGGCCATTCCTGGTACCCGCATGGCCATGAGCCTGCCGGAAGCCTGGCTGCGCCCCAGCCATCTGCCTGCCTACCTGACCGTGGCGCAGCAACTGGCCCCCCAGGTGGAAACCCTGGTCGCCACCGGCTCTGGCCTGCTGGACATTTGCGAACTGGCCGCTGGCCGCGTCGACAGCGTGTTCGTCCTGGGCCTGGAAGAGCAGGACATGCAGGTCGGTACGCTGCTGCTGAAAGAAGCCGGCGCGCTGATGGGCACGCCCGACGGCCAGCCCACCGTCACCGCAGAAGGCCAACTGATGGCCGCTGGCCCGCGCCTTTATAAAGCACTGATCAAACAGCTGGCGCCGCATTTCTGAGCGTGATGTCAGTTCCCTGGTGATATGAAAAAGGCCTTGTCGCTTACGCGACAAGGCCTTTTGCTGAAGGGAGCCTTCGTGCCTTACGGCAGCTCTTCTTCCTCTTCATCGCTCTCTTTCCTGGTCGGGATCAGGTCTTCCCGAGAGAGCTTGAGCGGGATCAGCAGGGCGCCAGAGATGTAGATGGAGGAGAAGGTACCCACACCCACGCCTATCAGCAAAGCGATAGCGAAGTTTTCGATCATGTCGCCGCCCAGCAGCAGCAAGGCCAGCAGCACCAGGATGGTGGTGCCGGACGTTGCCAGCGTACGCGAGAGCGTGGCATTGATCGCTTCGTTGATGATTTGCCCCATGTTGTCGATCCGCGACGTGCGAATGGACTCGCGGATACGGTCGTACACCACGATGGTATCGTTGAGGGAGTAGCCGATGACCGCGAGCAGGGCCGCCAGTACCGTCAGGTTGAAGTCGAGCTGGAACAGCGCGAAGACACCCACCACGATGATCACGTCGTGCATCAGCGCCAGCAGAGCGCCGATGGCGAACTTGTACTGAAAGCGCAAGGCCACGTAGACCATCACGACGCCGAGGGCCACCAGCATGCCCATGCCGCTCTGGTCGCGCAGTTGCTCACCTACCTGAGCACCCACGAACTCCGCGCGCACCAGATTGACGTCAGCGCCATCGGCGCGCAGCAGCCCGACGATTTCGCTGCCGATGTCGGGGTCAAAGGCCTGCTGCAGGCGAATCAGAATTTCGGTGGAAGCACCGAAGGTTTGTACGGACACATCCTGAAAGCCGCTGTTTTCCAGCAGTTGGCGGATGGCATCCAGTGACGGTGCGGCACCGTAACGTACTTCGACCAGGGTGCCGCCCGTAAAGTCCAGCCCCAGGTTGAGCTGCTGAAAAACGATGGCACCGATAGAGACGATCAGCATCACCGCCGAGACGATGAACGCAAGGTTGCGTCGTCCCATGAAGTCGATGCGTAGCTGCGATAGGGGTTTCATTACCACCTCTTCAATTCTGTGCGGAGCGCGTATGTCTGCTTCACGAGATCAGATCCAGAGCTTCTTGACGGGCTTGCTGCCATAGGTGAGGTTGACCATGGCTCGTGTGACCATCAAGGCCGTGAACATGGAGGTCAAGATACCGATGGAGAGCGTTACCGCGAAGCCTTTTACCGGGCCAGTACCAATCGAGAACAGGATGATGGCGACCAGCAGGGTGGTGATGTTGGCATCCACGATCGAGGTGAAGGCACGCTCGTAACCCGCATGAATGGCTTGTTGAATCGACAGACCGTTGCGCAACTCTTCGCGTATACGTTCGAAGATCAGTACGTTGGCATCTACCGCCATACCCAGGGTCAGCACGATACCGGCAATGCCCGGCAGGGTGAGGGTGGCCCCCAGCATCGACATCACGGCAATCAGCAGGGTCAGGTTGAGCGCCAGCGCCACGTTGGCAAATACGCCGAACACCTTGTAGCGCACCAGCATGAACATCACCACCAGCAACAGGCCAATCTGGACCGAGAGCAGGCCGCGTTCGATGTTCTCCTGACCCAGGCTCGGGCCGATGGTGCGTTCCTGCACGAAGTAGATGGGCGCTGCCAGAGAGCCTGAGCGCAGCAGCAGGGCCAGTTCGGCAGCTTCGGTGGGCGAGTCGAGCCCGGTAATGCGGAAGCTGTTGCCCAGAGCGCTTTGGATGGTCGCCAGGCTGATCAAGCCGCGCTCCGTGTAGGGCTCGCGAATGATGGTCTGCTCGCCAGTCTCCGGGTCGGTCTCGACGCGGTCTTCGCTCTTGTGCTCGATGAACAGCACCGCCATGTTGCGCCCGATGTTGGTGCGCGTGGCGCGGTTCATCAGCGTACCGCCGGTGCCATCCAGGTTGATGTT
The DNA here is from genome assembly GCF_002078115.1 of Halomonas sp. BC2. Classification (NCBI taxonomy): domain Bacteria; kingdom Pseudomonadati; phylum Pseudomonadota; class Gammaproteobacteria; order Oceanospirillales; family Halomonadaceae; genus Halomonas; species Halomonas sp. BC2. The sequence continues at coordinate 84,354 of NZ_LFGT01000008.1, read as the reverse complement.
GACCTGTGGGCGGCCATTTTCATCGAAGCTGTGGCTAGCGCTGGAAACGCTGTCACCGGTAATGATCACGTCCCGCATCAGGTCTGCAGAACGGCCGCTGTCGTTACGGAAGTCGAAGCGCTCGGTTTCCATGTCGGGCGTGTCGTTACGCGCTTCCAGGCGGAACTCCAGGTTGGCCGTGGCGCCGACGATGCGCTTGGCTGCCACCGTGTCCTGAATGCCGGGCAGCTCGACCACGATCTGGCTGGGGCCCTGGCGCTGTACCATTGGCTCGGCTACGCCCAGCTCGTCGACACGGTTACGCAGGGTGGTCAGGTTCTGGTTGACCGCATAGTCCTGAATCTCGCTGACCGTTGCGTCGCTGAGTGACATGACCAGACGGGAGGCTCGGCCATCGCCCTGGTTGCTGTAATCGAAGTTGGGGAAGTCGCGGCTGATCAATCGGCGCGCAGCGTCGCGATCTTCGCTGCTGGCAAAATCGATGGACAGCGAACGCTCGGCGATCTCCGTATTGCGGTAACGGATGCGCTCGCCACGCAGCAGTTCACGGATGGCGCTGGCATTGACTTCCAGGCGCTGGGTCAGGGCTGCTTCCATGTCGACTTCCAGCAGGAAGTGAACGCCGCCGCGCAAGTCCAGACCCAGCGTCATGGGTGTGGCGGAGAAGGCCTGCAGCCAACCAGGCGTGGCTTCCGCCAGGTTCAAGGCAACGGTGGCGCCGCTACCCAGCACGTCGGCCGCGATATCCCGCGCATTCAGCTGGTCATCGTTGCTCTGCAAGCGAATCAACCACTGCCCGTCGACCTCTTCCACGGCCTTGATGGCAATGTCGTTGTCGGTCAGCGCTTGTTCGACGCGATTGATTTGCCGCTCATCGAGCATGTTGCCTTGGGCATCGCTCACCTGAATGGCGGGATCGGCGGGAAATAGATTGGGAAGCGAATAGATAAGGCCAACCACCAGGACGACCAGTATCAGCAGATACTTCCACAGGGGGTAACGGTTGAGCATGCAAGCCCTGCCTTCAATTACAAACGGAATCGCTGTGCACAGACAAGCTGTGCACAGCAACGTTCACCATCGACGCTACCATGTCACCCCTGCCGGGGTGGCTGGCACGGAGTCGGCAGGGGGAGGTGCGAGCGTTAGATGGACTTAATGGTGCCCTTGGGCAGTACGGCAGCCACGGCATTCTTCTGCACGTTGACTTCGGTACCTTCCGATACTTCCAGGGTCAGGAACTCATCGCTGACTTTGGTCACGCGGCCTACCAGGCCACCACCGATGACCACTTCATCACCCTTGGCCAGGCTGGAGACCAGCTGACGGTGCTGCTTGGCACGTTTTGCCTGGGGGCGCCACAGCAGGAAGTAGAAAATCAGCACAAAGCCGACGAGCATGACGATTTGCGCAATACCACCGCCAGCGGCGGCTTCCTGGGCATGGGCTGGTGAGATGAAGAAATCCAGCATTGCAGAGAACTCCTGAGTTAGAACAATGGGTGAACCGGTTGACGCCACTCAGCATGGCCGGTGGCGGTTAGTTATCAGGTTTCAGGTCCCGCAAGGGGAGGCACCGGCAAGCCGCGCCGTGCATAGAAGCCTTCCACAAAGGTCGTCAATGTACCCGCTTCGATTGCCGCGCGCAAATCAGCCATGACGCGCTGGTAGTAGCGCAAGTTATGGATGGTGTTGAGCATCGAACCGAGCATTTCGTTGCAGCGGTCCAGGTGGTGCAGGTAGCCACGGGAAAAATGCTGGCAGGTGTAGCAGTCGCACTCTTCATCCAGTGGACGCGTGTCGAAGCGGTGCTTGGCATTGCGGATCTTGACGATGCCGTCCGAGGTGAACAGGTGCCCGTTACGCGCATTGCGGGTCGGCATGACGCAGTCGAACATGTCTACGCCGCGGCGCACGCCCTCGACCAGATCCTCGGGTTTGCCGACCCCCATCAGGTAACGCGGGGTGTCGTCGGGCATCCAGGTGGGCAGGTAGTCGAGGACCTTGATCATCTCTTCCTTGGGCTCACCCACCGACAGGCCGCCGATGGCCAGGCCGTCGAAGCCAATGTCCAGCAGCCCCTTGAGCGAGCGTTCGCGCAGTTCGGGGTACATGCCGCCCTGAATGATGCCGAACAGTGCCGAAGGCGAGTCACCGTGAGCCGTGCGTGAGCGCTTGGCCCAGCGCAGCGACAGCTCCATCGACTTCTCGGCCTCTTCGAAAGTGGCTGGGTAGGGGGTGCACTCATCGAAGATCATCACCACGTCAGAGCCCAGCGAGCGCTGCACGGCCATGGACTCTTCCGGCCCCATGAACACTTTGCTGCCGTCCACCGGCGAGCGGAAGTGCACGCCTTGCTCGGTGATCTTGCGCATCTCGCCCAGCGAGAAGACCTGAAAGCCGCCTGAGTCGGTGAGGATCGGCTTGTCCCATTGGGCGAAGTCGTGCAAGTCGCCGTGGGCTTCGATGACATCGGTGCCCGGGCGCAGCCAGAGGTGGAAGGTGTTGCCCAGGATGATTTCCGCGCCAATCTCTTTCACCGACTCGGGCGTCATGCCCTTGACGGTGCCGTAGGTACCCACCGGCATGAAGGCTGGCGTCTCTACCGTTCCCCGTGGGAAGTGAAGGCGGCCCCGGCGCGCACGGCCGTCTTCCGCAAGGCGCTCAAAGCGCATAAAGCATTCGTTTCGCATCACAGTCGCTCGTTGATCTATCGGGTGGCACAGCGCTAGCGGGTGAGCAGCATGGCATCGCCATAGCTGAAGAAGGCGTAGCGCTCTTCTACCGCCGTGCGGTAGGCGTGCATGATGTGGTCATAGCCTGCAAAGGACGACACCAGCATCAGCAGCGTCGACTCGGGCAGGTGAAAGTTGGTGATCAGTGCATTGACACAGCGCCACTGGTAGCCAGGGTAGATAAAGATATCGGTATCGCCGCTGAACGGGGCGATCTTACCGTCGCTGCTTTTCATGCAGGCACTCTCCAGGCAGCGCACGCTGGTGGTGCCTACCGCTACCACGCGCTTGCCGGCCGCCAGGGTATCACGCACCTGCTGGCAGGTGGCTTCGGTGACCTCGATCCACTCGCTGTGCATGTGGTGTTCGAGGATGTTGTCGACGCGCACGGGCTGAAAGGTGCCTGCGCCCACATGCAGGGTCACGAAGGCACTTTGAATGCCTTTTTCGGCCAGTGCATCCAGCAGCGGCTGATCGAAGTGCAGCCCCGCCGTAGGAGCGGCCACGGCCCCATCGCGGCGCGCATACACGGTCTGATAGCGTTCACGGTCGCTCAGCTCGTCTTCCCGAGTGATGTAGGGCGGCAGCGGCATATGGCCGTGCTGCTCCAGCAGAGCAATCATCGGCGTATCGCCCAGAAAGCGCAGCTCGAACAGCGCATCGCGGCGGCCTTCCACCACGGCATGAATGTCGCCTTCGAAGATCAGCTCGGTGCCCGGCTTGGGCGACTTGCTGGAACGCAGATGGGCAAGCCCACGGTGGCTGTCCAGCGGGCGCTCCAGCAGCATCTCGACTTTTCCGCCACTGGCCTTGTGGCCGTGCAGGCGTGCCGGTATCACTCGGGTGTCGTTGAATACCAGCAGGTCACCTGGCTCCAGCAGCTCCAGCAGATCGGGAAAGCGACGATGCGCCAGCGCACCGCTCTGGCCATCCACACATAGCAAGCGGCAATCGCTGCGCTGCTCGGACGGATAGCGAGCAATCAGCTCATCGGGTAGCTCGAAATGGAAATCTGCTCGCTGCATGGGGAAGTGCTCTTTCGGTGGTCAAACAAGCCGCCTAGGATAGCGCTTTAGGCGTATAAAGTCAGTCGATGTGATTGACCTTGCAGGTTAACTCCGTATAATGCGCCTCCTATGCCGGTGTGGCGGAATTGGTAGACGCAGCGGATTCAAAATCCGCCGCCTTTACGGGTGTGCCAGTTCGAGTCTGGCCACCGGCACCAAACATGAAGGGCCTGACGTTCAACGTCAGGCCCTTTTTGGTTTGGTACGCGGCTTGCAGCTGAAATTTAATTTTATGCATAGGGCAACTCGTCAGCTCTTTATGGTAAATATATTGTTTTGAAACGTTAGAAACCATCATAGGGCAGAGTAATAGCCCCCAATGTCGCGGGAGACAACCCCATGGGCGTGACCTATCACGAAAGCAATGCACGCATGAGCCAAGTGGCCATTCATAACGGAACCGTCTACCTCGCGGGCCAAGTGCCAGCCGATGCCACGGTGGGCATGCGTGGCCAAACCGAGCAGGTGCTGGCGCGTATCGATGAGCTGCTGGCGCAGGCGGGCACTTCCAAAGAGCACCTGATCTCTGCGCAGGTATGGGTCACCGACATGGCCGAGTTCGCGGAAATGAACGAAGCGTGGGAAGCCTGGGTAGTACCGGGTCGTCCGCCGGTGCGCGCTGCGCTGGAAGCCAAGCTGGCCAAGCCCGAGTGGAAAGTGGAAATCATGGTCATCGCGGCACTGCCCGACGCCTGATCGGTTGCTTCAAGGCTGTCACGAGGGGGCGTTAACCGAGCGTTAACGCTCCCTCGATTTTTATTTCGTGATCGTTTTATAGTGGAGCTTCCTTCTCACACTTCCCGAACGGTACGGTCATGGTCCAGTTCGAGCTGCATAGCCGCAATCTGGCGCAAGAGCAGGTGGCGCACACCCACGATTTTCACCAGTTGATACTGGCCACGTGTGGCGTGACGGAACTGTCCATGGAAGGCCAGGGGGAGCGGGTGACCGCTCGCCGTGGCTGCTTGATCCCTTCGTCACGCCATCACGAGTATCAGGGCGATGGCAGCAACCGTACCTTGGTGCTGGATATCCCCGTGCAGCACCTGGCCACGCTGGAAAAGGGCAGTGAGATCGAGCGGCTATTCGATAAACCGCGCTTCTTTACCGTTCCCCCCGCTTTGAACCAGCTCACCCATGCGCTGGCCCATCAGTTGGATCAGTGTCCAGCCCTGCAAAACGAAATTGCCGCGCTGTTACTGCGGGCGCTCTACATGTACCTGCAGGATGCACCGCTCCAGACGGCAGCCCAAATGGGCGCGCGCTGCATCAGTGAGCGGCTGGACCTGGAGCGCCTGGATGCCTGGCTCGATCAGCACCTGGCCGATGACATTCGTGTCGAGCAGATGGCCGCACTATGCGCCTTGAGTCCCGGCCACTTTCATAGCTGCTTTCGTGAGCTGACCGGGGTGACGCCGCTGGCCTATGTGCAGCGCAGGCGGCTGGAGCATGCACGTACCCTGGTGCGGCATAGCGCCATGAGCCTTGGCCATATCGCCATGTTGGTGGGTTTTCGCGACCAGGGCAGCTTTTCCCGCGCCTACCGTCGTTACTTCGACATTTCCCCTTCGTCGGATCGCTAGCGTCTGAAACCGCTGCCTACCTGACTTACGGGCAAACTTGCCAGAGTCTCGGGCAAGCAACCGCTGCTGCATCGTCGTAGTCTCAAGAGAAGTTCGATGACGCTGGAGAGCGCTGATGCTACCACCCTCGTTTTATCCCCATGCCCACACGCACGCGGTGGCCTTTGCTACCCATCGGGTCATTGTGCAAGGCCTCGTCTATCACCTGCAGGGGGAGTGGGCATGAAGGTCATTTCTGCCAAGGAAGTCGAGCAGTTTCTAGCCTGGCCAGGCTTGATCGAGCGCCTGCACCACACCTTCGTGAACGGGGTGGAGTCGCCACCGCGCCACCATCACGCCATGCATCGGCCGGATGGCGAAGCCACCATGCTGCTGATGCCCGCCTGGGAAGCCGCAGGCTATATCGGGGTGAAGATGGTCAACGTGTTTCCGCAAAATGCCGAACACGGCCTGCCGGCCATTTCCGGCCTTTACCTGCTCAGCGAAGGCCAACACGGCCAGCCGCTGGCGTGCATCGATGGCAGCGAACTGACCCGCCGCCGCACCGCCGCTGCTTCTGCGCTGGCGGCTCATGTGCTGGCCAGGGAAGACGCCGAAACGCTGCTGGTGGTGGGTACCGGCAAGCTGGCCCCCATGGTGATCGAAGCCCACGCAAGCGTCAGGCCCATCAAGCGCGTGCTGGTCTGGGGGCGTAACCCCCACAAGGCAGCCGCCATTGCCGAAGAGTATGCAGACCGCTTCGATACCCAGGTCGTCGACACCTTGGCCACCGCCGTGGCAGAGGCCGACATCGTCAGCTGCGTGACGCTCTCCACCCAGCCCATCATCCGGGGCGAGTGGCTGACGCTAGGCACGCACCTGGACCTGATTGGCGCTTTTCGTCCACAAATGCGCGAAACCGATGCCGATTGCCTGCGCCGTGCCCAGGTATTCGTGGATACCTACGCGGGGGCACAAGGCGAGGCGGGGGACATCCTGCAGGCCATCGAAGAAGGTGCCTTCCAGTTCGAGGAGATCCAGGCGGAGCTGGCCGACGTCTTGCGTGGCGAGAAGCCCGGGCGCACCAGCCCGCAGGCCATCACGCTGTTCAAGTCGGTGGGCGCCTCTCTGGAAGATTTAGCCGCGGCGATCGAGCTCTGGGAGTCGTTACCCGCTACGCTGAAGTAGCGCTTGCTAGCTCCAAATGGCCAAAGGACGGTGACCATGAAGTGTTTTTTATCATCCTGATCAGGCGCTGCATGCGCCGCCCACTTTCCTGCTGCGTGGCCAGCCGGCGCCTTCCCCGGAAGGGCCGGTGCGGGCCGAGCTGC
>NZ_LFGT01000008.1:72519-76527 GCF_002078115.1 Halomonas sp. BC2 | reverse complement strand
GCCGCCGTAGACGCCGTCGCCCGGGGCGAAGTACGCAACGCCTACGCCCTGTGCCGCCCGCCGGGCCACCATGCCGAAGCCGACCAGGGCCGTGGGTTCTGCCTGTTAGGCAATATCCCCGTGGCGGTGATGCGTGCCCAGGCGCTGGGCCAGGCCAGTCGCGTGGCGATACTCGACTGGGACGTACACCATGGTAACGGCCAGCAGGCCGCGTTCTATCGCGACCCGAACACCTTCACCATCTCAATACATCAGGCAGCCAACTACCCGCTGGAGAGCGGCGCTTTCGAAGAGCAGGGGGAGGGCGCTGGAACCGGGACGAACCTCAACCTGCCGCTGCCCCCCGGATGTGGCCTGGGGGCCTATGCGTATGCCATGGAAAGCCTGGTGCTGCCTGCGCTGGAAGCCTTCCAGCCCGATCTCATCATCGTCGCCTGTGGCTACGACGCCTGTGCCAAGGACCCGCTGGGCAAGATGCTGCTCAACAGTCAGGCCTTCGCCACCATGACGGCGCAAGTAAAGGCCGTGGCGGAGCGCTGCTGCGCTGGCAAGCTGGTGATCGTGCACGAAGGCGGCTACTCCGAAGGCTACGTGCCGCTCTGCGGCCATGCGGTGGTCCAGACGCTGGCGGGCAGCACGACCGCCGTGTTCGACCCGCAAAATGACGAAATCGCCGCTTGGGGTTATCAGGCGCTGCAGCCGCATCAGCAGGCATTGATCGATAACTGGCAACGACAGTGGGAGCAAACCACCCGATGACACCTCTTCATGATCGAGACGGCTGGATCTGGCAGGACGGCCACTGGCTTGCCTGGCGAGATGCCAGGGTTCATGTGTTCACCCATACGCTACATTACGGGATGGGCTGCTTCGAGGGCGTGCGGGCCTACGCCGGTGCGCAAGGCCCGTGCCTGTTCCGGGTGGAGGAGCACACCCGCAGGCTCGTGGACAGTGCCCACGCGCTGGATATTCCGCTGCCGTTTCGTGAAGCCGAGCTGATCGATGCTCAGTGCAAAAGCATCACCAAAAACGGTTTGCAGGATGCCTACCTGAAGCCCACCGTGTTTCTGGGTTCAGAAGGCCTGGGGCTGCGCGCCCAAGGGCTGACCACCCATGTGATGATCGCCGCCTGGGATTTGGGGCCGTACCTTTCACCGCAGGCCGCGACCCATGGATTGCGTGCCTTGACCTCTTCCTGGGCGCGCCACCATGTCAACATCAGCCTGTGCCGTGCCAAGACCAGCGGCCACTACGTGAATTCGATGCTGGCGCTCAACACGGCGGTCAAGGCCGGGTTCGATGAGACCATCATGCTCGACCCCGAAGGGTACGTGGCCGAGGCCTCGGCGGCGAATGTCTTCCTGCTGCGCGATGGCATGCTGCACACCCCGGAAGTCACCTCTTGCCTGCAGGGCATCACCCGAGACAGCGTCATACAACTGGCCCGCGACGTGCTGGGCATCGAAGTGAAAGAGCGGCGTATCACCCGCGATGAGCTGTACACCGCCGACGAAGCCTTCCTGACCGGCACTGCTGCTGAAATTCTGCCGCTCAGGGAGCTGGATGGACGACGCATTGGCCATCGTGCAGAAGCACCGCCGCCCAGCGAGCCGATACCTGCCCACAGCGTCACGGCTCAGCTGCAGCAGCTCTATCGCCAGGTGGTACGCGGCGAGCTGGAGGCCTACCAGCACTGGCTGACCCCGGCATGAGAGGGGAATGGCGCCGGGGCCTGCGCGGCTAGCCGTGCTGTCGAAGCGCCTTTTCCAGCGCCGCCAACCTGCCCGGCTGCAGTGCCTCTTCTACCGCCGTGATGCGAATCACGTTGGCCAGTTGCGGGTGAGCAAGGCGGGCCACCAGCACGCCATCGTCCAGCAGCTCCTGATGCACGGCGGCGGCCAGCTCGGCGCTGGATAGGCGGATGCCGACGAAGTTGGTGGCGCTGGGCAGCACGTCTGCCCCCAGCGCCGTGAAGTGCAGCGCCAGCTGTTCACGGCGCGCTTTGACATCCGCAATATGCTGCTGCACTTCCTCGGGGTGGTCGAGCACGACCTCGGCGGCGGCCTGGGTGAAGGAAGAGACCGCGTAGTGAATACGCACTTTCATCATCATCGCCAGCACGTCGGGCTCGGCAATTGCGTAGCCAATCCGCATGCCCGCCAGGCCATGGGCCTTGGAGAGCGTGCGCAGGCGAATCACCCCCGGCAGCGCCTGGCCCAGGAACTCACTTCCCGCATCGTCACGAAAATCCCCGTAGGCCTCATCCAGCAGCAGCCAGCAGTCGTTGGGGAGCGCCTGGCGAAACTTGAGAATGGCGCTATCGCTGTGCAGGTGGCCGCTGGGGTTGTCCGGGTTGGCCAGGTACACCAGCCGCGCTTGCTCCTGATGGGCCGCTGCCGCCAGCGCTTCCAGATCGGGGGCGAGCACGCCAGGCGCTTCATGGTAGCTGGGCTCGACCAACCGGCAGCCCTGGCCCTGGGCAAAGTACCCGAAGGTGGGGTAGGTGCCTGCGGTACTCACCACGGCCTCGCCCACGCTGCAGGTGGTGCGCAGCGCCAGGGCGATCAGGCTGTCGGCACCGGCGTCCACCAGCAGGTGGTCAAGGGGAATGTCTTGCTGGGCGCTGATGCGCTGGCGAACGCCCAGCGCTTCGGCATCGCCATAGCAATACACGTGTTGTGCCACGGCATCGCCGAAGTGTTCCCGCAGCGCACGGTGGGGCATGTCCAGCCCCTCGTTGGAGCCCAGGCGGTGAGGGATCTCACGGCCGAGCCGCCGCTCCAGCACCTTGATGCCGGGGAAAGGGTTCACGGGGCCAACGCCCGTCAGGTGGTCGGGATAGCGGGGCATAATCAGGTCCTGATCAGTTCAATGTTCAACGCAATATTTTGTCACGGTTCAGCAGCTTATGAGGGTCGAGTGCCTGCTTGAGGGTATGCATCAGCGCAACCTCCTCTGCCGAGCGGCAGGTCTCCAGCCATGGGCGCTTTTCCAGGCCGATCCCATGTTCGGCAGACACCGAGCCGCCCAGCGCCGCCAGGGGTTGGTACACCAGGGTCTCGACTTCCCGGCGTACCGCTAATTCATGACTGCCCACGCACACCGAAATATGCAGGTTGCCATCGCCCAGGTGGCCAAAGACCACGAGCCGGGCATCGGGCCAGCGCTGGGTCAACTGGTGCTCCAGGGCATCGGTGTAGCGCTGCATATCGGCAATCGGCAGGCTGACATCGAACGTCAATACCGGGGTCATGGCCTTGACCAGGCCTTCGATGTCTTCACGAATGGCCCACAGGCCGTCTCGCTGCGCCGCTGATTGAGCCAGCACCGCATCGACGATCAGCTCGTTCTCCAGCGCGCTCTCCAGGGCCTCACGGAACTGGGTCGTATTGCGCTCGGCATCGCTGCCCAGGGATTCGATGATGACATAAAACGGATGGCTGGTGGCAATGGGGGGCGTGTGGCGTCCCGAGGTTTCCGTCAGCAGGCGGTAATGGTTCTGCCACATGACCTCGAAAGCCCCCAGGCTACCGCCCAGCGCCTTGCCCATGTGGCGGAGCAGGGCCGTCAAGGCCTCGAACGAAGGGCAGGCCACCAGCGCGGTTTGTTCGCTGGGCGTGGGCGGCTGCAAGCGCAGCACCGCGCGGGTCACGATACCCAGCGTGCCTTCACTGCCAATGAACAGCTGCTTGAGATCGAACCCGGCATTGTTTTTCAGCATGCGGTTCATGGAGCTCACGATACGGCCATCGGCCATCACGGCTTCCAGCCCCAGCACCTGCTGGCGCATCATGCCATAGCGGATCACCCGCACGCCCCCAGCGTTGGTGGCGATATTACCGCCAATCGTGCAACTTCCCCGGGCGCCCAAATCCAGCGGGAACTGCAAGCCCGCGTCGCTGGCGGCCTCCTGTACCCGCTGCAAAGGGGCACCGGCCTGGACGGTCAGCGTACCGCCAACGTGGTCGATCTCTTCGATGGCGGTCATGCGCTCCAGTGAAATCACCA
>NZ_LFGT01000008.1:62921-72197 GCF_002078115.1 Halomonas sp. BC2 | reverse complement strand
ACCTCGTGGCAAGCGCGCATCACCTCGGCCAACGCTTGGGTGCTGGCCGGGCGCACGATGGCACCGGCAAGGCAGGGGGCGCCGGTCATCCAGTCGACGCGACGGCTACGCACATCGTCTCCGGTGAGTACGTGCGCAGGGCCGACGATGGCGCGAAGCGCCTCCAGGGTAATCTGCATGCCTGTTTCCTTACGTGACGTTCCATCGTTGTGTGAATAAAGTGTTTGAAGACAGTGGTGTGAATCAAGACGTATAAATAAACGCTGATGAACCAGCGTGTGATGCCTAAAAGGCTGTTCAAGCAGACGCGGCGGCAGGCGCTTCGCGCCCCGGAATCGCATCGAGCAGCGAACGGGTATAGGCCGCCTGGGGGGCCAGAAATATCTGCTCGGCGCTGCCTTGCTCGACGATGCGCCCATGCTGCATGACGACGATGCGATCACAAATCTGGGCGGCCACCCGCAAGTCGTGGGTGATGAACAGCAGTGACAGCGACAGCCGCTGTTTCAGCGATTCCAGCAGCTCCAGCACCTGCGCCTGAATGGAAACGTCCAGCGCAGAGACCGCCTCATCGGCCACGATCAATTCAGGGTTGAGCGCCAGCGCTCTGGCAATGCCGATGCGCTGGCGTTGGCCGCCTGAAAACTCATGGGGAAAACGCGTCACGGCACTGGCACCCAGCCCCACCAGTTCCAACAGCTCACCGGCCTGGCGGAGCGCGGCGGCCTTCGGCGTGCCGTTGGCCATGGGGCCTTGAGCGATGGCCATGCCGACCCGGGTGCGCGGGTTCAAGGACGCATAAGGGTCCTGAAAAATCATCTGCACCCGGTGGCGTTCGCGGCGCAGCGCGCTGCCGCTCAACTGCGAAAAATTGACCCCATCCAGCAGCAGCTCGCCATTATCCGGGTGCTCCAGGCGCACCACGCAGCGGCCAAGGGTCGATTTTCCCGAGCCGGACTCGCCCACGATACCCACGGTCTCGCCTTTGGCCAGCGTCAGCGATACGTCATCCAGCGCGCGCACTTCCCGAGTGGCCTTGAACCAGCCCCCGCGTGAACGAAACACCTTGTTGAGCCCCTTGATCTCCAGCAGGGGCGCCGAGGTGGCAGGTGCCCGGTGCGGGGGAAGGGCGTTGCTGGGAATGGCGGCGATCAAGGCCTGGGTATACGCATCCTGCGGGTTCTCCAGCACATCCCGAGCATTGCCGATTTCGACGATGCGGCCATGGCGCATGACGCAGACACGGTTGGCGATTTCCGCCACCACGCCAAAATCGTGGGTGATGAACATGACGGCCATGCCACGCCGCTGTTGCAGGTCACGAATCAGCGCCAGAATCTGCGCCTGGGTGGTCACATCCAGCGCCGTGGTGGGCTCATCGGCAATCAGCAGCACCGGTTCGAGCGCCAGCGCCATGGCAATCATCACCCGCTGCCGCTGCCCGCCGGAAAGCTCGAAGGGGTAGGCGCTGATGGCCTTCTCTGGCTGCGGGATACCCACTTCCACCAGCAGTTCCAGCGCCCGCGCCTGGCGCTGCCGGGGGCTGAGCTGGCCATGGGCCTCGAACACTTCGGCAATCTGTGCGCCCACGCGCATCAAGGGGTTCAGCGCCGTCATTGGCTCTTGGAAGATCATGCCGATCTTCAGGCCGCGCAGCGTTCGGTGCTGCTTTTCGCTCAGGGCCAGCAGGTTCTGGCCTTCGAACGTGACGCTGCCCTGCACGGGGCGAACGCCCTTGGGCAGCAGGCCCATGACCGTGTTGGCGGCCATGGACTTGCCCGACCCGGACTCCCCGACCACGCACATGATCTCGCCACGGTTGACGCTATAGCTGACATTCTCCACCGCCAGCGGCCGGTCTGCGCCTTTGGGCAGCGCCACGCTCAAGCCTTCGATCTGTAGTACGGCGGGCGCCTCGTCCTGGCCAGCGGGTTGCACGACATCGTTCATGGCAGGCTCCTAACGCTCACGGGAAAGTTTGGGGTTCAGCGCATCGTCCAGCCCTTCACCGACTAGGTTGAGTGCCAGAACGGTCAGCAGAATGGCCACGCCAGGGAAGAAGCTCAGCCACCATGCCTGGCGAATCACGGTACGCGCGGCACCGATCATGTAGCCCCAGGACATGACGTTCGGGTCGCCCAGCCCCAGAAACGAGAGCGACGACTCCAGCAGAATCGCCGTGGCCACCATGAGCGAGGCCAGCACGATGATGGGCGAGAGCGTATTGGGCAGGATCTGGCGCAGGATGATGGTGGTATTGGACTGGCCGACCAGCCGAGCGGCCTCGACGTACTCCCGGTGGCGCAACGACATGAACTCCGCCCGCACCAGACGAGCCACAGGTGGCCAGCTTACCAGGGCAATGGCCAGCACGATGGAGGTCACGCTGGGCTGCATGATGGCCACCAGCACGATGGCCAGGGCAAAGTTGGGAATGGTCTGGAAAAACTCGGTGATGCGCATCAGCACGTCATCGATCCAGCCACCGTAATACCCGGCAATGGCCCCCAGCGGCACGCCAATCAGCAGGGCCACACTGGTGGACACCAAACCAATCAGCAGCGATACCCAGGCGCCATGCATCAGGCCTGCCGCCACGTTGCGGCCCATGGTGTCGGTGCCCAAGGGGAACCCCTCCTGCGAGAACGGCGGCAGGAAGGGGCGCTGCACCATGCGCCAGGGCGATTCGGGAAACAGCAGCGGGGCAAGTAGGGCCATGGCGATGATCACCAGCAGGATGACCAGCCCCACCAGCGCCCCGCGGTTCTGGGCGAAACGTGCAAAAAAGCTCATGAGGCCCCCTTGATGCGTGGGTCTGCCAGGCGATACACCAGATCGGTGAGAATGTTGAACACGATCACCAGCGCCGCAGAGAAGAAGAAAATACCCAGCAAGAGGTTGTAGTCACGCTGTTGCAGCGCTTCGAACATCAGCCTGCCGATGCCGGGCCAGGCGAACACGGTTTCGGTGAGGATCGCGCCGCCCACCATTTGCCCGGCCTGTAGGCCCGCCAGGGTGATGATGGGAAGCAGAGCGTTGCGCAGCACATGGCGGCGCTGGATGACGCCCGGCTTGAGCCCCTTGGCCCGGGCCGTTTTGACATAGTCCTGCTGAGCGGCATCCAGCATGGAGGTGCGCGTCATGCGGGTGTAAATCGCCATGAAAAAGAGCGCCAGGGTCGTGGCAGGCAGCACCAGATGTTTCGCCACGTCCAGCGCCAGGGCCAGCCCGGTATGGCCAGCGCCCACGGTGTACAACCCATAGGCAGGCAGCCAGCCCAGGTACACCGAGAACACCACCACGGACATCAGCGCCACCCAGAACAGCGGCGTTGCGTAGAACACCAGCGCCAGCGCCATGATCAGCGAGCCCGACGGCTTCTTGGCTCTGGCCGCCGCCATGGAACCGGCAATGATGCCCAGCACCAGCGAGAGCACAAAGGCGGTACCGGTGAGCAGCAGCGTGGCGGGCAAGCGCGCCATGATCAGGTCGAAGACGGGCGTGCCCAGCCGGTAGGAGTAGCCAAAATCCAGCATGGCAATGCCGGAGACGTAGCGCCATAGCTGCACGTAGATAGGCTGGTCGAGGCCGAAGCGCACGCGCAGCTGGTCGAGAAACTCCTGGTCGGCGGCACCGGCTTCCCCGGCCAGAATGGCCGCCGGGTCACCGGGGGCCATCTGAATCAGGAAGAAGTTGAAGATCACGATCAAAAACAGGACGATCACGGCTTTAAACAGCCGCATGACGATCAAGCGGGCATATAACATGAGCATATTCCTGACATAGCTGAAACACCCGGGTCGCCATGGCGGCCCGGGTGGCACCTACCTAGCGGTCCAGCCAGGCATCCTTGAAGCCATCGTTCACGCCGACCCCGGAGGTCACCAGGTCCTGAACATCACAGCGATAAAGGGTGGGGAAGCCAAGCTCCATCAGCCAGCCAACCGGGACATCCTCATGCAGAATTTCCTGCACTTCACGGTAGAGGGCTTCGCGCTCCTCATCAGGAAACGCCGTGGCGGCGGCATTGAACAGCTCATCTACCCGCTCGTTCTCATAACCCTGAACGTTATTCCAGGGGGAGCCCTTGGCGATGTTGTCAGACAGGTAGGTACGTGAAATGCCCAGCGCAGGGTCGCCGTACTGGAAAAGATAGGTAAAGGCCAGGTCGTAATCCCAGTCACCCAGGCGCTGGTTCCAGCCGCCCACGTCGGTGGCCTGGGTGCGGACGTTGATGCCTACTTCACGCAGGTTCTGCTGCACGGCTTCTGCCCAGCGGGTCCAGGTCTCGCCGTAAGGCAGCGGCAGAATGGTGATCTCTTCGCCGTCGTACTCCATTTCTGCCAGCAGCTCCCGAGCGCGCTCGGGGTTGTGGTCGTAGGGCTCCAGGCCGTCATACTGGAAGCTGGCATTCGAACCAAAGGCCGAGAGCGGTACATTGCCCAGCCCATTCCAGAGCACGTCGCGGGCAAATTCGCGGTCCATGGCGTACATCACGGCTTGGCGGAAGCGCTTGTCGGCGGTGGGGCCTTCCCGGTTGTTCATCCACAGCATGGCAAAGGGGCTGAAGTACTCATGACCCTGCTCGGTCATGCAGACGTTATCCATGGCCGAAAGGCGCGGAATATCGAAGTTTTCCACGGTGCCGCTGGGCAGGACATCGATGGTGCCATTCTCGAAGGCCACGGCCCGGGAGCCGCCATCGGGAATCACGTGCCAGTTGACCCCATCCAGGTAAGGCAGGCCCTCTTCGTAGTAGTCGTCGTTTCTGACCAGCTCGATGACCGTGCCACGCTCCCAGTTGGCGAACTTGAACGGCCCCGTGCCAATCGGGTGGTCATTGTGCTCGTTATTGCGGAAGTCGGTGCCTTCGTACAAGTGCTTGGGCACCATGGTGAAGGTGCCCGCCTCGAACGAGATCAGGAAGGGGCCGAAGGGCTCGGTCAGGGTAAATACCACCGTGTGGTCGTCGCTGGCCTCGATGCTTTCCACATGCTGTAACACGGCCCGTGCGCTGGGGTTCAACTCACGGTGGAAAACATCGGCAGAAAACACCACGTCGTCGGCGTTGAAGGGCTCTCCATCGTGCCAGGTGACGTTATCGCGCAAATGGAAGGTATAGACCCGGCCATCGTCGCTGACCTCCCAGGACTCGGCCAACTGGGGCATGGGCTCCAGGTCGGTGGTGTAGCGCAGCAGGCCTTCATAGATATTGCCCGCCACGGTGCGCGTGGGGGCGTTCTGAATCATGCCCAGCACCAGCCCCGGCGGCTCGGGTTGAATGATGGTGTTGATCGTTCCACCGGATTGCGGGTCTGCGGCCAGCACGGATGTGGAACCCAGCGCAAGCGTGACGGCAGAGAGTGCCAAAGCCAAAGGTGTTTTCATGTTTCCTGCTCCTCGGTTTATTGGTACGTAAAAGCTTTACGTCGTCGTTAGTCGAGCGAGGCGTGACGTGTTCAGGCCAGGTTGTGGTGTTTGTTGGCGGCCCTTTTTGACCATAGCAGCGGCTGGTAAAACTGTCGACAGTCGTCAATCGTCCGTCGACAAGTGTGGTTTTTTTGTCATACTCAAGGCATGTCATGGCGACCACGAGTAGACTTTATGGCCCCTTTGCCAACGGCGCCGCAGGCGGTTATCCAGCAGCACAATCTGGTCGAGCAGGTGGCGGACTACCTGACCCAAGCAATTATTCAGCAACACTTTTTACCCGGCGAACGGCTTTCTGAAGTGCAGCTTTCCCGCGCGCTGGGGGTGAGCCGTGCGCCGGTCCGGGAGGCGGCGCGCTTGCTGGAAAGCCGCGGTTTGCTGATTTCAAAGCCGCGCAAGGGCTTCTTCGTCCGTGCGTTGAATACCGTTGAACTGGAGGACGTTTTCGATCTGCGGCTGTGCATGGAGCGGCACGCCATTCAGCGCCTGTGCCAGCGTTACACGCCCGAGGCCGAGCAGGCCTTGCAGCAGCAGGTAGCCGTGCTGTGCGAGGCCGCCGCCGGCAACGACGGCACGCGCCGCATCGAAGAAGACCTGACGTTCCACCGCTTGATGCTGCACTACGCAGGCAACGAGCGTCTGCTGCGGGCCTTCGATGACCTGGCCCATGAATTACGCCTCTGCATCGCGCTGATCACCAAAACCCATGAAGCCCCCGAAACCATCGCCACCAGCCATTTCAAGTTGCTCGACGCCCTGGCCACGGGCCGCCCGGAAACCTGCCGCGAGGCCATCGATTTTCACATCGGGGTGGCCAGAGACTTTGTGGTGAAGGGGGTGGGCGAGAGCGAAAGTGAGAGTGAGAGTGGAGCCCCGGCCAATGAAGACCTTCTTTCACGCTGAACAGCGCCTGCACCATCCGCGCACCTACTTCTCGCGGGGCAAGATGCGCGCCCCGCAGGAAGTACCCGAACGCGCCACGGCGCTGCTGGCGGCCGTGCACCGGCTGGGGTTTGAGGTGCAGGCTCCCATCGACCACGGCGTCGCGCCGTTGCGGGCCGTGCACTCGCTGGCCTACCTGCGTTTTCTGGAAAGTGCTTATCGGCGCTGGCATGCGCTGGACGAAGACTGGGGGGACGAAGTGATCTCCAATATCTTCGTGCGCTCGCCCAACGCCCTGCGCGGTATCCTGGCCGAAGCGGCACGTTACCTTGCCGATGGCAGCGCGCCCGTGGGCCAGCACACCTGGCACTCGGCGTACTGGTCGGCGCAAAGTGCCGTGTCCGGGGCGGAGGCGTTATTGGCTGGGGAGCGCTTCGCGTATGCGCTGTCACGACCGCCAGGCCACCATGCGGGCATCGACTCCGCCGGTGGTTTCTGCTTTCTCAACAATGCCGCCATTGCTGCCCAGCATCTCACCGCGCGGTTTCCGCGCATCGTCGTGCTCGACCCGGATATGCACCACGGTCAGGGCATACAGGAGATCTTCTACCAGCGCGACGATGTGCTCTATATCTCCATCCATGGCGATACCACCAACTTCTACCCGGCGGTCTCCGGCTTCGAAGAGGAGCGCGGGGAAGGGGCCGGGCTGGGCTACAACCTCAACCTGCCCATGCCCCACGGCTCGGCAGAAGCGGTGTTCTTCGACCGCTTGGCCCAAGCCTGCCAGGCCATTCGCCTGTTCGAGCCCGATGCACTGGTGCTGGCGCTGGGGTTCGATATTCATGAGCGCGACCCTCAGGCCAAAGTAGCGGTATCGACACCAGGTTTTGGCGAGTTGGGACGCACCATCGCAAGCCTCGATGTGCCCACCCTGGTGGTACAGGAAGGCGGCTACTACCTGGCAGGGCTGGAAGCCAACGCGGTGAGCTTTTTTGAAGGATTGCTGGGAGCGAAAGAAGGAAAGGAGAACGATTAAGCCAGTATTTCCAACCCCTTTTCGGCCACCAGGTTTAGCAGCTTGAGCGAAGGACCATTGGGTTTTTTCTGGCCTTGTTCCCACTTCTGGATGGTAGACACGCTAGTGTTCAGGTATGCGGCGAACACGCCTTGACTGGCGTGATTCCTGGTGCGGATCTGCTTGATCTGTATGGCTGTGTACTCTTTGACAGGCGGCAGGCAGAGCGCATCGAACTCACGCAGCGTGGTGTCTTTCATCACACCCGCCGTGTGCAGGTCTTGAGCCGTTTCATGCACCATATCCAGAATTGATTTATCCATCGTGTTTAACCTCGATCAATGCGCCATACCTGATGGCTTCGGTCAATGCCGTGTCATTATAATTCTTATCATCCATGTGTGGCACTCGGTGCTATATATGACTTGCCCTTTTTGAACCGCGTAGCTGCTTTGGTCTGTGTCTGGCAAGATAGCGTTTTCGGACGTTAAACGATCAAGGACACGGCATGGCGCATCTGCTACGCATCGTGATGATTCACGGCCACCTGAACGGCGTGGTCGAACTCAGTGTGGACGGTCACACCAATATTTGCGGCACCAACGCGTCGGGTAAAACCACGCTCCAGCGGCTGGTGCCGGTGTTTTACGGCGAGCTGCCCAATAAGGTGGTGCCGAAAACCCGCATGAAATTCGATGCGTTCTATCTGCCCCATCGCAACAGCTACCTGGTATACGAATACCGCCGCGAAGCGGGCAACGTGTGCCAGGCGGTGCTGACCCGCAAGCAGGAAGGCGGCGTGGAGTATCGCTTCGTCGGCGCGCCTTACCGCCCGGAAGACTACCTGGTCGAGACCGAGCAGGGCCCGCTGGCGCTGGACTACACCCAGTGGGCCAGCGGGCTGCGCCGCAGCGGCACGCCGGTGTCGCCCAAGCTGGGGGCCACCTCCGAGTTCCGCTCGGTGATCCAGAACGACTTTACCCAGCTCCACGGCAACAGCCGCGATGGCCTGAAGCTGCGCCAGATCGCCGCCCAGTTCAGCCTGGTCAATCCCGAGCGGCGCATTCGCCATATCGAAAAGCTGGTCTCGGCGGTGCACGCCAAAGAGGGCAAGATGGACACCCTCAAGACCATGCTGGCGGCGATTTTCGAAGAGGACGGCGTCGAGCTGCCGGTTACTCGCATTCGCAGTGCCAAGGCCCGCGAGTGGATTCACCAGATGCGCCAATCCATGCGCCTGGAGCCGTTGCAGGCCGCGTTGGCCAAACTCTCCGGCATCGACCGTGAACTGGCCGAGCTCGACACTATCCTGTGGCAACTCAAACCCCAGCTGGCCGCCGACCGCGAACAGGCCCAGCGGCAGGTCGCCGACCTGGAAGGCGAACTCAACCGCCACCAGCGGGAGTTTCAGGCCGAAGAGCAGGCCTACGGCGAACGGCGGGATGCGCTCAACGACCAGCACAGCGAAGTGGCAAGCCAGCTGCAGCACGCCCAGCACCGCCTCAACGACCTGCAAACCCGCTTCGAGCAGTACGCCGATGCCGACATGCCCGGCCTGGAGCGGGACATCAACGCGCTGCCCCAGTGGCGCGAACAGCGCGACCAGCTGCAGCAACACCTGCAAGTGATGCAGGACGCAGTAAAGGAAAGCCAGGCACGCCTGGATGGGCGACTGCGCGAACTCTCCGAAAACCTCGCCCGCCAGACTCAAGAGCACCAGGAACTGATCGACGCGCTGGTGGAGGAGAAAGCCGAGCGTCGCGAGCAGCAGTGGCAAACCGAACAGCAGCATAACGAGCGCTACCAGCAGGCCCGCCAGCGGCTGGAGAGCGAGTATCAGGCCCAGCTGGAGCTAGGCGTCGAGCAGCTGGCCGAGCTGAAGGCCCAGCTGGCCATGCCCAGCCAAACCCGCGAAGAGGCCCAGGAGGCCGAGCTGGCCCAGGCGC
>NZ_LFGT01000008.1:59030-62464 GCF_002078115.1 Halomonas sp. BC2 | reverse complement strand
ATCAGCAGCAGACCCCCGAGCAGGGCAGCCTGCGCCACTTCCTGCGCTACCACCGCCCCGGCTGGGAACAGCAGCTCGGCAAGGTGATCGCCCCGGAACTGCTGGAGCGCCGCGACCTCGCCCCCCAACTGGCCGACCACGCCAGCGACGACCTGTTCGGCCTGGCGTTGGACCTTTCCGCCATCGCGCTGCCCGACTACGCTCAGGACGAAGCCAGCCTGCTGGCCGCCATCGAGGGAGCCGAGAGCGCCAAGGCCCGAGCCCACACCGCCTGCACCGCCGCTGAAAAGGCCCTCAAGCAGCACAACGAGCGGGTACAGCAGGCCGATGACGCCCAGGACACCGCCCGCCTGGCCCACCAGCGCGCCGAGCAGGAGGTGGAGTACGCCCTGGAAGCGCGCCGCCAACAGCAGGCCCGCCACGCGGAAAGCCAGAAAGCCCGCCGTGCCCACATCGAAGCCGCCCTGGCCCGCCAGGAGCAGGCCCAAACCGAGCTGCGCGACGAGAAGCGCGACGCCCTGGCCGAGCTGGCCGAAACCCACCAGGGCCAACTGCTGGAGCTCAAGGCCGACGCCCAGAGCCAGCTCGATAGCCTCGATGCCCAGCTACGCACCTACAAACAGCAGCTCAGCGATGCCAACGCCGAACACCAGCGCCAGCGCGCCGAGCTGGAAGAGGCCTTCAGCCAGGAGCTGGCCGAACAGGGCGTCGACCCCGCCCAGCTCAAGGCCACGCGAACTCGCCTGGAAGCCCAGAACGAGCGCATTCGCAAAACCTCTGACCGACTGGAAGAGCTGGCCGAGTACCAGCGCTTCATGCGCATCGAGTGGGGCCAGCACAAACCCCAACTGGTGGCGGAAGAGGCCGAGCTGGCCCAGCGGGACCAACAGCTCAAGCGCGACAAAGCGCATCTGAAAAACGCCTTCCACGCCGCCAGAGAGGCCCACCAGCAGGCGGTGAACGGCCTGAAGGCCCAGCGCGACAGCGCCCGTGGCACCCTGGAAGCCCTGACACCGCTGCTCAACCAGCTGGAAAGCCTGGAGCTGATGGCCGAAGGCGCGCCGCTGGAAGCCAGCCTGGGCGATGTGGACGAACGCATCGAACGCACCCGCCAGGCCCTGGCCAGCCGCCACCAGCAGCTGGAGCAACTGCGCCGAGGCTGCCTGGACGTCGAAAGCCAACTGATCAAGGACGCCAGCAGCGGCTTTGCCGATGCCCTGCAAAGCGAGCGCGACAAGCTGCCCAGCGACAGCCCCCGGCTACTGCTGCCGCTGCTGCGCGGCATGCTCAAACTGCTGGAAGACCAACAGCAGCAGCTGATTCAGGAAGGCCGCAACCTCAGCGACGACCTGGACAAGTTCTTCATCGTCTTCCGCGACCTGAACCGGCGCATCAGCGCCCAGAGCCGTCGGCTTTCGGAAGAGGTCGCCGATGACCTGCGCCTGGAAGGCATCACCAAGGCGGAAGTGCGCATTCAATCCACCATCGACGAGCTGGGCTTCTGGGAACCGCTCAAACTGTTCGTCCAGCGCTACAAGGCGTGGCGGGAGTCCGGCCAGACGCTGCCCAGCGACGACTACCTCAACGCCCTGGCCGACGTGGTCGATTTGCTGCGCAGCGACCAGCAGTACAGCTTCGAAAGCCTGCTGCGCCTGGAGCTGCACCTGAACGAAGGCGGCACGGACCTGGTGATCAAGAACGACCGTCAGCTGCTGGAGTCCTCCAGCCACGGCATGGCGTATCTGATTCTGTGCAAGTTCCTGCTGGCGTTTACCCGCCTGCTGCGGGGCGATGCGCAAATCGCCATCCACTGGCCCATCGATGAGATCGGCACCCTGGCCTACCACAACGTCGAAAAACTGTTCGATGCCTGCGACAGCAACCGCATCCATATCGTCGGGGCCTTCCCCAACCCGGAATCCGACGTACTGCTGCTGTTCGCCAACCGCTACCTCATCGAACGGGACGCCCAGCAACAGCGTCAGCTCAAGCGTATCGAGCCGCGTCTCAGCGCGCTGGCGCAGAAAATCAAGCAGCGCCAACAGGAGGTGAGCGCATGATCGAACACGGCCCCCTGCTCGAACGCCTGCTGGCAGGCGACTTCATCTGCGCCGTCAGCGACGACAACGCCTATCGCCACCTGGCCAACGAAGAGACCCGCGAGGCCATCGACGCCTACCTGCGCCCGCTCAATCGACGGCTGGCCAGCAACGAGGATGCCAGCGTCTACTTCCTCGCCTGGCGGCAGCTCAACGACACCGCACGGGAGCAGCTCTCCCGCCAGCTCGCCGACACCCTCAACAGCCTGCTGCCCATGCTGGAGTGGTTGCAACTGGTGCAGGAAGCGCTGGGCCGCGACGCCCTGGCCGCCCCTGGCGACGTGCTCAAGCCCGCCGAGTTCAGCGCCAAGTGCGAAGACAACCAGAGCCTGCGCGAGCGCCTGGAACGGCTGGCCACGGACAGCTTCTTTGGCTCACAAAGCGACCAGCTGGATGCCCAGGTGAAGCAGATCTTCAAACGGCTGAAAGAGCACGGCTACCTGATGCAGCCCCACAGCGAACGCCAGGTGTTCGTGGTGACCGGCAAGATGGACTACCTGGTGGACGTGGTGCGCTTCATCCGCGACGAAGAGAACCTGCCCATCGATGCCGACGAGGACACCGGCACGCAGGAGGCCCTGCTGTGAGTAGAAGTATGGGCAATGGGGCGGGCAGTGGCGTGGGCGAGCTGGAGAGCCGCCTGCTCAAGACCGGCGCGGAACGCCTGGCACTGCTGGGCAAGCACGCCGAACAGCTGATGCAGGCCTACACCCGCGACGACGTACCGCTGGAAGGCCTGAGCGACGGCGCGCTGCGCAAGCTGCTGGCCGCCCGGGTGCTATGGCGGCCCGACGATCAGAGCGGCGTCAAACTCGCGCCCAAGGTGCGCGACCTGATCGCCGAAATGCTCGCCGACGAAACCCGCCGCCACGTCAATGCCGACGTGGCCGAAACCCTGGAGCTGATTCGCACTCAGGTCGACAGCTACCGGGAAGCCCGTAGCAAGGGCGAACACTGGCGCCAGGAACAACAGCTACTGCGCCTGCGCCAGGAGGTAGACGACCTCAACGGCCGCTTTGCCGACGCCATCGACAGCCTGTGGCAGCGGCTCAACAGCGATTTCGGCTTCGTCAGCCAGCTCAACGACAAGATCCGCGAGAACGACCGCGCCCAGAAGCAGATCGTGCGCCTGCTCGATGGCCTCGCGCTGATCGACTTCGACGAGCTGATCGCCCTGGTAGGCAGCGACGGCAGCCTGCGCAAGCTGCTCATCAGCCAGCTCCAGAACCGCCTTAGCCACCACTACACCAGCCTGCGGGAAGTGCAGCGGCGGCTGATCGAACTCATGGCCCGCTTCCGCAAGCAGCAGGCCCGCAGCCGCCTGATGACCGGCAT
>NZ_LFGT01000008.1:56043-58090 GCF_002078115.1 Halomonas sp. BC2 | reverse complement strand
AGCGCCCTCAGCGGCTACGCCCAGCCGCTCATCGCCTACCGAGGCGACAGCCACTACGGCGGCGGCTTCGCCTACCTTGCCGAGGTATGGCGCAAAACCCGCAGGCCGCACCTCTACGCAGGCGACTTCGACGCCAAGGGCGTGACCCTGGCGCTGGACAGCGGCGCCACGCACCTGCTGCTCCCCGACATGGCATGGCTCAGCCAACACGCCACCCCCCTGCACCAGCCCGCCGGGCAGCTCCCCTACCAACGGCGGCTGCGCCAACTCCACGTCAGCCTACCGCCCCAACACCCGCTAAGGCCCTACCTCACGCTGCTGGAAAAACAGCGCGGCCTCAAACAGCAGTGGTTTGAGGGGGAATTGGTGGCGGTGGGGGTTGGTTAGCGGCTTGCTTCTTGGCTGGGGTTGGCTGAGAGAATCAACCGTGCAGTGCTTTTCTTGCGGTACGCAGGGGGGAAAGCAAAACGCGCCAGCATGCGAATCTGAATATGCCGCTTATTTTCCCTTTGCCTTCAGGCGAATCAGTGGGATAGGGTCGATGGAGCTGGCTACATAACCTCAATGAATGAGCGGTCAGGTTTTTGCCTACCTTCGTAGACTATGCTGTAATACGTTGTAGTCACCAGGCATGAGGGGCATAGTCATGAGCGTCACCACGGTTCGCCTTCAGGCAGAAGTTGAACAGCGTTTGGAAGCAATCGCCAGCAGGCTGCACCGTAGCAAAGGCTGGGTGATCAACCAGGCGTTGTCGGAATACATAGAAAAGCAGCAGCTTGAGCAAGAGCGTTGGAAACAAACGTTAGAGGCAATGGAGTCTGCTGCCCAAGGCAAGCTCGTTGATGCCAGCGAGGTTCACAGTTGGCTTAATAGCTGGGGAACCGAAAACGAGCAGGATGCACCGAGGTCAGGTAAGTGAAGCTGGTTTACACGGATGAAGCCATTGATGATTTGAAACGCCTCAGGGAGTTCGTTGCGGAGCACAACCCGTCGGCGGCAGCCAGGATTGCCACTGAACTGGTTGGCAAAATCGAATTACTTCCAGATTTCCCCAGAATGGGCACACCGGTTGAAATGGCACCGGTGCCTGACTCTGTTCGAGATATGGTTTTCGGAAAATACGTCGTTCGATATTCAGTTCATGTCAGTGCCATCATTATTCTCCGTGTGTGGCATGGCCTTGAGGGCGAACGATAGCAATTTAACCAAACGCGGCACTTGGACGCCCTTGTCTCCGCTTCGCTGCGTCAAAGTCACCCGTGCGCTCAGCGTTAGCTCACTGAATCATGGGACGCCCTTACATTAGCGGCAGGATCTGCCGCCGCGCATACTTGATGGGCAAATAATATGCGCATATTATGGGTGTGTCGTTCCACACGAGGACTGAGCTGTGCAAGCTGCTGAAGTTACGAAATCCACCCGAAAGCCAACGAATCTATCGCTAGATAGTGATCTTCTCAAGGAGGCAAAAGCCTTGGGGATCAATGTCTCACGGTCCGCAGAGGCGGGGATCGCGGAGGCTGTGAAACGGCATAAACAGGAGAAGTGGCTGACAGAGAATGCCAAAGCTCTGGCAAGCTCGAACGCATACGTTGAAGCTAACGGTTTGCCTCTCGCGCGGCACCGTCAATTCTGATGGCCCGCTTCGACATCTTCGACAATGAGGGTGGGGGCGGCTATCTGCTGGACGTTCAATCAGACCTTCTTAGCGGCTTGAACACTCGGGTTGTCGTGCCTCTATTGCCCCAATCTTCTGCGCCGTCCCCAGCCCAGCGGCTGAATCCTGTCTTTAGCATTGAAGGTCAGGATTTCGTCATGGCCACTCAATACATGGCTGCTGTACCCAAGGGCGAATTGCGTTCTCGTGTTGGTAACCTTGCTGAGCAGCAGGACGAAATCTCCGCAGCGTTGGACATGCTGTTTTTGGGCTTTTGATGCAAGAAAGTGATCATTTTCAGCATGTCCACGGCTTCGCGGTACAGGTAGACCTTCAAATCAGAGTCTGGGCGAATCATTGACATCCCTGGCTTTAGGCTTCACCCATTGA
>NZ_LFGT01000008.1:45095-53405 GCF_002078115.1 Halomonas sp. BC2 | reverse complement strand
TTGAAAGGGAAAGACAAAGGGCGATGGTCGATTTGGGTGAACGGAAATTGGCGTATGACGTTCGAATTTCAGGACGGCAACGCCTACATTCTTGATTATGAGGATTATCACTAATGACGATGCATAATCCGCCGCATCCTGGTGAATTTATTCGGGAAGTGTATCTGGAACCCTTTGGCATTAGCTCGCGTCAGCTTGCTTCGAGTCTGGGTGTTTCACCGTCCACGTTGTCCCGGCTGCTCAAAGGAGAAAGTGGCATTAGCCCGGAAATGTCGCTGCGCCTTTCCAAAGTGCTGGGGCGTAGCCCTGAGAGCTGGTTGGCGATGCAGGATATGCATGATCTCTGGATGGCCTCCATCCACTGGAATTTAACGCCGCTTGATGAGCGTTTGACATGGCGGCTTTGCCTCCATGAGGTTGCCGCACCCTACCAGTGTTAAAAGCCGGTGATCGCCAGGTCCAGAGCCCCGACAATTTGGTCTCTAACATGCGAGAGAGAGCCGATGGGATTCTGTAGATGTTTTTCAGGCACCGACGAAATCTGTGGCGTTAGCAGCAATAGCACCTGATCGCCAAAGCTGATTTCTGGAGTGAGTCCTTGCAGGGTGTCGTTGCCGAAGGCGGAACGGTTGCCCAGCGGGATGACGATGCGAGTGGCCAGTTCGCTTAGCAAACTGCTTTGCACATCCACAAGGTAGGGGTAGTGCGCTTTGCTGGTTTTGCTTGGGTTGGGGTATACGTCGAACTGTGCCATTAAAACTCCCTGAATTCGTCGCCAAAGCATCCGTGTCGTTCGACAAAATCGTTATAACTTTTTATCGCAGCTCGATTTTCTTCGACCCATCGTTGTGCTTCGCATTTGGCAAGCTCTTCTTTCAGCGCTCGCTCCAGGGTGGCAGACAGGTTAATGTTCAATTCACGTGTCCTGCGCAGCAGGTCGCTATTGATGGAGAGATTCGCTGCTTTTTTGGGTGCGTCTGCATCGTAGAGTTCGGCCATCGTCGTCTCCTGGTGGCTCTTGATGTATCGTCTGATTTTATGCGCATGGTAATGCGCATTCAAGCGCGCCTCGTTGCTTCGAACGTCACCCCTTCACGCTCATTGTTGACTCGCCAATAAGATATGAACCTACTCTTCCTCGGCACTTCCGCCGGTGTGCCCACCAAACAACGCAATGTTTCCGCCATCGCCTTGCAAGAGAGCAAGGGCAAGGGTTGGTATCTGGTCGATTGCGGGGAGGGCACTCAGCACCAGGTGTTGCACACCAGGCTGTCGTTTCATTCGCTGAAGGCCATTTTGATTACCCATGTGCACGGCGACCACTGCTACGGGCTGCCGGGCATTCTGGCCAGTGCGGCCATGGGTGGGCGCACGGCGCCGCTGATCCTTGTGGCACCCAAGGGTATCCAAACCTGGCTGGAAGCCACCTGTGCGGTGACCCAGCTCTGCCTGCCCTTCGCGCTGGAGTTCATCTGCGCCGATGACCTGCCCAGCATCGAGTTCGAGAACATGGCGGTGGAAACGTGCGCGCTTTCCCATCGCGTGTCGTGCTACGCCTATGCGTTCACCGAGCGCAACGTGGAGGTCGCCCTGGATGTGGATAAATTGGATCGGCACGGCATTCCCAGAGGGCCGTTGTGGGGGCAGTTGAAGCAGGGGAGGGAGGTAGCGTTTGAGGACAAGCAACTGCGCAGCCAGGATTACCTGCTGTTCAAACACGCCGCCAGAAAAGTGGTGATTGCCGGAGACAACGACCAACCCGAGCTGTTGGCGCAAGCCTGTGCCGGGGCGCAGGTGCTGGTGCATGAAGCCACTTACACCGAAGCAATGGCCGAGAAAGCCGGTGAGGTAGGGCATAGCTACGGCAGGCAGGTGGCGGCGTTTGCCGAGCAGGTCGGCTTGCCCCACCTGGTGCTGACCCACTTCAGCCCCCGCTACCCGCTCATTTCCCATACCGTGCCTTCCATCGAGGATATCCAACGCGAGGCGCAAAGCGTTTACTCAGGCGCGCTCTTCCTGGCGCAGGACTTTAGCGAGTACCACCTGGATAAAGCGGGCCATGTCACCGAGCAAACCCGCGAGCCGCCTTGTTAATCGTTGCTTGCAAGTGAGTTTGGCGTTGGACTTGGCGGGGCGGTCTCGGCATAGTGCTGTGCAGATACGTACGACTTAAGTCGCCGGTGAACAGGCGGGCGTACCCTAGCATTCCACTTTGAAAGGCCATGACCAGCATGTCTGAGCAAGACACTATTTATGAAAGCATTGCGTCGCGCATGAATGGGTTTCTGTACCGCTGCCGCAACGATGAGCACTACACCATGCTGAACCTGAGTGGCAGGGTTCAGGAACTGACCGGCTATGCCATCGACGATTTGATCGACAACCGCCTGCAATCCTACGTGGCGTTGATCTACGCTGAGGATGCGCCGGGATTGGATCAGGCCATCGAGCGCGCCATCGCCGCTGACAAGAACTGGCAAGCCGATTATCGGGTGCGCTGTAAAGATGGCCGCCTGCGCTGGGTGAGCGAGTACGGCGGTGCCGTGAAAGATGAGGAGGGCAACGTCATCTACCTGGAAGGGGTGGTCACCGACATCCAGCAGCGGCGGCAAAGCGAGGAGCAGCTGAGTGCCATCAGCCGAGACATTGCCACCGAAACCGAGAAAATTGCCCATTCACTGAAGATGCTGCAACTGCTCAGCATCAACGCGGGGATCGAGGCAGGGCGGGCAGGCGAGGCTGGCAAAGGCTTCGCGGTGGTTGCCGAACACGTGCGCCGCCTGGCGGATGACACCAGCAGCTCGGCAAAAGTGATTACGGGATTGATGAAGCAATTGAGAGAGCTGCAGGGTTGAGAGAACGGAAGGATGAGCGGATTTTCGCACTGAAAGGGATAACGTCATGCGTAGTTTCGATCTGAGCGACGAGAGCGGCGTACTGAGAACGTCCATCGCCGTCACGCTGGTGATTGCGGGGCTGGGCATCGGCTTTGGCCTGATGTCCGGGTCGTTTTCGATCATGTTCGACGGCATCTATGCCCTGGTGGATGCCAGCATGAGCCTGCTCTCGTTGCTGGTGGTGAACCTGATTACCTCGTTCGTGTCGTCGAAAGGGCTGTCGCGCAAGCTGAGGGAGCGCTTTTCCGTGGGCTTCTGGCACCTGGAACCCATGGTGCTGGGAGTCAACGGCACGCTGCTGATTGGCGTGGCGGTGTATGCCCTGATCAACGCCATCAGCAGCCTGCTGGAAGGCGGGCGCGAGCTGGAGTTTGGCTGGGCAATCGTTTATGCGGTGATTACCCTGGTGGCGTGTGTTTCCACCGCTATCGTGGAGGCCCGCGCCAATCGTCGTATCGGTTCTGACTTCGTGCGCCTGGACGTGCGGGGCTGGATCATGTCGGCAGGCATCACGGCGGCGCTGCTGGTGGCGTTCTCGCTAGGCTATCTGGTGCAGGGCACGTCGTGGGAGTGGGTGTCGCCCTACATCGACCCGGCGGTGCTGGCGGTGGTGTGCGTCATCATCATTCCGCTGCCGATTTCCACCGTGCGCCGCGCGCTGGCGGATATCTTCCTGGTCACCCCGAGCGCATTGAAGCAGCATGTGGATCAGGTGGCACAGGCCTTCGTGCAACAGCACGGGTTTACCACCTACCGCGCCTATATTGCGCGGGTGGGACGCTCCAGGGAAATCGAGCTCTACTTTATCGTCCCCGCCGATGCGCCCCCGCGCACCATTGGCGAATGGGATGCCCTGCGTAACGAAGTCAGTGACTTGCTGGGCGACGAAGGGCCGCACCGCTGGCTGACGGTCGTGTTTACCGGAGACCTGGAGTGGGCGGACTGAGGCAGTAGCATGGCCCCATCTGTCGGATGTTACCCATGATGAATGAACCCAAAGGAGACGCCCCATGCAAAAGGTAAGAATCGATCTGGTATCCGATGTGGCCTGCCCGTGGTGTGCGGTTGGCTATCGGCGCCTGGAGCAGGCGTTGGAGGTGCTCGCTGGCGAGATCGAGGTCGAGCTGGTCTGGCAGCCTTTCGAACTGAATCGGGACATGCCGCCCGAGGGCGAGCCGATTCTGGAGCATTTGTGCCGCAAGTACGGTAAGGATGCGGCCACCATGGAACAGTCCCAGCGCGAGATCATGGCCGCCGCCGAAGCGCTTGGCCTGAATTTCCGTGGCGCGCTGGAGCGCCGAGCGAACAACACCTTCGCCGCGCACCGTGTGCTGGCCTGGGCCGGAACGCAGCACCAGGAAACGGCGCTTCAACTGGCGCTATTCGAGGCTTACTTCGGTGAGGCGAAAAATCCCGCCGACCCCTTGGTGCTTCGCGAAAAAGCCATCGAGGTGGGGCTGGATGGCGACACCGCCGAGGCCATCGCCCGCTCCGACCAATACGCCGAAGAAGTGCGTGAGGCAGAGCAGCGCTTCATGGACATGGGCGTCAGTGCCGTGCCGGGCTTCATTCTCGATGGCCGCTACCTGATTTCCGGCGCCCAGCCCGCCGATGTGTTGGTCGATGCGCTGCGTCAGGTGGCCGAGGAAAACGCCAGCGGCTAATGTGTGGGAAGCGCTGCCTGAAGTATGTGGCATCGGAATCTTGTGGACGACGAAGGTCTGCGCCGCTGGCTGACCGTCGTGTTTACCGGAGTTCTGGAGTAGCCAGGTTGAGCTCTCACAACCAACAATGCAACGAGTAAAGGAGTCATGATGCCAAGGATGCAAATGCGCCCGCTGATGGCCAGCTTGTTGGCGCTCTTGGGGCTATGGATGGCGCTACGTCCATTACCGGATGCCGCCGTTTCTCTGTCGATCGCTCTGGCTGGCCAAGAGGACATTTCTTCAAGCGTATTGATGGCTCAGTTTGTGCATTTTTTTAGCAATACTCTGATCGGACTGAGCCTTATTCTGTGGCGTGAGGCATTGAGCAGATGGCTGGTGCCGCAAGGGTCAGGTGTATTGGTAAGCCCCCGAGCCTGCATGGCGGTGGGGACAGCGCTCATGGGTATTTATTTTATCGCTGCTGGCACGGTGTTGTTGGGGGAGTTTCTCGCGCAACAGCGGCCAAACGCTAGCGCTTACTTATTAGGGCGTGGGGGGACCTCCGTGGTCGTGGGAGCCGTTTTGCTTTTAAGCTCAGCGGGGGGCAGCCGGTTATGGGCGCTACTGTTAAAACTGCGAAGTGCCGGATGGCGGTAAGCATGTGAGCCTCTGATAGAGTCCGAAGCCTTGTCTGCTGCCTTCGCAATACACTCTCTTTCTTGTGACCAAAAGGTGGAAGTGCATCCATGAAAACCATCGGCTTGATCGGCGGCATGAGCTGGGAGTCCACCCAAACCTACTACCGCCTCGTCAACCAGCATGTGCGCTCGGCGCTGGGCGGGCTGCATTCTGCCAAAGTGGTGCTGTACAGCGTGGATTTTGCCGACATCGAGGCGCTGCAGCATCAGGGTAACTGGGAGGCGACTGCCGAGATATTGGCAGCGGCGGGCCGCGCGGTGGAGGCAGCAGGGGCCGATTGTCTGGTGCTGTGTACCAACACCATGCACAAGGTTGCCGAGCCGCTGGAAGCGGCGGTCTCCATTCCGCTATTGCATATCGCCGATGCCACCGCCCGGGTGCTGCAGCGCCAGGGCATTACCTGCGTAGGTTTGCTGGGCACGCGGTTCACCATGGAGCAGGCGTTTTATATCGAGCGTTTGCAGCGCCACGGGATTGAGGTGGTGGTGCCCACCGAACCACAGCGTGAGCGCGTGCACTCGGTGGTCTACCAGGAGCTGTGCCTGGGCGTGGTGAAAGCAGAGGCCAAAGCCGACTACCTGGCGATCATCGAGGCGCTTGCCGAGCGCGGCGCGCAGGGAGTGATTCTAGGCTGCACCGAAATCGGCCTGCTGGTTCAACAGGCCGACACTCCCGTGCCGCTCTTCGATACGACCGAGATCCATGCAGAGCAGGCGGTGCAGTGGGCGCTGGAAAGCCGCTAGCGAGATTGGCCTTCCAAGCGCTGTGTCACTCCAAAAATGCCCGCAGCGTATCGCTGGCTTGCTCGATGGCCACCACGCCATCCAGGTGACCTCGGTTGCCTTCCAGCGTTTCTAGCGTCACCTCAGTGCCGTCGGCTTCGATCAGCTCGGCGGTGCGGCGTACGCCCTCGGGGGCGAAGACCAAGTCGTTCTCGCTATACAGCATCAATGTGGGGGCTTCGATGGCGGCCAGCCCCGCTTCCAGCGAGTCGCCGTAGCCAGCCATGAAGGTCTGGTTGGCGCGCACCAGGTAGAGCAAGTGGTTGGCATCGGAAAGCGCCGCACGGGCGGCGGCGATGTCATCCAGGGTTTGTTCGATGGCATAGCGGGCGGTGATGTCCTGGGCAGGGTCGCGCGCGTCGTCGGCCCAATCGCGGTTGAACGCTTCGTTGGCCCACTGCCAGTGGTTGGCATTGAGCGTCACCAGCTTCAGCGCCTCTTTGAGCCCGTCGGTGGGCGGCTCGCCGCCGTAATAGTCGCCTTCGTTCCAGCGGGCATCCAGGCGAATAGGCGCGGCCCAGGCGCTGAGCGTGGCCAGCAGCCACGGGTCGGCCACACCGCCACCAATCACGGGAATCAACCGCTCGACCCGTTCTGGGTAAGCGCTGGCCCACTCGATGGCCTGCAAGGCACCCATGGAAGCGCCCATGACCGCATGCAGTGATTCAATGCCCTGGCTTTCCAGCAGGGCGCGCTGCACCTCGACAAAATCACGGATGGTCACGACCGGAAAATCCATGCCCCAGGGCTCGCCGGTATCGGGGTTGAGGGTGGCAGGCCCCGTGGTGATCACGTTCGGGTCGTTCGCCCCCAAATTGACCAGCGTATCGGACGAGATGACGTAGTACTGATCGGTATCCAGTGGCTTGCCAGGGCCAATGATGGCATCCCAGTAGCCGGTAGCCTCACCCTCGGCCTCGTAACGGCCTGCGGCGTGGCTGGTGCCCGAGAAGAAGTGAGTAATCAGAATGGCGTTATCGCGTGCCTCGTTCAGCTCGCCGTAGGCTTCCCAGCCCACCGCCACGTTGGGAATCGTCTCGCCGCCCTGGGTGGTAAAGCTCTCGATCTCGAACCGCTGCTTCTCGACCACGCCATCCCAGGCCCATAAGGGCGTGGCTAGCAACAGGCCAATGCTGGTGAACGAGGCGGCCGTTACTAGCGCGAATGGTTGCTTGCGTCGCATGCGCTTTCCTTATTTGAGGGTTATTGTGATTGTTTTAGGGCTGCTTTCCGCAGCCACTCCCTCAGCATAGTCAGCTTTAGCCCACCTTGAACGGATTCAACCCATTGGCCTGCTGCATCATCATGCGTTTGGCAAACGGCACTCGCTCGGCGAGGTGCAGGCTGAGATCACCCAGTTGGCGGAGCGGCTTGGCCCCGGTGAAGAGGTGGTGGAAGCTATCGGTGGCGGCGATCATTGCCTGGTTGGCCAGACGCCGGTGGCACTCGAAACGGTGCAGGCTGATATGGTCGCCAGGGTCACGGCCTTTGATGATCAGCTCGGCTAGGGTGTCGGCGTCGTGCAGGCCGATGTTCAAGCCTTGACCTGCCAGCGGGTGCACCACGTGGGCGGCGTCGCCGATCAGCGCGAGCCGTTTGCCGATGTAGCGTTTGGCGTGCTGGCGCTTGATGGGGAAACTGGCCCGTGCCACCACCCGGGTCAATTTGCCCAGCCGTTTGGGGAAGGTGGTTTCTATGGCGTGTTGCAGGGCGTCGTTGGAAAGCTGTTCACGGGCCTTGGTGGCCTCATCGCTGTCGTACCACACCAACGAGGCGCGGTGGCCGGGCAGCGGCAGCATGGCCAGCGGGCCTGTGGGGGTAAAGTACTGCCAGCTGACATCCTGCTGGGGCAGCTCGGTCTCGACGTTGATGATCATCGCCCGCTGGTGGTAGTCGTAGCTGCTGGTGGAGATGCCTGCCAGCTCACGCAGGGTTGAACGTGCGCCATCTGCGGCCACCATCAACCGGGCGCTGAGGGTCTTGCCGTTGTCCAGCTCCAGCAGCCGATGGGTGCTGGCGGCCAGCGTACTCACCGGGGCACACTGGGTGTAGCAAGTGACGCTGGGAAGCTGCTCCAGGCGCTGCCAAAGGGCGTACTGCAGGGCGCGGTTTTCGATGAAAATACCGAAATCGTTCATGCCGCTGTCGTGGGCCGAGAACAGCGAGTGACCGCTGCCATCCAGGTTGGAGACATCGATGTGCCGGAACGGGCAGCAGCGCTCTCCCGGCAGGACCGCACCGCTGGCTTTCACGAACGCCAGCGAGCGGGCGTTGAGTGATGAAATA
>NZ_LFGT01000008.1:8382-44780 GCF_002078115.1 Halomonas sp. BC2 | reverse complement strand
ACCAGGCCAACCGACATGCCCGCCTGGCCCAGCCTGGCCGCCAGGGCCGCGCCCACCATGCCGCCACCAACAATGACAATCTCGTGATCCCACTGCATGAGAGGCTCCTTAATCCGCTATCGAGGGCACATTGCATGTGCTTATATTGTCCTACAGTATCGTTGACTTGTCGCAGTATTGCCTAGGGTGATCCATTGACGCAGGCCGTGGAAAGTGTCGAAAAACGTGAGAGCAGCCAAGTGGCCGGGGAAGCACTGGCCGCCTTTATCAAGCGCTACCCCAAGCTCTGGGTGATTACCGGGGCGGGCGTCAGCACCGACAGCGGAATCCCCGATTACCGCGATGCCGATGGCCAGTGGAAGCGCCCGCCGCCGGTGCAGCACGGCGATTTCATGAGTTCCTTCGCCGTTCGCCAGCGCTACTGGGCGCGAGCGCTGGTAGGCTTCAAGGCCATGCGTGAAGCCCAGGTGAGCGGCGCGCATCGGGCGTTGGCGAAGCTCGAGGCCATGGGCCATGTGGAGCTTCTCGTCACGCAAAACGTTGACCGGCTGCACCAGCGGGCGGGCTCGAAAAAGGTGATCGATCTGCACGGCAGGGCAGACGTGGTGGCCTGCATGGCCTGTGGCTACCAGATGATGCGCCACGCCATGCACAGTGAAATGGCCCGCATGAACCCCGCCTTCGCCGCGCTGGAGGCCCGCCACGCGCCGGACGGCGATGCGGATCTGGAAACCGATTTCTCCACCTTCGAGGTGCTGGACTGCCCGCGCTGCCGGGGCATCCTCAAACCGCAGGTGGTCTACTACGGCGATGTGGTGCCTCCGGCGCGGCGCCTGGCGGCTCAGGAGGCGCTGCAACGTGCCGACGCGGTGCTGGCAGTGGGTACGTCGTTGATGGTCTATTCCGGCTACCGGTTCTGTCGCGATGCCCACGCCATGGGCTTGCCCGTGGCCTCGCTGTCGTTGGGCGTGACCCGCGCCGATGCATTGCTGACCCACCAGTGGCGCGCACCGCTGACGCCGGCATTGGAGCAGGCAGTGGCCTGCTTGCAGCAGGGGTAACACGTGGGCGCCCATGGATTGCCACGCTCACCATGGGGCAAGGCATCGTGCGCCAGGTGATCGCCCATTACTTGAGTAAGTCAGCCGCGCATCCTACGTATCGACGCGAAGCGTGATGCGCTAGTTAAGCGGCGAGCCTTGGCGAACGTCAAGGCAAATGCTGGATAAATATCAGGTAATGGCTTAGGCTTTTTCCATGACTCGAACCATGATTCGCACGGACAAGTGGCCACTACAAGCCACGACGCAGCAGCGACACCTGATGCGTTTGACGCTGGCGGAGTATCGCCAGTTCTGCCGTGCGTTGTCGGTGGTGGTCCTGGCCAACTGGCCGTCGCTGCAGCAGGCCCCTAGCTTTGCCGCTGCCGTGGAGCGGCTGATGCACCCGACCAAGAAGAACCCCTCGCCTCGCCACCACTACTTCGTGAAGCGTTTCTACAAGTTCCCGTCCTACCTGCGCCGAGCCGCCATCGAGTTCGTCAAGGGCCAGGTATCGAGCTACCTGACCCGCTATTGGGCCTGGCAGTCGGGAGATCGCCAGCGGAAACATGCCCAGCCACCGCGTTTCAACCCCGTGGCCGGCTGCTATCCGGCGATGTATCGCGGGCAGTTGGTCAAGTTCGATGCCGACTTCACCACCGCCAGCCTGAAGCTGTGGGATGGCAAGGAGTGGCTGTGGCATAACGTGGCGATCAAGGCGGTACGTCAGCGCCATCTTCTCGGCACTGTGAAGTCGCCCACCCTGGTGCTCAATCGACACTGCCACCTGGCGGTGCCGGTGGCGTTGGCGCCTCAATCCCTCCCTGACCAGCAGCGCGTATGCGCCGTGGACGTGGGGATCAATACGCTGGCCACGGTCAGCATCGTGACACCGGACGGCACTGTCGCAGCGCGTGGATTCTTCCACCCCGCCGCGGACATAGACCGTCGCGACAAGCGCGCCACGCTGATTCGCCGCAAGGCGCGCAAGACCGCCAGGCTCTCGAAAGGGTTCGGGCGGACGTGGTACCGCAAGGCCCAGCACATCAACGAGCAGATTGCCCAGCAGACCTCCCGTCGACTGGTCGACTTCGCACTGGCACAGGGCGCCGATGTGATCGTGCTGGAGGACCTGAAGGGGTGGCGGCCCAAAGCCGGCAAGAAACGGTCGGGGCTTCGCCAGCGCTTCCATCAGTGGCTACATCGCCGGCTGACCACGCTGATCGAGCAGAAAATGGCCGAGGCGGGTGGTCGGGTTGTCTACGTCTATGCCCGGGGCACGTCTTCCTGGGCTTTCGATGGCTCGGGTCGCGT
Organism: Halomonas sp. BC2; assembly: GCF_002078115.1. NCBI lineage: Bacteria > Pseudomonadati > Pseudomonadota > Gammaproteobacteria > Oceanospirillales > Halomonadaceae > Halomonas > Halomonas sp. BC2. Next base: position 42,426 of record NZ_LFGT01000008.1, on the reverse strand, counting down.
CAAGCGGGACAAGGCACAGCACGAACTGGCTATCTTTCCGAACGGCAAGCAGTACAACGCCGACCTCAACGCCAGCTACAACATCGGTGCCCGCTATTGGGCCTGGAAACACAAGCTGACCCGCCGCAAGGACGGGCAGTTGTCAGCGGGCAGAAGCTCCCCTGGCAAACCGAGAACACCGGTCACGCTCTCAACGCTCTGGCGGCGAGAGCCTGAAGCCCCGCATCAATGCGTCGCATGATGCGTGGGAGTGTTCACTAAGCTGCTAGGGTATTCTGTAGGCCATTCATTGAACAGCGGAGTTGCCCGTGCTGACTTTCGAACACCAGTTCGCCACCTTGCCAGAACCGCTCTGGGCGGCCTGCCAGCCCACGCCCGTGGCGCAACCCACCCTGATCGCATTCAACGAACCCTTGGCCGTGGCGCTAGGCATGCAAACGCGGCCCGACGATGCCACGCTGGCCCAATGGTTCAGCGGTAACCGGCTACCGCCAGGGGCCGAGCCTAGAGCGCTGGGCTATGCCGGGCATCAGTTCGGTAATTTCGTGCCTCAGTTGGGCGATGGTCGGGCGCTGCTGCTGGGGGAGGTGGTGGATCAGCAGGGCCAGCGGCAGGACGTGCAGCTCAAGGGCAGTGGTCGCACGCCGTTTTCACGGGGCGGGGATGGGCGCTCGCCGCTTGGCCCAGTGCTGCGGGAATATCTGGTGAGCGAGTTCATGGCCGCCGTGGGCGTGCCCACCACTCGGGCGCTGGCGGCCGTGACCACGGGGGAGCGCGTGGTACGCCAGATGGCCGAGCCGGGGGGCCATCCTGACCCGTGTGGCTCGCAGCCATATCCGCGTGGGCACCTTCCAGTTTGCTGCCGTGCGTCGCGATGAAGCGGTGCTGAAAGCGCTGGCCGACCATGTGATTGCTCGCCACTACCCAGAAACGGCCAATGCTGACGATCCGTACCTTGCCCTGCTGGAAGCCGTTACCGCCCGCCAGGCGGCACTGGTGGCACGCTGGATGAGCCTGGGCTTTATTCATGGTGTGATGAACACCGACAACTGTAGCATTGCTGGCGACACCATCGATTACGGCCCCTGCGCCTTCATGGAGCAGTTCGACCCGCAAAAGGTCTTCAGCTCCATCGATCAGGGTGGGCGCTACGCCTTCAATAATCAGCCGGGCATCGCCCAGTGGAACCTGGCCCGCTTTGCCGAAACCCTGCTGCCGCTGATGCGGGAAGAGGGCGAGGCCGTTGTAGAGCAGGCCACCGAGGTGCTTCGCGGCTTTACCGCTCGTTTTGGCGCCGAGCAGCGCCGCCTGCATGCCGACAAGCTGGGCCTTGCTCCGGAAAGCGATCACGCCGTGGCGCTGATGGAAGCACTGGAAACCCAGATGCATCAGGGCCGCATGGACATGACCGCGACGTTCGACGCGCTGACGCACTATGCCAAAACGCTGGGTGCCCAAGCCTTGAGCGCGGACACGCCAGCCCACTCCCAAAAAGAGGCGTTGCTGGCGCTGACCACTCAGCCAGATGGCTTTGCCGCTTGGCTGGCCGACTGGGAGAACGCCCAGCAAGCCAGCCAGCAGAGTGAACGCCTGGAAGCCATGCGCCGCGCCAACCCAGTGGTGATTCCCCGTAACCACCGCATTCAAGCAGTGATCGACGCGGCAACAGAAGGTGATTTCGAGCCTTTCCACACGCTGCTCGCGGCGGTCACTCAGCCCTTCGATGAATCGGAAACCGCGCGCCAACTGGCCGCCCCTGCCACGGCCAGTGAGCAGGTGCTGCGCACTTTTTGTGGTACGTGACGGCGGCACACTCTGTGATAAACTGTGCTTTTTTACAGGTAAGGGCGGAGGCAAGGTCGGCCTGTGCGCAAAATCATTCACTGCGACTGTGACTGCTTCTATGCGGCGGTCGAGATGCGCGACAACCCCGCGCTGGCGGAGATTCCCATTGCCATTGGCGGCAGTGTGGCGCAGCGCGGGGTGGTGGCCACCTGTAACTATCCTGCCCGCGCGTTTGGCATCCACTCCGCCATGCCCATGGCCCAGGCGCTCAAACGCTGCCCCCACCTCACGGTGATTCGTGGCGATATGGCAAAGTACAAGGCCGTGGCACGCCAGGTGTTTGCCATCTACCGCGATGTCACCGAACTGATCGAGCCGCTCTCGCTGGACGAAGCCTTTCTGGACGTCTCGGACGTCACCCAGTATCACGGCAGCGCCACCCGCATGGCAGAAGCCATTCGCCAGCGGGTGAAAGAGCAAGTCGGCATTACCGTGTCGGCGGGGGTGGCACCCAACAAGTTTCTCGCCAAGATCGCCAGCGACTGGCGCAAGCCCGATGGGCTGTTTGTCATCACGCCAGACGATATCGATGCCTTTGTGCAGCAGCTCCCGGTGAAAAAGATTCATGGCGTGGGGCCGCGCACCGCTGAAAAGCTGGCCGAACTGGGGATTCAAACGGGGGCGGATCTGCGCGCCCGACCGCTGACCGAGCTGGTGGAGCGCTTTGGTCGCTTCGGCCATCGGCTGCACGAGCTTAGCCACGGGCGAGATGAGCGACCGGTCAAGACCCACCGCGAGCGCAAGTCGATCAGTACCGAACAAACCTACTCTCGGGACTTGCCGACCCTCGACGCCTGCCGCCATGAGCTGCCTGAGCTGATCAGCGACCTGGAGCGCCGCTACGCACGCCTCGATCCGGCCCCCGCCGTGCGCGGGCTGATGGTGAAGGTGAAGTTCAACGACTTCACTCAAACCACCGTCGAACACGCCGACCCGGCGCCCGATCTGGAGCAGTTCGAAACCTTGCTGAACGTGGGCTGGGCCAGAGGTGAGCGCCCCGTGCGCCTGCTGGGGGTGGGGTATCGGTTGGCGGAAGAGACGGCTGCCCAGCAGCTCTCGCTGTTTTAATTAGCAGGTTAACCCTTGGGTGGATTGACGGGTACTCGGGCTCGCGTTAAAACAGTCGTATGATAGGGTTCATGTGACAGCCCTTACGTGATCGCCCCCGAACCACCAGATGACCCGCGAGCCCGCCATGCCTGCCGATGCCACCCAACGCCCCCGCTTAGTGTTTGCCCATGCCAACGGCTTTCCCGGCTTGAGTTACCGCAGCCTGTTAGACCCGCTGGCGGAATCGTTCGATGTTCACCCGCTGGACCGTTTGGGCCACCACCCGGATTACCCGGTGAACCACAACTGGGGCAACCTGGTAGAGGAACTGTTGAGCTACCTGCCCGACACCGATGCACCGCTCTTGGGGGTGGGGCATTCACTGGGCGGCACGCTGATGGCCATGGCTGCCGACAAGCAGCCGGAGCGTTTTCGCGGTGTGATCATGCTCGACCCGCCGCTGATGCTGGGGCCGGATGCCTGGGCCATGAAAGCGGCCAAGCGCTTTGGGTTCATTGACCGTATCACCCCCGCGGGTAAAACCAAGGGGCGGCGCACGGTGTGGCCCAGCCGTGAGGCCATGGCGACCTCGCTGCGGCGGCGAGGGCTGTTTCGTCGCTTTACCCCCGAGGCACTCAACGACTACATTGAAGCAGGCACACGGCTGCTGGACGATGGCGGTGCCGAGCTGACCTTCGACCCGCGCATCGAGCTGGAAATTTTCCGCCACCTGCCGGATCACCTCTCCGGCTTGCCCCAACGGGTAGGCGTACCCGTTCAGCTAGTGGCCGGGCTGGAGTCGCACTTGATGACGCCATCGCGGGTCAAGCGCATCGCCCGCCGGGGGTTGCCGGTCAGTACGGTGCCGGGCACCCACATGTTCCCCATGGAGCACCCGGAGGAGACCCGCTCGGCGATCCTGGCCGCGTGGCAGCAGTTTCAAACAGCGTCGTCATAGGGCGCTCAAGGAGTCGATATGTACCTTTCCGTACAGCTGAGCTACTACCCGCTGGCCGATGATTTCAAGCCCGTGGTGAAAGAAGTGGTCAAACGCCTGGAGGCCACCGGGCTGGAGGTTCATCCTAACCGCATGAGTACCCAGCTATTCGGTGAGTTCGATGAGGTGATGGCGGCACTCGGCGAGGTGATGAAGTGGTCGTTCGAGACCCACGGCAAAGCCGTGTTTACCGCCAACTTTTTGGAAGGTGATCGGCGGCCCCGGTAACGCTCCTCAACTGCGTGGGGATGAGAGTTTAGATCAGCGATTCCAGGCAGGACTCGATGATGTCCAGGCCTTCGTTCAGCACGTCGTCTTCGATGGTGACGGGCATCAGGAAGCGGATGGTGTTGCCGTACATGCCGCAGGAGAGCAGGATCAGACCCTCTTCACGGGCTTTTTTGCACAGCGCTGCTGCCAGCTCCGGGTCCGGGGTGCGGTCGGTCTTGTTGTTCACCAGTTCGAAGGCGGCCATGGCACCCATGTTACGCACGTGGTCGATACAATCGAACTTGCCCTGCCACTCGTTGAAGCGTGCTGCCAGCTTCTCGCCCAGTGCCTGACTCTTCTCGAGGATGTTCTCCTCTTCGAAGATTTCCATGACGGCCAGCGCAGCCGCACAGGCAGTGGGGCTGCCGGTGTAGGTGCCGCCCAGGGAGTTGGGGCCAGAGGCGTCCATCACCTTGTCGGTACCGACGATGGCCGAGATTGGCATGCCGTCGGCCATGCTCTTGGCCATGGTCATCATGTCCGGCTCGACGCCGCTGTGCTCGATGGCGAACATCTTGCCGGTGCGGCCAAAGCCCGACTGCACTTCGTCGATGATCATCAGCATGCCGTGCTCATCGCAAATTTCGCGAATCTTCTTCAGGAAGCTGGTCGGTGCGGGGTAGAAGCCGCCTTCACCCAGCACCGGCTCCAGAATGATCGCGGCAGTGTCTTTAGGGTTGGCGTCGGTTTTCAGCGTCATCTTCAGGCCGCGGATGGCCTCGTCTTCGCTGACGCCGTGGTAGGGCACCGGGTAGGGCGCGCGGAATACGGTGCCAGGCATCGGGCCGAAATCGGTCTGGTAGGGCGCGACCTTGCCGTTCATGGCCATGGTGTAGAAGGTACGGCCATGGTAGCCGCCATCGAAGCAGATCACGTTGGAGCGGCCAGTGGCGGCGCGGGCGATCTTCACCGCGTTTTCCAGCGCTTCGGCACCGGAGTTGGCCAGCATCACCTTGGCGTGGCCGCGTACGGGCACGAGATGGCTGAGCTTTTCGGCGACCTTGACGTAGCCTTCATAGGGCATGACCGTTTGGCAGGTGTGCATGACCTTATCTAGCTGGGCTTTTACCGCCGCGACGACCTTCGGGTGGCGATGCCCCACGTTCAACACGCCGATACCGCCCGCGAAGTCGATGAAGCGGTTGCCGTCGGCGTCCCAGATCTCAGCGTTTTCGGCGCGGTCCGCAAAGGCGGTGGCGGGGCTTGCTGCACCTGCCGCGACGTATTTCTGCTTTAGTTCGTTTAGCTCGGCATTGCTCATGGCTCAACTCCTTTGGGTTGGGGTGTGCTTGTCAGCATCTTGTAAGCATAGTGTGCATCTCAGCATAGTGTTCATTAGATCACACAGATGACGATGCGATGACGACGCGGTTGCGCCCTGCCTGCTTGGCCTGGTACATGGCCTTGTCGGCACGGTCCAGCATCCGAGTGCTGGAGCCTTTACTGTAACATGCGATGCCTGCCGACAACGTGACGGTCAATTGATGCTCGGTGTAGGAGATTTGCGCAACTTCCTGCCGGATGCGCTCCATGGCCGTTTGGGCGCCTTCAGCAGCGACCTCCGGCATGATGATCAAGAACTCTTCGCCACCCAAACGTATTTGAAAATCCGTGTTGCGCAGCTGTTGGTCGACCACCCGTGTCAGCTCCTGGAGCACGCCGTCGCCGGCGCCATGCCCATAGGTATCGTTGATCTGCTTGAAGTCGTCCAGGTCGAAAAGCGCAATGCTCAGCGGGTTGCCGTAGCGCTGGCAGCGCTCGATGGCCTCATCCAGTTTGGCAAGCCCTTGGCGACGGTTGAGCAGGCCGGTCAGCTCATCGTGGTGCGCCAGATATTTTAGGCGCTCGTTGGCTTGCTTCAAGCGCTCTTCCAGCCGCTTGCGCTGGGTGATATCGACGATGAACGTGACCTTGCGGGCCAGCCCATCATCGCCCTCTATGCGGGCGGCTTCGGCGATGATGGTGCGTACTTCGCCGTTCTTGCAGCGCACTTCCCACTCCTGGCGCAGCTCGTGAGTGTCGTTGCCCTGGATGAACACATCGTGCAGCTGGCTGATTTGCTGTCGATACGCTTCGGGCACCACGATGGTGAAGTGCTGGCCGATCAACTCTTCCTCTTGATAGCCGTAAAACTGGCAGTAGGCAGGGTTGACCATTTCGAAATGACCATGGGGGTCGGTGATACAGATGCCCAAGGGTGCGGTCTTGATAACGTTCTCCGTATTGCGCTTTGAGCGGTGTATCAGTTGATACAGATAATCGGTGCCGATTGCGTTCATTCAGCGCTCCATGCCTGACGATATCTCATGACGTAGTGCTTCCAGCATAGGCGTTAGTTCCGTTGCCAGCTCGCCAATTCGGGGTTTGGCATAAAAGAAGCCTTGCTGCCGAGTGATGCCAGCCCGGGCAAGCCACAGCGCTTCCTGGCGCGTTTCCACGCCTTCGGCAATCAGCGTCATGTCCAGTTCCCTGGCCAGCAGGATGATCGCATTGAGCAGGGCCTGACGACGTGGGTGCTGATCACAGTGCATGACCAGTTCGCGGTCGATCTTGAGTTTGTCCGGTGCCAAAACAGTCAACAGGTCCAGGTTGGCGTAGCCGTTGCCAAAGTCGTCCAGGGCTGTCTTGAATCCCATGCTGCGGTAAGCATCGATGATGTTGCACAAGTGTTGGCGGTCGCGTACCCGCTCGGTTTCGGTGATCTCGAAGATCAGTTTGTCGGTGGGCCAGCCCACCCGTTGAGATACCTCCAGCGTGGCTTGAATGCAGGCCTCGGGTTCATATACGGCGTTGGGCAGGAAGTTGATGGAGAGGTCGGTCTCCATGCCAAGTTCGCTGGCCAGTTCGATGGCACGAACCCGGCACGCCTGATCGAAGCGATACAACAGGTCATCGGTCACCTGGGACAGGATGCTCCATGCCGATTCACCATTCGGGCCGCGCACCAGTGCTTCATGGGTTACCACGCGGGCCTTTGAAAGCTCGACGATGGGTTGGAAGGCCATGGTGAACTCAAAGGGCAGCTCGCCCTCACAGCGTTTACACACTCCGCTCACTCGCGCACAGTTAGCCATGCCGTTACCCCATGTCGTCTTTTATTCGGCCGACGGGTCACGTCGCCTGGATTGGAAATCGTCGCAAAGCACGTGCTCGGGTTGGCCACGAGCTGCCAAGAGATAAGCTTAGTCTAGCGATAACGACACTGTCTGTATAGGTTTTGTATAGAGTGGTGATGGCAGGCAAAAAAAACGCCCGGCTGGGCGTTTCAAGGGGTACTACATCGACATAGGTTCATAGTTAAAGTGGGTAATAGTTAAAGTGGGTCATATTCGGAAGAGAACAATTAGATGATGCCTGCCGCGCGAAGCGCCGCGCGCTGCTCGTCACTGATGCCAATGGCATCCAGCACGCTATCGGTGTGCTCGCCCAGGGTCGGGGGAGCGCTCTGGGCACTCAGTGACTGCCCGTTGATACGAATCGGGTTGGCGACGAGATTGACCTCGCCTGCCTGGGCATGGGGCAGCGTCTGCTTGAGCCCGCGTGCCTTGACATGAGGATCGTCAAACACGCGATCAAGGGTATTGATAGGCCCGCAGGGCACACCGACCGCTTCGCAGGCTGCCAGCCAGCTATCGGTAGGCTGTGCTGCCAGGGCGAGCGCCAGGATCGGCACCAGCGCTTCGCGATGCTGTACACGACTGCCGTTGGTGGCAAAGCGTTCGTCTTGTGCCAGCTGCGGCTGGTCGATGACCTGGCAGAAGCGCTTGAACTGTTCGTCGTTGCCGACGGCCAGGATCATGTGGCCATCGGCGGTAGCAAACGCCTGATAGGGCACGATGTTCGGGTGCGCATTGCCCAGCCGCTGGGGTACCTGGCCGGAGGTCAGGTAATTGAGTGCCTGGTTGGCCAGCACACCTACCTGTACGTCCATGAGCGCCAGGTCGATATGGCAGCCTTCGCCACTGTCGCGGCGCTGGTATAGCGCTGCCAGCACCGCATTGGCGGCATACAGGCCCGTGAAAATGTCAGTGATGGCGACCCCCACCTTGACCGGGCCGCCACCGGGTTCACCGTCGGGTTGGCCGGTCAGGCTCATGAGGCCGCCCATGGCCTGGATCATGAAATCGTAGCCCGCTCGATGGGCGTAGGGGCTCTCCTGGCCAAAGCCCGTAATGGAGCAGTAGACCAGGCCAGGATTGAGTGCTTTCAGGCTCGCGTAGTCCAGGCCGTATTTTTTCAGCCCGCCGACCTTGAAGTTTTCCAGCACCACGTCCGATTGGGCCGCCAACTGCTTGATCAGTGCCTGGCCTTCGGGCTTGGCCATATCGACCGTCACCGAGCGTTTTCCGCGATTGGCGCACAGGTAGTAGGCCGACTCGTTGCTGCCGGAGAGCCAAGGTGGCCCCCAGTGGCGCGTGTCATCGCCGCTTTGGGGGCGCTCTACCTTGATCACCTCGGCACCCATGTCGGCCAGCATCTGCCCGCACCAGGGGCCTGCCAGTACGCGAGAGATGTCGAGTACCTTGATGCCTGCCAGGGGCTTTGCGGCTGTGCTCATGGGGTGCCTCGCTGAGTGATGACGACGTTAGAAGAACGACTGAATGCCGGTTTGTGCGCGGCCCAGAATCAGGGCGTGCACATCGTGGGTACCTTCGTAGGTATTCACGGACTCCAGGTTCACCATGTGGCGGATCACGCCGTACTCGTCGGAGACGCCATTGCCACCGTGCATGTCGCGCGCCACCCGGGCGATGTCCAGCGCTTTGCCACAGTTGTTGCGCTTGATCAGCGAGATCATTTCCGGCGCCCAGTTACCGCTGTCCATCAGGCGACCCACCTGCAGGGCGGCTTGCAGCCCCAGGGTGATCTCCGTCTGCATGTCGGCCAACTTCTTCTGGATGAGCTGGTTGGCGGCCAGCGGGCGGCCAAACTGCTTGCGGTCCAGGGTGTACTGACGGGCAGCGTGCCAGCAGAACTCAGCGGTGCCCATCACGCCCCAGGCGATGCCGTAGCGTGCCTTGTTCAAACAGCCGAAAGGACCTTTCAGACCGCTAACGTTGGGCAGCAGGTTCTCTTCAGGCACGAAAGCGTTGTCGAGGACGATTTCGCCGGTGATCGATGCACGCAGAGAGACCTTGCCTTCGATTTTCGGGGTGGAGAAGCCTTCGGTGCCACGCTCGACGATGAAGCCTTTGATCTGATTATCGTGGGCAGCGGACTTGGCCCAGACCACCGCGATATCGGCAATCGGACTGTTGGTGATCCACATCTTCGCCCCGGTCAGGCGGTAGCCGCCATCGACTTTTTCTGCACGGGTGATCATGGAGCCCGGGTCGGAGCCATGGTCGGGTTCGGTCAGGCCGAAGCAGCCCACCATCTCGCCACTGGCCAGCTTGGGCAGGTATTTGTGTTTCTGCTCTTCGGAGCCATACGCTTCGATGGGGTGCATCACCAGCGATGACTGCACGCTCATGGCCGAGCGGTAGCCGGAATCGACACGCTCCACTTCACGGGCGATAAGGCCATAAGCCACGTGGTTGACGCCCGCGCCGCCGTATTCCGGGGAAACGGTGGCGCCCAACAGGCCCAGCTCGCCCATCTCGGACATGATGTCACGATCGAAATGCTCTTCGCGGAAAGCGCTCAGCACACGTGGCTGCAGGTTTTCCTGGCAGTAGTCGCGAGCGGCGTCACGAATCTGGCGCTCTTCATCGGTGAGCTGGTGTTCGAGAAGCAGCGGGTCGTCCCAGTTGAAGCGTGTCATGGCGTTGAACTCCGAAAGATGATCTTGTTGAGCTCAATGTATCGCCGTTATTTAAAAATATCTACATTTTTTTAAAACGCAGAATTTAATCGCCCGGCATTCAATCGATGCCGCGGGCTTGCAGTACCCGTGTAATGATAGGCACTGGGGTCATCAGGTGGTCGCGCATCAGATCGGCCGCCTGCTCGGTGTTGCGGGCGAGAATGACGTCGACCAGCGCCGCGTGTTCCTGGCGCTTGATGTCCAGCGCCTGGGGCGACATGACGGTCTCTTGCAGCCACAGGTGGCGATAGCGCTCTACCTGATCGAACAGGGTGTTGCGCATCTGCAGCAGATGGGGGGAGTTGCAGCCGCTGGCAATGGCGGTATGGAACGCCTTGTGGCGTAAATCCCAGCCGTCCAGCAGTTCGTCGGGGGAGCTGACGTCGGTGACTTTGGCCAGGCGGTGCGCCGTGGCCAGCACGTTGGCTTCCCAGTCGTCGTCGCCACGTTCGATGGCGAGGCGCAAAATCAGCCCTTCCAACTGAGCGCGAGCGTCGTAGATATCGTTCAGTTCGGCCAGCGACATGGCCGCCACCCGGTAGCCCCGTTGGCTGATGGCCACGACCAGTCGGTCGGCGACCAACTGTGACAGCGCTTCACGCAGGGGGCCGGTGCTCACGCCGTAATACTCTTTCAAACGGCTCATCAAGAGCTTCTCTTCGGGGGCATAGCGGCCACGAATGATGTCCTGCTTGAGCGCGTGGTAAGCGCTAATCGCCAGGTTCTGGCGCGGTGCATCGTGCTCCATGGGGACTCCTTGGATCAGTGTGGCTTAGACCAATGTAGGGGCGTGGCGGTCAACGTAGAATAACGGCTATTATCAATAAATTTTGAAAATTTGGCACAGGTAACGACATTCATGTGGGATTTCATCATTGTCGGCGGCGGCATACTGGGTTTTTCCACCGCCATGCAGCTGCAACAGACCTACCCGGACAAACGCTTGCTGGTGTTGGAAAAGGAAGCAGGCCCCGCTCAGCATCAAACCGGCCATAACAGCGGCGTGATTCATGCCGGGGTGTATTACACGCCAGGAAGCCTGAAAGCGAAGTTTTGCCTGGAGGGTAACCGTGCGACCCGCGAGTTCTGTGACCAGCATGGCGTGGGTTACGACATCTGCGGCAAGCTGCTGGTGGCCACCAACCCGCTGGAAAAGCAGCGTATGGAAGCGCTCTGGGAGCGCACGGCGGCCAACGGTCTGGAGCGGGAGTGGTTGGAGGCCGCGGCGCTGAAGGAGCGCGAGCCCAACATTACCGGTGTGGCGGGCATTTTCGTGCCTTCCAGCGGCATCGTGAACTATGCCGAAGTCACCCAGGCGATGGCCGCCGAGTTCACCCGGCTGGGCGGCGAGATTCGCTTCGAGCACTGCGTGACGGGCCTTGACGAGCGGGCCGATGAGGTCGTGGTGACCACCGAGCATGAGACCTTCACCAGCCGCTACCTGGTCTCCTGCTCGGGGTTGATGGCCGACAGGGTGATCCGCATGCTGGGCAAGGACCCCGGCTTCACGATTTGCCCCTTCCGTGGCGAATACTACCTGCTTCCCGAGCGCCACAACCGCATCGTCAACCACCTGATCTACCCGATTCCCGACCCTGCCATGCCTTTTTTGGGTGTTCACCTGACCCGCATGATCGACGGGACGGTCACCGTTGGGCCCAATGCGGTGCTGGCGCTCAAGCGCGAAGGGTATCGCAAGCAGGACATGTCGCTACGCGATATGGGGCAGATGTTCAGCCACCCAGGCATCCTGAAAGTGCTGGGCAAGCATCTCAAGCCTGGGCTGGTGGAGATGAAAAACTCGCTCTACAAGCGCGGCTATCTGGAGCTGGTACGCAAGTACTGCCCGAGCCTGACCCTGGAGGATTTGACCCCTTACCCGGCGGGCGTACGCGCTCAGGCGGTCTCCAACGATGGTCGGCTGGTGGATGACTTCCTGTTCGTGAATACTCCGCGCACGGTCAACGTGGGCAACGCGCCATCGCCTGCGGCGACCTCGGCGCTACCCATTGGTGCGCATATCGTGGAGCAGGTGAAAACGTTGTTGGATTAGTATCTAACGCAACTGCCGTGCTAACGTTTAAATACCGTTCTCGACGCCGCTGACGGCGGCGAGAAACTGGCTTCTTACCTCCTTTACGTCAACCATAATCAATAAGTCCAAGCAGGACGGAGGCAATTCCAATGAACAAACTAAAATACACCGTTGCAGCGACCATGTTGGCGGCTGCACTGCCCGCCAGCGCCCAGCAGCTCTCCATTGCGACCGGTGGCACCGGCGGCGTTTACTACCCGATCGGTGGTGGCTTTGCCGAAATGATCAACAACCATATCGATGGCGCTCAGGCGACCGCCGAAGTGACAGGTGCTTCCGTCGAGAACATGGGGCTGATCATGCGCGGTGATGCCGACCTGGCCTTGGTGCTGGCCGATACCGCCTACCAGGCCTATACCGGCACGGGTGATTTTGAAGGTCGTCAGATCGAGAATACCCGTGCGCTGGCCTCGGTCTACCCGAACGCGGTACAGCTCGTGACCCTAGCCGATTCCGACATTCACAGCATTGCGGACCTGGCGGGCAAGCGTGTTTCCGTCGGTGCGCCGGGCAGTGGTACCGAGCTGAACGCGCGTGCCCTGCTGGAAGCCAACGGCGTCAGCTACAGCGACTTCACTCCCCAGCGCCTGAACTTCAACGAAACCGCCGATGCCATCCGTGATGGCGATATCGACGCCGGTTTCTGGAGCGTTGGTCCGCCCACCAGCTCGATTCTCAACCTTGCTGCCACGCGCGACATTCGCCTGATCGGCCTGTCCGACGAAGAGATTGCCAACGCCCAGGAAGTGGAAGCGGTGTTCGCCCCTTATGAACTGGCCGCGGGCATGTACGACGGCATGGACGAAGCGGTCCAGACCATTGGTATTCCTAACGTACTGGTCGTCAACGCCGATTTGGACGAAGAGCTGGCCTACCAACTGACCCACCTGCTGTTCGAAAACATCGATGAATTGATCGCCGTTCACCCGGCCGCCAATGACACTACCGTCGAGTTCACCATGGGCTCTACGCCGGTGCCGCTGCATCCGGGTGCTATCCGTTACTTCGAAGAAGTCGGTGCGGATATCCCTGACAACCTGCGCCCCTAATCGCGTAGTCGCTATGCGGTGGTGTTTTCCACTGGTGGCGCTTTTCACGATGAGCGGCATGTGCGCCGAAGCGGGGGCTGCCCCTGCTTCGGCGTCGCAGCGTCTGGTCGTCACGACGGAAGAGCATCAGGCGCTGCTGAATGTCGCGGCACCCAGCGGTAGCCGCTGGTGCATCCAGTGGCAGCACTCGGTGAAGCATTTCAGGGTCCTGGACTGCTACCGCAATGCGGCAGGAACGCTGCAGCTGGAGCGTAGCCATCAGCCGGATTTTGCCGCTGGGCTCGGGCATGTCCTTGGACGTGGCGAGCAAGTGTCGGATGGGGAGGGTGGCTACTGGATCAATGAGATTAACGAATCGGTGCCCAATAACCGCTACGCGCTACGGGTGGGGGCTCTCGCGGTAAACCATCAGGTGGTCTGGCCCGATGGTGAGCATGCCGTGTGCAGCTTGAGCGAGCGGGTGGCCGGGCAGCGTGTCACGATTCAACTGATGGAGGCTCGCGACGTTTTACCCCATGACGATATCTGTCAATGACAGCCTGATGCCAAGCACATCATATAAAGCCGGGTGTACCACGCCTGGCGCTATTACATAACGTATAAGTTTGCTAACGCTTCCGAGGACTTCATGAACGAATCCACTCCACCGCCGGTCATCATGCCGGGCGGGAATGCGATTCAACCCCGCATCGTGCTGTGGTGTATCACCATTGTTGCCGTGGGGCTTTCGTTATTCCAACTCTATTCTGCGGGCATTCAACCCCTGGGTCTCTTCTATCAGCGCAGTATCCACCTTGCGCTGATCATGCTGTTGGCGTTTCTGATGTTTCCTGCCTTTGGCCCTCACCGTAAACGCGGTGTGCTGGGCTGGGGGATCGATTTTATCTTTTTTGCCGGGGCGCTGATCACCGGGGGGTATCTGGTGCTCAACCTGGACGCCATTTTCAGCCGCGCCGGGTTCTGGAACGAGACGGACATTCTGGTGGCCTGTATTGCCACGGTGACCGTACTGGAAGCCAGTCGCCGTGCGGTGGGCCTGGGCATGACGATCATTGGCCTTCTGGCGATCATCTATGCCTTTGCCGGGCCAAGGGGCGAGCTGCCTTGGCTGGGCGAGTGGATGCCCGGCATTCTGGCCCACCGTGGCTACAGCCTCGACCGCGTGGCGGGCCAGCTTTATCTGGGGCAGGAAGGTATCTTCGGCCTACCGCTGGGCGTGGCGGCGACCTATATCTTCATTTTCGTCCTGTTTGGCGCGTTCCTGGAAAGCACGGGGGCGGGCAAGTTTTTCATCGATATGGCGTACGCAGCCACGGGCAGGCAGCGTGGTGGCCCGGCGAAGGCGGCGGTGCTGGCATCTGCGGGCATGGGGTCGATTTCTGGCAGTGCCATCGCCAACGTGGTGACCACCGGAGCGTTCACCATTCCGCTGATGAAAAAGCTGGGCTATAAGCCGAAGCAGGCGGGCGGCATCGAGGCGGCGGCCTCTACCGGTGGGCAGATCATGCCGCCGCTGATGGGGGCCGGGGCGTTCCTGATTGCCGAGTACACCAATACGCCGTACCTGGAAATCGTCAAGATCAGTATTCTGCCGGCCATCATGTACTTTGCCACGGTGTATCTCTTTGTCCACATCATCGCCTTGAAGCAAGGCATGCAGGGCATGCCCAAGAGCGAGCTGCCGCAGATGCGCCAGGTAATGAAGGATGGCTGGCATTTCCTGCTGCCGCTGGCGGTGCTGGTATGGCTGCTGGCCATGAGCATGTCGCCCATGCGAGTGGGCTACTACGCGGTGGTGACCATGATTGCCGTGGCGGTGATTCGCTACGCGCTGTGGTACTTCTTCGTGGCCCCCAAACAGGGCCAGCCCGTGACCCTGGAGCGCACCAGGGGCGTGCTGTGGGCAGGGTTGGTGAAGCTTGTGCAAGGGCTGGAGCTGGGCGCGCGCAATGCCGTGGCGGTTTCCATGGCCTGTGCCGTGGCGGGCATCATCGTAGGTGTCGTAGGGCTGACCGGCCTGGGGCTCAAGTTCTCCTCCATGATGCTGGCCTTCTCTGGCGGTAACCTGGTGCTGGCGCTGGTGATGGTCCTGCTGGCGAGCTTGATTCTGGGCATGGGGCTGCCCGTAACGGCCAGCTATATCGTGCTGATCGTACTGGTCGGTCCGGCCTTGACCGCCGAGTTCGGCGTGCCGCTGCTGATCGCTCACCTGGTGGTGTTCTGGTACTCCCAGGACTCCAACGTGACGCCTCCCATCGCCCTGGCAGGCTTTGCCGGGGCAGCGATTGCGGGCAGTAAACCCATGGAGACCGGCGTGCAGGCGTGGAAGTTTGCCAAGGGCCTCTACCTGATTCCGCTGTTCATGGTGTTCAACCCGGAAATCATCGTGGGTGGCCCGGTGCCGGTGGTGATCTGGAACGGGGTCATTGCCATCCTGGCGCTGGGGGCGTTTGCCGCTTCGCTGGAGGGCTATCTGTTTACGCGCATGTCATGGCTGCCGCGTCTGGCCATTGGTGGCGCGATCTTCGCGGTGTTCTACCCCAGCCTGTGGACAGAAGTCGTCGGCGTGGTGGTCATGAGCGTGGTCATCGCAGCCAACTGGCAGGCCAGCCGTCGTGAAGTTCTGAGCGTACCGAGCTAACGGCCATCCCCAAAAGAAAGCCCGGAAACCTTGAGAGGTTCCCGGGCTTTTTCATGCCTGCGGTTCAGGCCAGGCTATTTCGCAGCGCGGCCCTGACGGGCGGTTAGAAGATCGACTCTGCCGCGCCTGACCCCTGCGAGCCGCTGGCTTCTTCCAGCTCCTGGCTGATGCCTCGGGCCTGATAGTCCGGCAAGTGGTCGCGGTGGAACAGCTCGGAAATACCGCCTGACTGGTCATCGTGCAGGCGTCGCCCAGTGGAGGCGTCCACGCGTGCCGATATGACCGTGGAAGGCCGCTCGGGAATCGCTGAGGGCGAGCCTGCCAGGGCATCCCCCATGAACTCTATCCAGATGGGCAGGGCGGCATTGGCACCGTACTCGGCGATGGTTTCATTGCTGTCCTTGCCCACCCAAACGGTGGTCACCAGGTCGCCGTTGAAGCCCGCGAACCAGGCATCCCGTTGGCTGTTGGTGGTGCCCGTCTTGCCCACGATGTCATCGCGGTTCAGGCTGAGCGCTGCACGGCCAGTGCCCGAGGTAATGACGTCGCGCAGCATGTCACGCAGGATATACACCGCCGCCGCATCGGCCACGCGGGGCGCAACGGGGTAGGTCTTGCCATCGATTTCCACGGTTTCCTGGCCTTCGGCACAGCTGGCACAGGCCACTTGCGGGGTGGCTTCGTCGATCAACTCGTTGTCATCGTCGCGGGTAATCCGGTCGATGAACCAGGGGGAGACCTGGAAGCCGCCGTTGGCAATCACGGCGTAGGCATTGGTCATTTCCAGCGGGGTGAGGTCGGCACTGCCCAGCGCCAGCGACAGGCCGCGCGGCAGGCGTTGGGGCGCAAACCCAAACCCTTCCAGATACTGGATCGTGTGATCCAGCCCCATGGTTTGTAGCACACGAATGGTGACCAGGTTGCGAGAGCGAGCCAGCGCAGGGCGCAGGCGCATGGGGCCCTGGAAGTCACGGCTGGAGTTCACCGGGCGCCACAGGGCGTTGCTGCCGTCGTCCAGCACGACCGGCGCGTCATTGACGACGCTGGCGGCGTTCATTTCACCATCTTCCAGAGCCGCTAAATAGATGAACGGCTTGAAGATGGAGCCCGACTGGCGCTGAGCTTGCACGGCGCGGTTGAACTTGCTGGCGTTGAAGTCGAAGCCACCTTGCAGGGCCAGAATCGCACCGGTACGCGGGTCCTGGGCTACCAGTGAGCCTTCGGCATCCGGGCGCTGGGAAAGGCGCAAGGAGCCATCGTCGTTCTCGATGACGCGAATCAGGTCGCCACGCTCGGCAATCTGGCTGGCGCTGCTGGGTTCGGCACCGCGGCTGCGCGGGCTGAGGTAGGGGCGCGCCCAGCTCAAGCCGCTCCAAGTGATGGTGTGCAGTTCACCGCCACGGGTGAGTACCTGCATTTCACGGCCACTGCTTTCGACCACGATGGCGGGGCGCAGCAGGCCGTAGTTGGGCGTACGCTCGAGTACCTGCAGCCAGTTACTCACGTCGCCATCGACACCGTCCACTTCCGTCTGGCTGCGCTGGGCGGCCTGGCGGGCGGTCTGGCGAATTTCAGGAGACTCCGAGAGCTCTTCTTCTAAGCCCTGGGTGTTGGTCTGTTCCTGGGCTTCGACCAGACTGGACGCAATTTCACGCTGCTCGGCACCACGCCAGCCGTGACGCAGGTCATAGGCAATCAGGCCGTTGGCCAGCGCCTGACGGGCGAAGGGCTGCATGGTGCTGTCGATGGTGGTGTAAATGCGGTAGCCGCCGGTATAGGCCGCATCGCCAAAGCGCTCGATGGCGTACTGGCGCGCCATCTCCGAGACGTAGGCGGCATCCACTTCGGTTTGGGTGAAGTGACGACGGGCGGTGACCGGGGCCTGCACTGAGGCCTGGTACGCTTCGTTATCGATGTAGCCCAGTTCGCGCATCCGGAACAGGATCCAGTTACGGCGAATCAGCGAGCGCTCGGAGTTGGCCAGCGGGTTGAAGGCAGACGGCGCCTTGGGCAGGCCTGCAATCATGGCGGTTTCGGCCAGACTCAGCTCGGCCAGCGGCTTGTTGTAGTAGGTTTCCGCTGCCGCGGCGATACCGTAGGCGCGGTTGCCAAGGAAGATCTTGTTGACGTAGAGCTCGAAGATCTCCTCTTTGCTGAGCACTTTTTCCATCTGCAGGGCCAGCAGGATCTCGCGTATTTTACGCGTGAACGTCTGATCCAGCGTCAGCATGTAGTTACGTGCCACCTGCATGGTGATGGTGGAGCCACCGGACTGAATGGCACCACCGCTCTGTACCAGCTCGACCGCTGCCCGGGCCAGGCCACGAGGGTCGACACCGGCATGGTTGAAGAAGCTGGCATCCTCGGCGGCAATCAGCGCGTTGACCATGTCGTCCGGGATTTCATCGAAGTCGATCGCCATGCGGCGCTCTTCACCAAACTCGCCAATCAGCTTGCCGTCATTGGTGTAGATGCGTAACGGTGTGTGCAGCTCGAAATTCTGCAGTTGCCGAACGTCGGGTAACCCCGGAGAGAAATAGATCGCCGCGCCGATGACCGCCAGTACCGTGGCGCCCATCAGCGCAACGACCAGCGAAAATAGCGACAGCACTAGAGTTCGTAAAAACGTCATGAACAGTGGGCACCCATGAAAAGAGAGTAGGTATGGTGGTGTAACCGCCATAGCGCGCAATGGCTGCCATTATAGGAAGGGGAAGCAGCGGCCACCAGTGTTGATATGGCGTAGAGGCATCGGCGTGTGCCCCAGGCAAAAATCATGTAACCTCGAAACTTGCACGATAGGCAGGCGGAGCCGAACTCAACATGCGCTTACTAACACCCAGTAAAGGGTTGATTGGTGTCGATATTGCCTCGGCGACCGTCAAGCTGCTCGAACTCAAGCAGAGCAATGACAACTTTCAGGTAGAAAGCTACGCCGTGTGCCCTCTGCGTGAAGGCGCAGTGGTCGAGCGGCGTATCCGGGATATCAACGATGTGGCCAACGTGTTGAGTCGGGCAGTGGAGCATGCCAAGCCTTCGACGCGTAAGGCGGCCGTCGCTGTTCCCGCCAGCGCCGCGATTACCAAAACACTTCAATTTCCCGTCTCGCTCAGCGAAGACGAAATAGAAGAGCGGATCATCGCCGAGTCTGACCGCCATATCCCCTTTCCGTTCAGTGAAGTGGCGTTCGATTTTCACTGCCTGGGCCCTGCGCCTTCCGATGAAGAACAGCAGCAGGTCATCCTGGTCGCTTGCCGCCAGCAGGATGTCTCCCAATTGACCGAAACCCTGGAGCGTGCAGGGCTCGAACCCGCTGCCGTCGACGTGGAAACCTTCGCCATGGAGCGCTCGTTGGCCGAGCTGCGCTGTCAGTTGAAGGTGGATAGTGACCCCAGCGCCTGCGTGGGGCTGGTGGATATCGGTGCCAATATGAATGCCTTCCATGTGGTGCGCGGTGGCCATATCGTCTATAGCCGCGACACGGTCTTTGGCGGGAAGCAGTTGACCGATGCCATCCGCGATCACTATTCGCTCAGTATCGAAGAAGCCGGATTTGCCAAGAAACGCGGCGGCTTGCCCGATGACTATCAGGAGAGAGTGCTCAACCCGTTTCTCGATACGGTCGTGCAACAGGTAGGGCGCTCTCTGCAGCTTTACTACACCGCTGGCCGCCAGCACGAAGTGCAGCATATCGTTCTGGCTGGCGGGTCCAGCGTGATTCCCGGGCTGGCAGAACGCATCGCCGACGATAGCGGCATGCCGGTGACCATTGCCAACCCGTTTCAACGCATGCGGATCAACAAACGGCTTAACATCGAAGGCCTCACCAATGATGCGCATACCATGCTGACCGCCGGTGGGCTGGCCATGAGGGCCGGGCGATGAGTATTACCATCAACCTGCTGCCCTGGCGTGAGTCGCGCCGCCAGCGCCGAACACAGCGCTTTTACAAACTGTTGATCATGATGGTGCTGCTGGCGGTGGGCCTGGGGCTGGGCGCTTCGCAACTTTATCAGCAGAAGCTGGCAGCGCAGCAGCAGCGCAATGCGTACATCACGCAACAGCTCGAGTGTTTGAACAGTGAAATTGCCGATGTGCAGCGCTATCAGGCCTCGGTAGCTCGCTTGGGTGAGCAATTGACGCTGTTTCAAACGCTGCAGGGCGAGCGGGCCAGCACGGTCAAGTTGTTCAATGACATCGCCGCCAGCGTGGTCGATGGTGTGGTGTATCAGCGTCTGGCGCGCAGTGGTGACCGTGTCAGTATTTCGGCCATGGCCGGTAACGAGTGGCAGGTATCCGAGCAGCTTCGTCAAATCGCCGACATGCCAGGCTTGGGAGTGCCGCTGTTGTCGGAAGTTGCCAGCGGCCAGGATGGCACCAGCCGGGTTTTTCAGTTCGAGGTGGTGCAAGTGCTGCCCGGTAGCGAGGAGTCAGCGCCATGATCTGGAGCCGACAGCGGTGGCGTGACGAGTGGCAGCGTCTGCAGAGCGTCGATTGGCAAGCGCTGAATATAAAAGAGGCGGGCGAGTGGCCCACCTTGTTGAAAGGCCTGTGCTGCTTGCTGGCATTCGTCATCGTGTTCGGTGGTCTGAGCTGGTGGCTGCTTGGCGAGAAACGCGCCGCGTTGGAGGCGGCGCAGCGCCAGGAAGTGCGCCTGTTGGGGGAGTATCGTGGCAAGGTCGGCGAGGCCGCGTTCTTGCCGGAAGTGCGCGACCAGTTGATGTTGCTGGAAGAGCAGATTGCCTCGATGCGCGCCATGCTGCCCACCAGTGCGGAAATCCCGACGCTGCTGGACGGCATCAGCGATGCCGCGGTGAGCAATAACCTGACCATCGAGACCATTCGCCTACGGCCTACGGTGCGTAATACCCACTATGTAGAGCATCCGTTCGATATTCAGGTCAGGGGCGGGTATCACGAATTGGCGCGCTTTGCGGCAGATATCAGCCAGCAGGCGCGGATCATTACCCAGCAGGATGTCACGCTGGTGCCGGTCGAGCAGGGCAGCGATACGCTACGTATGTCGTTACTGGCGCGTACGTATAGCTATATAGAAGATGCACAGCAGGGGGGCACGCCATGAGGCGGTGGCCAGGCATGGTAGGGGGACTGTTGCTGCTGGCCGGGTGTGGAGAAGCCAACCTTGGCGAGCTGGACGAACAGCTCAGCGACATCCGGCGCAGCCCAGCGGGGCAGCCGCCGGTAGAAATACCGACGATCCCCGATTACCGAGCCGTCGCTTACCGTTATAGTGATGCGCGAAGCCCTTTTTTAGCGCCCGAGAGCATTCGTACCCAGGCCGCGACGGCTCTGTTGGAAAGTGCGTTGGCCCCCGACCAGCAGCGTTCTCCCGAGCCGCTGGAGCAGTTTCCTCTGTCATCGCTGCGCCTGGTGGGTACGCTGCGTATGGGCGGTCAGCAGGTGGGCATGATCGCTGCTCCGGATGGCAGCGTGATCCGTGTCAGGGTGGGCGACTACCTGGGCACTGACCATGGCCGCATTACGGCCATAGCGCCGCAGGAAGTGCGTCTGGCCGAGCGCGTTTTCGATCAGCAGCAAGGCTGGCAGGAGCGCCCGGCGGCGCTGACGTTGGAGTAAACCGCCCCGCGTCTGCTGCCCAATAGTTTCGCCCTTACAATAGTGTCGACCTTTTTCAGTTACTGGATGACTTTTATGGCCATCGCGCTCCGCCAAATAACGCTTTCCCTGTTTACCATGATGCCTGCGCTGGCCTGGGGTTCCGTGCTCACGGCGCTGGACGTTCGAGAAACCTCGCGTGGCGATGTGGAGCTGCTGCTGCAGTTCAGCGGTGGCGTGGCGGAGCTGAGCGGCTATCGCCTGGATGCGCCGCCGCGTCTGGCGCTGGACTTGGCCGATACGCAAAGCGGCTTGGCACAGCGTCGCATCAATGTCGGCAGTGCAGGTGTCGAACGCATCACGGCGCTGGAAGGCAATGGCCGAACGCGGCTGGTGGTCGACCTGAGCCAGCCGTTGGAGTACACCTCGCGGGTTGATGGGGATCGGTTGAGGATTACGCTCTCGCCTGATGCCTCGCCTCAAGGAGGCCTGGCAACCGCTCAAGGCCCTCAGGTCAGTAACATCGACTTCCGCCGGGGTACGGATGGCTCGGGGCGTTTGTTGGTGACCTTCGACCGTGACGGGGTGGTGACACAGGTGCGAGAAGGCAGCGGTGGCCGCGTGATTGCCGAACTGCGTGACGTGGACATCCCCGATGCCTTGAACCAGATTTACGATGTCACCGATTTTGCTACGCCGGTTACCCGCATCACGCCCCGTTCCGGGCAGCGTGACACGCTGCTGGAGCTGCAAACGGAGGGCCCTTACGCCATGTTGTCCTCGCAGAGTGGCCGCACGCTGACCATCGAGGTCCAGCCGGCCAGCCAAGCGCCTCAACAGCAGCGCGAGCGCGAAGGGCAGTCGTTCACTGGCGAGCGCTTGAGTCTCAACTTCCAGGATATCGAAGTGCGTGCCGTGCTGGCGACGCTGGCCGAGTTTACCGGCCTGAACCTGGTGGCCAGCGACAGCGTGACGGGGCGCGTCACCTTGAACCTGAACGACGTACCTTGGGATCAGGCGTTGGCGCTGATCCTGCAAAGCCAGGGGCTCTCCAGCCGTGAGCAGGGCAATGTCATCGTGGTGGCCCCCGCCAACGAGCTGGCCGACCTGGAGCGGCAGGAGATCGAGGCACGCAACCAGCAGCAGACCCAGGCCCCGTTGATTACCGAATTCGTCGAAGTCAAGTATGCGCGGGCAGAGAACCTGGCGCAGCTGTTGCGTGGCGGTGACGGATTTGGCTTGCTGACCGACCGCGGCCGTGTCAGCGTAGACCAGCGCACCAATACGCTGCTCATTCAGGATACCGCGGAACAGGTACGCGACATCATGCGTACTTTGGACAGGCTGGATGTGGCCGTGCGCCAGGTGCAGATCGAGGCGCGTATCGTGATAGCCCGAGACACCGCTTCCCGGGAGTTGGGCGTGAACTGGGGCGTCTCCAGCACGCGAGGCTTCATGGAAAGCGATGCTGGGCAGTTCGTGCCGCGTAACATCAACCCAGGAGGGCTCAACCGTGCCCAGGGCGGACTGGCGGTGGACCTGGGCTCTGCCTCCGCGGCCAGTACCGGTTTCAGCTTTGGTTATCTCTCCGGGGATATTCTGCTCGACCTGGAGCTGCGTGCCCTGGAAAGCGAAGGCAAGAGTCAGACCATCTCGCAGCCACGGGTGATTACCGCCAACCAGCGCACGGCCACCATTCGCCAAGGTGAAGAGCGTGCTTTCCAGAGCGTCGATGCACAGGGTAACCCGGATACCGAGTTCAAGGAGGCGGAGCTGTCGCTGGAAGTCACGCCGCAAATTACCCCAGATAACCGTATCATCATGGATCTGGTGATCAAGAACGACAGTTTCCGGGAAAGCGAGTTTGGCGGTGAGCCGCCCATCGACACCAATCAGATCGAAACTCAGGTGTTGGTGGACAACGGTCAGACGGTAGTGCTGGGTGGGATTCTGACCACCGAGCAGCTGAGCCAGATGGCCAAGACCCCGCTGCTGGGTGATTTGCCCTTTATCGGTCGGCTGTTTCGCTATACCGAAGAGAGCAATGAAAAGGTAGAGTTACTGGTCTTTATTACTCCTCGTTTACTTGATGATGGTTTGGCGGTTCGCTAATGCAGGATTTACCCAATATTTTTTTGATCGGCCCCATGGGGGCTGGCAAGAGCACGATAGGTCGCCTGTTGGCGGCGGAGCTGTCGCGCTCCTTTCATGATAGCGACCATGCCATACAGGATCGTTGCGGTGCCGATATCCCGTGGATTTTCGACGTGGAAGGGGAGCCCGGTTTTCGTCAGCGCGAAATCCAGATGATCGACGAGCTGACACGGCTTTCTGGCGTGGTGGTGGCCACCGGAGGTGGGGCGGTGCTGCGTGAAGAGAATCGCCGTGCACTGCGTGAACGCGGTACCGTGGTATACCTGATGACCACCGTGGAGCAACAGCTCAAGCGCACGGCCAAGGACCGTAATCGTCCGCTACTCCAGTGCGCCGACCGGGAGCAGGTGCTCAACGACATGTTCGCCACCCGTGACCCGCTCTATCGTGCTACGTCCGATATTACCGTGCGCACGGATCGTCGCAGCCCGCGCGCCGTGGTCAATGAAATTCTGCGCCGAGTCCACCGGCTGGTCGACCCGCTGGAAGCAACCGGCACAACGCAAACAAAGGTATCGTCATGACACAGCCCTCAGGCATAGAACGCACTCTGAACGTGGATCTGGGTGAGCGAAGCTACCCCATTCATATCGGCGTGGGGCTGTTGAATCGCCCTGAGCGGTTCGTGCCTTACCTGGCGGGTGAGCAAGTCATGGTGGTCACCAACGAGACCGTTGCGCCGCACTATCTCGACGCGCTGTGCCAAAGCTTGCCTGACCACCTTGACGTACGCACGCTGGTGCTGCCCGACGGCGAGCAATACAAGAGTATCGAACAGGTCAGCCGCATCTGGGATGCCTTGCTGGAAGCTGGGTTCAATCGCCGCTGTACGCTCATTGCGTTGGGTGGTGGCGTGATTGGCGACATGGTGGGCTATGCGGCGGCCTCCTATCAGCGTGGCGTCGCGTTCATTCAAGTGCCCACCACCCTGCTCTCGCAGGTGGACTCCTCGGTGGGCGGGAAGACCGGGGTGAACCATCCGCTGGGCAAGAACATGATAGGCGCCTTCTGGCAGCCCAAAGCCGTCATCGTCGATATCGATACCCTGGCCACGCTGCCGCCCCGGGAACTGTCGGCGGGCCTGGCCGAAGTGGTGAAGTATGGCTTCATTCGTGACGAAGATTTTTTGGGCTGGCTGGAAGCGCACATGGATGCCCTGCGTCAGGTGGAGCCAGGCATCGTGGCCGAGGCGATTGCCAAAAGCTGCCAGATCAAGGCCGACATCGTGGCCGAAGACGAAACCGAGCAGGGGGTTCGCGCGCTATTGAACCTGGGGCACACCTTTGGCCATGCCATCGAAGCACATCAAGGGTATGGCAACTGGCTGCACGGTGAGGCGGTGGGGGCGGGCATGGCCATGGCGGCCACGCTGTCATGCCAGCTAGGCTGGATCACGGAGGATGCGCTGGCGCGCACTCGCTCGGTGATCGAAAGTGCCGGACTGCCGCTGGCCGCGCCGCGCGATATGAGCGCCGATGATTTTCTGGTGCGCATGCGCCTGGACAAGAAAAACGTCGATGCGCGCCTGCGCTTGGTGCTGCTCAAGGCGCTGGGGGATGCCTGCGTCAGCGATGCCACGCCCCGGAACTGCTGACCGAGCTGCTGACCGGCTACCCTCGCGCCTAACGAGGTAGCGTCGGATGCTGATCATGCGTCAGTCATGATATTGGCAAAGCCCGCCCACGCCACGGCGGGCTTTTATTGGCTCCCAGTATCCAATCAGCATGGCTTATGCGCTATCGGCATGGGTTTTTTGCTTTATTTTAGACCAAAGTCTAATGCTTTGTAGGCAGCGTTTAAAAATCGTGCAATGACTGTGCAAGTGCTTGAAGTGTATGTATTTTTTTGTAGTTTGAGCATGCAACTACAGGATTTGACAAGGTTTTTTTGCGGTTGGCGAGTTCTGGGTGATTGCGCTACGCGACTGCAAATCGCTATGCTGAGCAACCATTTTCTTGCAGCAGCGGATGCGGGAAAGCCCTTATTGTAGGCGGGTAATAAGAGCTATAAAAAAAGAAAAACCCAAAATAATACCATAAAAACGCTGCTGGTAAAATACGCTGACTAGAGGCACGCCCAATGAATAGAGGTCTTCACCAGCCTGGCGAGTTTCGCGATAACTGTGGTTTTGGCCTGATTGCCCATATGGAAGGGCAGGCCAGTCACGACTTGCTGAAAACGGCCATTGAATCACTTACCTGCATGACGCATCGTGGTGGTATCGCGGCAGACGGCAAAACCGGCGACGGCTGTGGTCTGCTGCTCAAGATGCCAGCGCAGTTCATGCGTGCGGCAGCTCAAGAGGCGCTCGGTGTGGCGCTGGGCGAGCGCTTTGCCGTGGGCGTGGTATTCCTGCCTGACGACGATGCGCGTGCCAGCAAGGCCAGGGAAACCCTGGTCGGCGAGCTGAGAGCCCGCGGCCTGGACGTGCTGGGCTGGCGAGTGGTGCCCATCGACTCAAGCGTCTGTGGCCCCATGGCACTGGACTGCCTGCCGCGTATCGAGCAGCTGTTCGTGGCGCCCGGCAGCAGCGACAACTTCGATGTCGACCTGTTCATGGCGCGCCGCTATGCCGAGCAGGCCCTGCGTGGCGATGAAGACTTCTACGTGGCGTCGCTTTCCAGCGAAGTGGTCTCCTATAAAGGCCTGGTGATGCCGGAAGACCTGCCAGCCTTCTACAAGGACCTGAACGACCCGCGCCTGGAAACCGCCATTTGTGTTTTCCACCAGCGCTTCTCGACCAACACGGCGCCGCGCTGGCCGCTGGCGCAGCCGTTCCGCCTGCTGGCACATAACGGTGAAATCAACACCATCGAAGCCAACCGCGGCTGGGCGAACTCGCGCAAGGCGAACTTCGTCAACGAGCGTCTGCCCGATATTGCCAAGCTGGATGAAATCGTCAACACCACCGGCTCCGACTCCTCCAGCATGGACAACATGCTGGAAGTACTGCTGACCGGGGGGATGGAGCTGCACCGCGCCGTGCGCATGATGGTGCCACCTGCCTGGCAGAACGTGGAAACCATGGATGCCGAGCTGCGGGCGTTCTACGAGTACAACTCCATGCACATGGAGCCTTGGGATGGCCCCGCTGGCGTGGTCATGACCGACGGCCGTCAGGCCGTGTGTATGCTCGACCGTAACGGGCTGCGCCCGGCGCGCTGGGTGATCACCAGGAATGGCTACATCACGCTGGCGTCGGAAATCGGCACCTACGGCTATCAGCCGGAAGACGTGGTGGCCAAAGGTCGAGTCGGCCCTGGTCAGATGCTGGCCGTGGATACCCACACCGGCGAAGTGCTGCACACCCAGGACATCGATGACCGCCTGAAATCTGCCTACCCCTACAAGCGTTGGCTGAAGCAGGAAGCCAGCTACCTGGAGTCGGCGCTGACCGAGCTGGCGCGATTCCAGACCATGGATACCGATGCCTTGAACGTGCAGCAGAAGATGTTCCAGGTGACCTTCGAAGAGCGCGACCAGGTGCTGCGTCCGCTGGCAGAAAGCGGCCAGGAAGCCGTCGGGTCCATGGGCGACGATACGCCCATGGCGGTCCTGTCGAGCCGTCCGCGCCTGCTGACCGACTTCTTCCGTCAGAAGTTTGCTCAGGTCACCAACCCGCCCATCGACCCGCTGCGCGAAGCGATCGTCATGTCGCTGGAAACCTGCTGCGGTGCCGAGCTGAACGTCTTCAAGGCCACGCCGGAGCACGCGCACCGCTTGATCCTGACCACGCCGGTGCTGTCGCCACGCAAGTTCACTGCGCTGGTGAGTCAGGACGACCCGGCATTTGCCAGCCATCTGCTGCCGCTGGGTTACGACCCGGAAAGCACCAGCCTCCAGCAAGCCATTGTGGCGCTGTGCCAGGAAGCCGAAGCGCAGGTCAAGGCGGGCAAGGTAATTCTGGTACTGAGCGATGCCGAACTGCCCAAGGGCCAACTGCCCATCCAGGCAGCCCTGGCCGTGGGTGCCGTGCACTCGCACCTGGGGCGTCTGGCGCTGCGCCCGAATGCCAACATCGTGGTCGAGACCGGCTATGCCCGCGACGCCCACCAGATGGCCGTACTGTTCGGCGTGGGCGCCACGGCGGTCTACCCGTGGCTGGCCTATCAGGTGATGGCCGACATGCACCGCACTGGCGAACTCACCGGTAACCCGGCAGATGCCCGCGAGAACTACCGCAAGGGCCTGCAGAAGGGGCTGTTCAAGATTCTTTCGAAGATGGGCATCTCGACGCTGGCGTCCTACCGTGGCTCCATGCTGTTCGAAGCTGTGGGTCTGGCCGATGAGGTGATGGATACCTGTTTCGTCGGCATGGCGTCGCGCATTCAGGGCACCGGCTTTGCCGAGCTGCAGCTGCAGCAGGAGCTGCTGGCCAAGGATGCCTGGATTCCTCGCAAGGGCATTTCTCAGGGCGGTATGCTCAAGTACGTGCATGGCCACGAGTATCACGCCTATAACCCGGATGTGGTCAAGGCGCTGCAGGCGGCGGTGCAGGAGGGCAGCTACACCAAGTGGAAGAAGTTCGCGCAGCTGGTGAACGAGCGCCCCGTGGCCACCATTCGTGACCTGCTGAAGCTCAAGCCTGCGGCCACGCCGATTCCGCTGGAAGAGGTCGAGCCCATCGAAGCGCTGATTCCACGCTTCGACAGCGCAGGCATGTCGCTGGGCGCACTCTCCCCCGAGGCCCATGAAGCGCTGGCCCAGGCCATGAACGAGGCCGGAGGTCGCTCCAACTCCGGGGAAGGCGGTGAAGATCCTGCCCGTTACGGCACCATCCGCAGCTCGAAGATCAAGCAGATCGCCTCTGGTCGTTTCGGCGTGACGCCGGCCTACCTGGTCAATGCAGACGTACTGCAGATCAAGGTTGCCCAAGGGGCCAAGCCCGGCGAAGGCGGCCAGCTGCCAGGCGGCAAGGTCAATCAACTGATTGCCCGCCTGCGCTACTCGGTGCCCGGCGTGACGCTCATTTCGCCGCCGCCGCACCACGACATCTACTCCATCGAAGACCTGGCGCAGCTGATCTTCGACCTGAAGCAGGTCAACCCCGATGCCCAGGTGTCGGTGAAGCTGGTCTCCGAGCCCGGCATCGGTACCATTGCCACCGGCGTTGCCAAGGCCTACGCGGACCTGATCACCGTATCGGGCTACGATGGCGGCACGGCAGCGAGCCCGCTCACCTCCATCAAGCACGCCGGTTCCCCCTGGGAGCTGGGCCTGCCGGAAGTGCATCAGGCGCTGCGGATCAACGGCCTGCGCGACAAGATTCGTCTCCAGACCGACGGCGGTCTGAAAACTGGGCTGGACGTGGTCAAGGCGGCCATTCTGGGGGCCGAAAGCTTCGGCTTTGGCACGGCGCCCATGGTGGCGCTGGGCTGCAAGTTCCTGCGCATTTGCCATCTCAACAACTGTGCCACCGGTGTCGCTACTCAGGACGACTTCCTGCGCGGTGAACATTTCCGCGGCACCGTGGACATGGTGAAGAACTACTTCCGCTTCATTGCCGAGGAAGTGCGCGAGCTGATGGCCATGCTGGGCGTGAGCAAACTCACTGACCTGATTGGCCGTACCGACCTGCTGGAAGTGCTGGAAGGCAACACTGCGTCGCAGCGCAAGCTGGATCTGACGCCGCTGCTGTCCAACGATTTCGTGCCCGCCGACGCGCCGCAGTTCTGCGTGGTCAGCCGCAACGTGCCCCACGACCCCGGTGCCAAGAACCAGGAAGTGCTGGCGGCGCTGAAAGAGGCCATCGACACCCAGTCCGGCGGCACCTTCGATTTCACCATCACCAACTGCGACCGCAGCGTGGGCGCGCTCACCTCGGGGGCGATTGCCAAGCGCTACGGCGAGGATGGCCTGGAAGCGGCGCCGGTCACCGCGCGCTTCAAAGGGGTGGCGGGCCAGAGCTTTGGTGTCTGGAACGCGCGTGGTTTGAATCTCTACCTGGAAGGCGACGCCAACGACTACGTGGGCAAGGGGATGAACGGTGGCAGCATCGTGATCGTGCCGCCCAGGGTCAGCCAGTTCGAAAGCCACAAGACCGCCATCATCGGCAACACCTGCCTGTATGGCGCCACCGGCGGCACGCTGTTTGCGGCGGGCACGGCAGGCGAGCGCTTTGGCGTGCGTAACTCTGGCGCCACGGCGGTGATCGAAGGTGCCGGTGACCACTGCTGCGAATACATGACCGGCGGTCTGGTCTGTGTGTTGGGTGAGACGGGCGTCAACTTTGGGGCAGGCATGACCGGTGGTTTTGCCTACGTACTGGATGAAGATCGTACCTTCGTGGACAAGTACAACCACGAGCTGGTCGAAATCCACCGGGTGAATACCGAAGCGATGGAAGCCTATCGTCGTCACCTGCGCGAAATGATCGAAGCCTACGTGGCGGCGACCGGCTCTGCGCGTGGTGCGGCGATTCTGGAAGACTTCAGCGACTACGCACGCCACTTCTGGCTGGTGAAGCCCAAGGCCGCCAGCCTGGGCAGTCTGCTGGACCAATCCCGGCGTCAGCCGCAATAACCGTCCGCGCCTACGCTTCGAGGAGAGAGATCATGGCCAACCGTTTGAATAACGATTTTCAGTTCGTCGACGTGGGTCGTAAAGACCCCGAGAAAAAACCGGCACATACCCGTGCCAAAGAGTTCGCGGAAATCTACGAGCCCTTCAAGCCCACCGATGCGGCCAGTCAGGCGCATCGCTGCTTGCACTGTGGCAACCCGTACTGCGAATGGAAATGCCCGGTACATAACTATATTCCCAACTGGCTGCAGCTGGTGGTGGAAGGCAACATCATCGAAGCCGCCGAGCTGTCCCACAAGACCAACTCGCTGCCGGAAGTGTGTGGCCGCGTGTGCCCGCAGGATCGCCTGTGCGAGGGCGACTGCACCTTGAACGATGGCTTTGGTGCCGTCACCATCGGCTCCGTAGAGAAGTACATTACCGATACCGCCTTTGCCATGGGCTGGCGCCCGGACATGTCCAAGGTGGTCTGGACCGACAAGAAGGTCGCCATTGTAGGGGCGGGGCCTGCGGGCCTTGGCTGTGCCGACATTCTGGCGCGTAACGGCGTCAAACCCGTGGTGTTCGACAAGTACCCGGAAATTGGTGGCCTGCTGACCTTCGGTATCCCGGAGTTCAAGCTGGAAAAGAATGTCATGGAGCGCCGCCGCGCGGTCTTCGAGGAGATGGGCGTCGAGTTCCGCCTGAATACCGAAATCGGCACCGACATCGAGTTCGAGACGCTGCTGCAGGAGTACGATGCCGTGTTCCTGGGCATGGGCACCTACAAGTACATGCAGGGTGGCTTCCCCGGCGAAGACCTGCCCGGCGTTTACAAGGCGCTGGACTTCCTGATTGCCAACGTCAACCGCCGCCTGGGCTTCGAAAAAGACCCCAGCGACTTCATCTCCATGGAAGGCAAGCGGGTCGTGGTGCTGGGTGGCGGCGATACCGCCATGGACTGTAACCGCACCTCGATTCGTCAGCGTGCTGCCAGTGTGACCTGTGCCTATCGCCGCGACGAAGAGAACATGCCGGGTTCGCGCCGTGAAGTGGCCAACGCCCGGGAAGAGGGCGTCGAGTTTCTGTTCAACCGCCAGCCGGTGGCGGTGGTCGGGGACGACAAGGTCGAGGGCGTGAAGGTCGTGCGGACGCGCCTGGGCGAGCCGGATGAAAACGGTCGCCGTCGCCCGGAAGTGGTGCCCGGCTCCGAAGAGATCATTGCCGCCGATGCGGTGGTGGTGGCCTTTGGCTTCCAGGCAAGCCCGGCCCCATGGTTCAAAAGCGCCAATATCGAGGTCAACGACTGGGATCTGGTCAAGGCACCCGAGCATGGCCAGTATGCGTTCCAGACCAGCAACGAGAAAATCTTTGCCGGTGGCGATATGGTGCGCGGTTCGGACCTCGTGGTCACGGCCATTTATGAAGGCCGCCAGGCCGCTGAAGGCATTCTGGACTACCTGGGCGTTTAAGCGTGTAACGAGGCGGCTGATAGGGGGTGCCTGAGGCACCCCTTTGCCCGATAAATCGGCCTCCCACTGCTTATGGGTAGCCAGTGGTTAGTGTGGGCGGCAGCTTTAGCTCGCGACCCGGCACGGCGCCCATTTCAGTTCAAATTGAGCCGAAGGGTGTAATCTGCTATTCTGTCGTCCCATCCTGGTGTGGCTTTCTGTTACGCCTTTTGATCACGTTTCGACAGGTTTTCCATGACACGATATATCTTCGTGACCGGCGGCGTTGTGTCCTCTCTTGGCAAGGGCATCGCGTCGGCCTCGCTGGCGGCGATTCTCGAGGCTCGCGGCCTTAAGGTCACCATGCTCAAGCTCGACCCGTACATCAACGTGGACCCGGGCACCATGAGTCCTTTCCAGCACGGCGAGGTGTTCGTCACCGAGGATGGCGCCGAGACGGATCTGGACCTGGGGCACTACGAACGCTTCATCCGTACCAAGATGACCCAGCGCAACAACTTCACCACCGGCCGAGTGTACGAGCACGTACTGCGCAAGGAGCGTCGTGGTGACTACCTGGGCGGCACGGTACAGGTCATTCCCCATATCACCGATGAGATCAAGCAGCGTGTCTACGCCGGCGGCGAAGGCTTCGACGTGGCGCTGGTGGAGATTGGTGGCACGGTCGGCGATATCGAATCGCTGCCCTTCCTGGAATCCATTCGTCAGATTCGCAGCGAGTTGGGCGCCAGCCGCGCCATCTACATGCACCTGACCCTGGTGCCCTATATCAAGACCGCTGGCGAAACCAAGACCAAGCCGACCCAGCACAGCGTCAAGGAGCTGCGCTCCATCGGTATCCAGCCGGACATTCTGATTTGCCGCAGCGAAGTCGAGCTGGAAGAGAGCGAGCGTCGCAAGATCGCGCTGTTCACCAACGTGGAAGAGCGTGCGGTCGTGCCGCTGCAAGACGCCGACACCATCTACCGCATTCCGCTGATGCTCCACGAGCACGGTCTGGACGATATCGTCTGCGACAAGCTGCGCCTGGAAGCGGCACCGGCCGATCTTTCCGAGTGGATCAAGGTACTCGATGCCAAGCTCAACCCGCTGAAATCCATCAGCATCGCCATGGTCGGTAAGTACATGGAGCTGCTGGATGCTTACAAGTCATTGAACGAAGCGCTGATCCACGCCGGTATCCAGGGGCGTATCAAGGTCAACGTGGACTACATCGACTCCGAAGATATCGAGCGTCACGGTACCGAGCGCCTGGCTGGAAAGGACGCCATTCTGGTGCCGGGCGGCTTTGGTGAGCGTGGCGTCGAAGGCAAGATTCTGACCGCCCAGTTCGCCCGTGAAAACAACATCCCCTACCTGGGTATCTGCCTGGGCATGCAGGTGGCGGTGATCGAGTTCGCGCGTAACGTGGCAGGCTGGAAAGATGCCAACTCCACCGAGTTCACCCACGACACCAAGCACCCGGTAGTGGGGCTGATTACCGAGTGGATCAACGCCGAAGGCAAGATCGAGCTGCGCGATGCGGCCTCTGATCTGGGCGGCACCATGCGTCTGGGTGGCCAGGTGTGTCACTTGACGTCAGGCAGCAAGGCGCGCGAGGCGTACGGCGCTGACGAGATCGTCGAGCGTCATCGCCATCGCTTCGAAGTCAACAACCAGTTCATCGACGAGCTGGAGCGTGCAGGCCTGGTGATTTCAGGCAAGAGCGTGGACCAGTCGCTGGTGGAGATGGTCGAGCTTGCCGACCACCCCTGGTACGTGGCGTGTCAGTTCCATCCGGAATTCACCTCCACGCCGCGCGATGGCCACCCGTTGTTCTCCGGGTTCGTCAACGCCGCGCTCGAGTACAAGACGGCACGTACCCGTGCCCACGCCACACCTCAGGAATAAAGGGGGAAGCATGTCTTCTCAATCCCCGTTCCCAGAGCATCACATCCACGTTGCCGGCTTAACCGCCGGCAATTCTTTGCCACTCATGCTGCTGGGCGGCATGAACGTGCTGGAGTCGGCGGAACTGGCCGATGAAGTCGCGCAGGCTTACGTGGCCGTGACGCAAAAGCTGGGCATGCCGTATGTTTTCAAGGCCAGTTTCGACAAGGCCAACCGCAGCTCGATTCACTCATATCGTGGCCCTGGGCTGGAAAAAGGGCTGCAGATCCTGGCCGATATCAAGGCGCGCTATAACGTGCCCATCATTACCGATGTGCACGAGCCCTGGCAGGCAGCGCCTGCGGCCGAGGTAGCCGATATCATCCAGCTTCCGGCTTTTCTGGCGCGCCAGACCGATCTGGTAGTGGCCATGGCCAAGACGGGCGCTGCCATCAACATCAAGAAGCCGCAGTTTCTGGCACCCCATGAAATGCGCCATATCCTCAGCAAGTTTCAGGAAGCGGGCAATGACCGCCTGATGCTCTGCGAGCGCGGCACCAGCTTTGGCTACAACAACCTGGTGGTGGACATGCTGGGCTTTGGCGATATGAAGCACACCGGCTATCCGGTGTTTTTCGACGTGACCCACGCCCTGCAGCGCCCCGGTGGCCGTGCCGATAGCGCCGACGGCCGCCGTGCCCAGGTGGCCGAGCTGGCC
>NZ_LFGT01000008.1:6444-8056 GCF_002078115.1 Halomonas sp. BC2 | reverse complement strand
CGTGGCGGTAGGCCTGGCGGGGCTGTTTCTGGAAGCCCACCCGGACCCGGACAACGCCAAATGCGACGGCCCGTGTGCGCTGCCGCTGGAGCAGTTGGAGCCCTTCCTGACGCAGCTGGCGCAGTTGGATGCCTTGGTGAAAGGCTTCGACCCTTTGACCATCCGTTAATCGCTGCGATAAACCGTGGTATACATTGGACCTAACCTCCATCAGACCGACAACCAAAGGACACTGTCATGACCAAAATTGTTGAAATCAGTGCGCTGGAAGTGCTCGATTCGCGCGGCAACCCGACCGTTCAGGCAACCGTGCGTCTGGAAAGCGGTGCCGTAGGCAGCGCCTGCGCGCCCAGCGGTGCCTCTACCGGCTCCCGCGAAGCACTCGAGCTGCGTGATGGCGACAAGGCGCGTTACCTCGGCAAAGGCGTGTTGAAAGCCGTGGACGCCGTGAATGGCAAGATCCGTGATGCGTTGTTGGGGATGGATGCACGGGACCAGCGCGGTCTGGATGACGCCATGCTGGCGCTGGACGGCACCGACAACAAGGCCACCCTGGGCGCCAACGCCATTCTGGCCGTGTCGCTGGCCGCTGCCAAAGCCGCTGCCAACGCCAAGGGCGTACCGCTGTATGCGCACATTGCCGAGCTATACGGTCAACCAGGCCAGTACAGCATGCCGGTACCGATGATGAACATCCTCAACGGCGGTGAGCACGCCGACAATAACGTGGATATTCAGGAGTTCATGGTGCAGCCGGTCGGCGCTGCCAACTTCCGTGAAGGCCTGCGCATGGGCGCGGAAATTTTCCACGCGCTGAAGAAAGTGCTGTCTGCCAAGGGGCTGTCTACCTCGGTAGGGGATGAGGGTGGCTTCGCGCCCAACCTGACATCCAACGCCGAGGCACTGGCCGTCATCAAGCAGGCGGTGGCCGATGCCGGTTATACCCTGGGCAGCGATGTCACCCTGGCGCTGGACTGTGCTGCCTCCGAATTCTACAAGGAAGGTCAGTACGACCTGGCCGGAGAAGGCAAGCGTTACGACTCCGCAGGGTTTGCCGACTACCTGGCGGGCCTGTGTGCGGACTACCCCATCGTCTCTATCGAAGACGGCATGGACGAATCCGATTGGGCGGGCTGGAAAGCCTTGACCGACAAGCTGGGCGACAAGGTGCAGCTGGTGGGCGATGACCTGTTCGTGACCAACACCAGGATCCTCAAGCGTGGCATCGACGAGCAGATCGGTAACTCGATCCTGATCAAGTTCAACCAGATTGGCTCGCTCTCCGAAACCCTCGATGCGATCAAGATGGCCCAGGACGCTGGCTTCACGGCGGTCATCTCTCACCGCAGTGGTGAGACCGAAGACACCACCATTGCCGACCTGGCCGTGGGCACTTGTGCAGGACAGATCAAGACCGGCTCGCTGTGTCGTTCTGACCGTGTGGCCAAATACAACCGTCTGCTGGTCATCGAAGCAGAGCTGGGGGAAGTGACTTACCCTGGTTTGAAGGCCATCAAGGGCCAATAAGCGAAAAAACCAGAGGCGGCGTGTAAGAGATCTCTCAAAAATTTGTAAGAGATCTCTTACAAATTCCGACGACATTCGCTCGGTA
>NZ_LFGT01000008.1:0-4222 GCF_002078115.1 Halomonas sp. BC2 | reverse complement strand
GCCTGCGCATCAGTCAGGCCCAAAAAAACCAGCGCGAACGCTGGTTCTCAGGCCATGCCGTGTCGCTGCGATCAGCGCTCCAGCTTTTCGAGCTTGCCAGGCTTGCCGTCCCACTCTTCTGCATCGGGCAGCGGGTCTTTCTTCTCGGCAATGTTGGGCCACACCTCGGCCAGCTCGGCGTTGATCTCGATGAACTGCTCTTGCCCATCCGGTAGCTCGTCTTCCGAGAAAATGGCCTCGGCGGGGCACTCCGGCTCGCAGAGGGCGCAATCGATGCACTCATCCGGGTGGATGACCAGGAAGTTGGGGCCTTCATAGAAACAGTCGACCGGGCAAACTTCCACGCAGTCGGTGTACTTGCATTGGATGCAGTTCTCGGTAACGACAAACGTCATCTCACTATCCCTCTTGCGGGACCGAAGCGTGCTCCGGTCGTGTTTAATCGCGAATGGTTATAGATTAGCCGTTTTTTATAAGCTAAATGTGGCGCCATTTTAGTAGTGCTGCCCCATGGCGGCAAGCGCCAGGCATCAATCTCACCCGTGTTTACAGCATCGAGCGCCACTGGTAGAGCAGATCCAGCGCCTCGCGCGGTGATAAATCGTCGATGTCGGTGCTGGTCAGTGCGTCCACCACCGGATGTGGCGCGCTGGCAAACAGGTCGTTCTGCTGAGGCGCCTGGGAGCCTGACAAGGGCCGCTGCTGAGTGTCCACGTCGCGCTGTTCCAGCGTCATCAGCTTCTCCCGTGCGCGACGAATTACCGGCCCCGGCACCCCGGCCAGTTGAGCGACCTGTAGCCCGTAGCTCTGGCTGGCGGGGCCGGCTTCGATGCGGTGCATGAAGACGATGCCATCCCCGTGCTCGGTGGCCGTCAGGTGAATGTTGGCCACCCCCTCGGCCTGCTCGGGCAGCGCGGTCATTTCGAAGTAGTGCGTCGCGAACAGCGTCAGCGCGCGGGCCCGGGCCAAATGTTCGGCGCTGGCCCAGGCCAGCGACAAGCCGTCGAAGGTGCTGGTGCCGCGCCCGATCTCGTCCATCAGTACCAGGCTGTGCTCGGTGGCATTGTGCAGGATATTGGCAGTTTCGGTCATTTCCACCATGAAGGTGGAGCGCCCGCCTGCCAGGTCATCGGAGGAGCCGATACGGGTAAAGATGCGATCGACGGGGCCAACCTCGGCGGCGTCGGCAGGCACGAAACTGCCGCTGTGCGCCAGGAGGGCAATGAGTGCCGTCTGGCGCATGTAGGTCGATTTACCCCCCATGTTGGGGCCGGTAATGATCAGCATGTGCTGTTCAGGCGTCAGCATGACGTCGTTGGGCACGAACGGTTTGTCGCTGACCTGCTCCACGACCGGGTGGCGGCCCGCAGTAATGGTAATGCCCGTGGTCGCGACCAGCTGTGGGCGCACCCAGTTGAGCGCCTCGGCGCGTTCGGCAAAGGCGCACAGCACGTCCAGCTCGGCCAAGGCCCGCGAGGTGGCTTGCAGGGCATGCAGCTGCTCATTCAGGGTGGCCAACAGCTGTTCGTAGAGCCATTTCTCTCGGGTCAGTGCGCGTGACTTGGCGGACAGTGCCTTGTCTTCGAACTCTTTCAGCTCGGGAATGATGAAGCGTTCGGCGTTTTTCAGCGTCTGGCGACGAATGTAGTCTGCGGGCGCCTGCTGGGCCTGGGAGCGGGGCAGCTCGATGAAGTAGCCATGGACGCGGTTGTAACCCACTTTGAGGTTGGCCAGGCCGGTGCGCTCGCGTTCGCGCAGTTCGAGCTGGACCAGGTAATCGCCCGCGTTCTCGGCCATGCCCCGGTGTTCATCCAGCTCGGCATCGAAGCCATCGGCAATCACGCCGCCGTCACGAATCACCACCGGTGGGTTGTCGACCAGGGCTCGGCTCAGCGTATCGGCCAGCGTCGGGTAGGGGCGGATGTGCGGTGTCAGGCCGTCCAGAGCGCTACCGGTATCGATATCGGCCAGCAGCGCTTCCAGGGTAGGCAGCGTGGCGAGGGCGTCACGCAGTCTTGCCAGGTCACGTGGACGAGCGCTGTACAGGGCAACCCGGGCGAGAATCCGCTCCACGTCGCCTACATCGCTCAGCGTCTCGCGCAGGCTCATGTAAGCGGCATCGATGGAGAGCAGGGCAACGCCCGCCTGGCGTCCTTCGACGATCTCCCGTTGGCGCAGGGGGCGGTTCAACCAGCGTTTGAGCAACCGTGAGCCCATGGCGGTGGCGCAGGTATCCAGTACGCTGGCCAGGGTGTTGTCGCCGTTGCCGCCGAGGTTGATGTCGATTTCCAGATTGCGGCGACTGGCCGCGTCGATCACCACCGCGTCGTCGCGATTCTCCACGCTGATGGACGTGACATGGGGCAGCCGTGAGCGCTGGGTGTCCCGGGCATAGTCGATCAAGACGCCTGCGGCCACCAAAGCGGTAGAGAGATGCGCGCAACCAAACCCGCGCAAGTCGCTGACTTCGAACTGGTCGCACAGGCTGCGCGTGGCGCTTTCCAGGTCGAATAGCCATTCACCCTGGCGGCGCAGGCTGCGCTTTTGCGACCAGGCATCGGGCAGTGAAAGGCTTTCAGGCACCAGCAGTTCGGCAGGTGACAGGCGGGTCAGCTCGGCCAGCATTTCGGCCTCGCTCTCTACCTCCAGCACGTTGAAGCGCCCGCTGGAAAGCTCCAGCCAGGCAAGCCCCCAGCCTTCCTTGCCCGGGGCCACGGCCACCAGCACGTTGTCGCGGCGGGCATCCAGCAGCGCCTCGTCGTGCAGCGTCCCGGGGGTCACGATGCGCACCACCTGGCGCTCGACAGGGCCTTTGCTGGTGGCGGGGTCGCCAATTTGCTCGCAAATGGCCACCGACTCGCCACCCGCTACCAGCCTGGCAAGGTAGCCCTCGGCGCTGTGATAAGGCACGCCCGCCATGGGGATCGGCTTGCCGCCCGACTGGCCGCGCTGGGTCAAGGTGATATCCAGCAGCGCTGCTGCCCGTTTGGCGTCGTCAAAAAACAGTTCGTAGAAGTCCCCCATGCGGTAGAACAGCAATACCTCGGGGTGCTCGCGTTTGATTTTCAAATACTGCGCCATCATCGGCGTATGGGCGGGGCTGGCCTGTGACATGAGCGTCCTGATTGAGCGTGGCGCAGACCTGAACGGCATGCGGCATGTTCGTTGGGCAATTTCGTTGAGAAAGCTAAACGCAGTATTCTACGCTACCCTAAGGTCTTACATGAAGGAGTCACCATGGCCCCCAGTGTTTCCAGTCTCAAGAACCTCGATTTATCACTGTTGGCTCAACGACTTGGACGGCTGTGCCAGCAGTTGCATGTCGAAGTGACCACCGCCGAGTCATGCACGGGAGGTGGCATTGCCAGCGCCATTACCTCCGTGGCTGGCAGCTCGGCGTACTTCACCGCAGGCTATGTGACCTACTCCAATGCCGCCAAGACCCGCCTGCTGGGGGTCGAACCTGCCCTGCTGGAAGCCCACGGCGCGGTCAGTGAAGCGGTCGTGGGTGCCATGGTAGCGGGCGCCTGTCGTGACAGCGGTGCCGACCTGGCCGTGGCCGTCAGTGGTGTGGCCGGGCCGGAAGGCGGTAGCGAGGAGAAGCCGGTGGGCACCGTATGGCTGGCCTGGGGCGATGCCGAGAGCCAGCAGGCCGAATGCTTTCATTTTCCGGGTGACCGGCAGGCGGTGCGCGAGCAGGCGGTACGTGAAGCCCTGGCAGGGTTGGTCGCTCGGCTTTCCGCGCAGGCCACCAGGAAATAATCGTTAAAGTTGCCGCCGAGGATTTGTTTCATCGCCGATCTTTGGCATACTACTGGCTAATTATACAGCTTGTTATGAGGAATCTCTGCATGGCTCAGGAAGACAACCGCACCAAAGCGCTGAATGCGGCACTCAGTCAGATCGATCGTCAGTTCGGCAAAGGCACCGTCATGCGTCTGGGCGATGCGCCCCGTGTCGTCATGCCGTCTGTCTCCACCGGTTCGCTGGGGCTGGACATTGCGCTCGGCATTGGCGGGCTGCCGTTTGGTCGTGTGGTCGAAATCTTTGGCCCAGAGTCCTCCGGTAAAACCACGCTGACCCTGTCGGTCATTGCCCAGGCGCAAAAGCAGGGCAAAGTGTGTGCCTTCGTCGACGCCGAGCACGCGCTGGACCCCAGCTACGCCGAAAAACTCGGCGTCAATCTGGACGACCTGCTGGTTTCGCAACCCGATACGGGTGA
>NZ_LFGT01000007.1:0-2059 GCF_002078115.1 Halomonas sp. BC2 | reverse complement strand
AATAACTCCGCCGGCTGTGACATTGCACAGGGCTATCACCTGGGGCGCCCCATGCCAGCGGAGAAGATTCCTGAGTTCCTGAGAACCTTCGCAGAAGAGGAAGCCAGAGCATGAGGTTGCTGACGTTAATTCTCGCGTTCGCATCGCTCGCCTTTGCATCGTTTTATAGTTGGGGAGCCGTCCGAGAGGTCAAAAACTGCAACATGAACAGATTGACCTTCACGATGATCCCAAAAAAAGATATCGACCAGCAGGCCTCTGAATATCAGCCGTTGATTACGCTGCTAGAGCAGGGGCTTGGGATGCCGGTAGAACTGGTTAGAGCCACCTCTTACGAGAGCGTGATGGACGGTGTACTCTCGGGCGGTGTCGACCTGGCCGTTATGGGGCCGGCATCCTATGTTATCGCCCATCGAACAGACCCGGGTCTGGATGCCTTCGCTTCTCTAACCACCGAGGCCGGGCTCTTTACACCCGAGGGGAGTTTCTATTATTCGTTACTGGTAGTTCCAACGGCAGCGGGGATAAACAGCATTGAGGACCTGAGAAATACCAGGATACTGCTGACAGATTCTTCCAGTACATCAGGGGCTCTCATTCCCAAAAACGAGTTTGCAACCACGATCGGCGAGCCATTCTCCGATTTCTTTGGAGCTAACATATACGCGGGTAGCCATGACAAGGCATTGATGGCGTTGCTGGACAACAAGGCGGAGGCTGCCTTTGTCTCCAGCTCAAGAGCAGATGAAGCGCTCAGGCGCGGCATGATTGCAGAGGACACCCTAACGGTTCTCTGGCGTTCGGTACCGTTACACTATGACCCTTTTGTATTCCGCAGTGGAATTTGCGAGGACGTTCGGAGCCGGGTCATTAATCTACTGACAACCCCTTCGCCAATGCTCTCGGAATACCTGAATACTCAGCGAGCGGTGGGAATAAACCTCGTGACCTATGATGATTACCGGGCGATTGAGGCTGTTCTAAACAACTAGGTTGGCATTATCCAGCGCTCTGATTTCAGTGATCCGATCTATAGTGCCTATATCCATCCAAGTGACGTTGCCTCTCGCTCAAGATGATCTTGAAATTCAGGAGATGCAATTTGGATGAGGGCTCTGGCTCTTTGAGGGATAGAGAGGCCTTTAAGGTTTACGCAGCCATACTCAGTCACTACGAATTGCACATCATTCCGGGGGTCTGTGACGGCACCGCCGAGTAGACGCGGGACGATACGGCTTACAGAGCCCGATTGAGCGGTTGACCTTAATGCAATGAAGGAGCGCCCGTTTCTTGCGGCGTAAGCACCACGAACAAAATCGAGTTGGCCACCGGTGCCTGAAAAGGGGCGATCGCCAATTTGTTCAGAATTGATCTGGCCAGTCAGATCTATTTCGAGTGCTGAATTTACAGACACCATGTTGTCGTTTAGCCGAATGATGTCGGGGTTGTTTACCCAGGAAGCGGGGTATCCAACGATAGCAGGGTTATCGTCAAGGAACTCGTAGAGCGCACGGTCTCCGAGAGCGAAGGTGAAAATGTGCTTGTGTTGCATCCATGTCTTGCGTCGACCATTCAAGATCCCGGCCTGAATCAGGGGAACCATTGCCGGGGAGAACAGTTCGCTGTGTAGCCCCAGATCTTTGTGCTGCTTCAACCCCGAGAGCACGGCATTTGGTACTCCGCCCACTCCGATCTGTAAGGTGTCCCCATCTTCAATCCGTTCGATGATCTGTTGCGCAATCTTTCTATCGACCTCTGTGGGCGCCTTGGGGATTGCCTCTACCAGCGGTTGATCGTGCTCAACGATGTGGTCTATTTCTGAAATATGGACGGAACATTCACCAAAGGTTCGAGGCATATACCGGTTGACCTCGACAATGACTTTCCTTGCTTTTCGGATCACCGACGCTCCGTAATCAGCGTTGGTGCCGAGGCTGAAATATCCATGGCGATCCATCGGCGATACGGTCACAAAAAAACATTCCGGATCTATGTGCTCTGTCAGCAGGCGGCCGGCCTGGTGGAGCATTGCGGGTACGAATTCAATCCAATTTGTAGA
>NZ_LFGT01000006.1:3255-11987 GCF_002078115.1 Halomonas sp. BC2 | reverse complement strand
TAAGGCGGGTTTACGAGTGGGCAGACGCTTTCAGACAGTGGCCGGAACGCTTCCTCGGCAGGAATGGTGCGGACCACCCGGAACAAGTCGTCTTCATCTGCTGACTCTGCCGGGGTTTTGACTTCCACGAGGTACATGTCGTGGACCATACGGCCGTCTTCACGGATATAG
This sequence comes from Halomonas sp. BC2, assembly GCF_002078115.1. Taxonomy (NCBI): domain Bacteria; kingdom Pseudomonadati; phylum Pseudomonadota; class Gammaproteobacteria; order Oceanospirillales; family Halomonadaceae; genus Halomonas; species Halomonas sp. BC2. The sequence goes on along the minus strand of NZ_LFGT01000006.1, from coordinate 11,816 downwards.
CCGTTCTGGGCAAAGATATCGTTGATAGGCGTGTCGGCCATCTGCTGACGCACCGTCTGGGTATCGTCTGTCCCGGTGGCAGCGATGGCGTCCAAGTAGTGGCGAGTGCTGGAGTAGAGGCCAGCGTGCACCATGGTAGGCATGCTGCCCGTACGCTCCCGGAAGCGTTCTGCCCAGGCGCGGGTTTCCTCGTTCAAGTCGTAATACCAGGCTTTGGTGAACTGCAGCCCTTGGGCATTTTCCAGCCCGATACTGCGCACATCGGTACTGAACAGCACCATTCCCGCCAGGATTTGCCCGGCCTGGGTAATACCAAACTCCCCCGCCGTCTGAACCGCGTTGATGGTGTCCCCGCCCGCGTTATTCAACGCAATGACGTCAGCACCAGAGGCCTGCGCCTGTAACATGAACGATGAAAAGTCGTTATTGGGGAATGGATGACGCGCACGCCCTACGATGGTGCCACCGTTTTCAGTGACCACACGCTCGACATCTGCTTCCAACGCATGACCAAAAGAGTAATCGGCACTCAACAAGTACCAATTTTTGTAGCCTTCTTCGGTAATGGCTTTGGCGGTGCCGTTCGACATTGCCCAGGTGTCATACACCCAGTGAATATGATTCGTAGAGCAGTGTTCGTTGGTCACGCCAGAGGAGACGGCACCATTCACCAGCCCCAGCTTGTCGGCCTCCTGCAGCAGACTGACAGCCGCCAACGTGACCGATGATGCCACCAGGCCCGTGACCATATCGACGTTGCGCTCATCGATCCATTCACGCACCACGCTGGAGCCCACGTCAGGGCTATTACGATCATCGGCACTGAACACCACGATATTCGCACCGTTGACACTGCCGCCAATATCCTCGATCGCCATCTGAATGGCATCGAGCCCCAGAGGACCGATAGGATCGCGGTAAACGCCTGACATATCGGCCAGATAGCCAATGCGGATTTCGTTATCAGAAATCCCTTCATGGGCGGCAACGAACGGAACGAAGCCTGCAGCAACCACCGCAGAGGCTAACGCAGACAGGGTGAAACGACGTGATAACGGCATGAGGGTACCTCGCTATTGTTGTTATTGAGGTGAAAATCACAACGCTGGCGTTGCGCCTTCACTCATTGAATCACGGGCATGGCGGTGACTCATTTTCATGGTAAGAGCAAACAGGCCTGCACTGTTTACCTATTGAGCCAGTTTTTTTTGCAATTCATGCCATTTGCAGTGTGATTACTTGCCACGTTCATGGCGGCTTGCGTTGGCGAGCCAAGCGGCACCAGCGTTACAATGGGGCCACTGGCCCACAGGAGAGATGACCACATTGGCGACTCAGCAAGCACACGACGCATTACCTGAAGCGCTACAGTTTCGCCCCAGCACACCGCTGGTCGACATTGGCGCCAACCTGACCCATGAGAGCTTTCAGCGCGACTTGAGCGACGTAATCGCCAGAGCCCGAGCCGCCAACGTGACCAGAATGATCGTCACGGGAACGGATGTCGCCCACGCCAGGCAGGCCGTCGAGATGGCTCGTCAGTTTACGGGGCTGTACGCCACCGCGGGGGTGCATCCCCATGATGCCAGCGGCTGGAGCGAAAACGTGGCGCAGGCGCTGGGCGACCTCTATACACTGCCCGAGGTGGTCGCGGTCGGTGAGTGCGGGCTCGACTTCAACCGCAACTTTTCCACACCGCAGGAGCAGGAGCGCGCCTTTGAAGCGCAGTTGGCCTTGGCGGCGGCATCCGGGCTACCGCTGTTTCTTCATGAGCGTGATGCAGGCCAGCGCATGCGTGAGATCCTGCACCACTGGCGCGACGACATCAGCCACGCGGTGATCCACTGCTTTACCGCAGACCGTGAAACGCTGCGGGGCTATCTGGAGCTGGACCTGCACATCGGCTTGACGGGCTGGATCTGTGACGAGCGGCGCGGGCATCACCTGCGTGACCTGGTGCGCGAGATCCCGCTGGATCGATTGATGGTCGAAACCGACTGCCCTTACTTGCTGCCCCGTAATTTGCCCGCCAAGCTGAAAGGCAGACGCCATGAACCCGCCCTGCTGCCCTGGATCGTGCAGGAGATTGCTCGTTGGCATCAGGTAAGTGACACTGAACTCGCGGCGGCGACCACCCGGACCGCCCTGCAATTTTTCCGTATCGACACGGATACCTAGAAGGAACGACAACCATGGCCGACTACCCCGGTTTTATTGCCATAGAGATAGGTGAAGACAATGGCTTGCCGCTGTCGATTGCATGGTCACTGCCCGATGGGCGCATCAAGCAGACCTTGATCCAGCCGGATGACAGCTGGATTACCGAAGACAGCAATGTCATGGGGGCTTACAGCATCGAAGAGCTGGAGAGTCTGGGGGTCAGCCCGCTGGATGTGATCCGCGAGCTGGAGAACGATCATTTCTCGGCCACGCTGTACACCAGCGACAACGGCGAGGATGAGGCCGCACTGGCCCGCTTGTTCGACACCTACGGGCTGGACCCTTTCGTGGAGCTGGCGCCCGCACAAGTGCTGTATGAAACCCTCAGCGCGAGCGAATGGCATCGCCTGCGCAGCGATACCTTCAACGACCTAGGCCTAGAACCCATGCGCCCCGAGCACGAAATCGAGGTCATGCTGACCCTGCATCAGCAGTTGTCCGAGGCTGACTAACCCTCCTTCACAAAGGCATCGTCCAGCAGGCGGTGCCCCTGCCGAATCGCCTGCTCCAGCGTGTCCTGGTGCTGATAGTAGCGTGCCAATGCCGTCCGAAACGCATTGGCGCGCAGGGGCAGTCCCTCTTGCCGATAGCGTTCGGCCCTCGCTGCCACGCGTCTTGCGAAAGCCTCCCGGTCCACCTCGCCCGCACCGCCCAGATTGTCCACACTGACATGGAACGTACGGCCACACGCCTGGGTAAACAGTTGCTCCAACGCCTGAGGGGCCACTTCGGCCTGTTCGAATGCCTGTTGCTGTTCCGCCGTGCGCCCGTCCGGGTAATACCAGTAGCCATAATCTTCCCACTGGCGGCGTTTTGCGCCTGCGATGCACCAGTGGCTGATCTCATGTAACGCACTGGCAAAATAGCCCCGTGCAAAGATCACCTGATGGTAAGGCGTTTGCTCACTCATCGGGCGGTAAAGCGGCTCATCGCCACCGCGAATCAGCCGAGTCTGATAGTGGTCTGCAAACACCCCATCAAACAGCGCAGTAATATCGTCGAGCGTCCAGCGCTCTTGCGGGTCAGTCACACCGTTATCTCATTCATGAACGTTGCACTAGTATAACGAGGGACCCATCCTTGGCTAAAGAGGAGAGCGCAAGGTATAGCGACTCCTGCTACTCTATCGCCTTTTCCTGGGTCTCTTTGCTAAATAGGAACCATACCTTGGGCGGCTTCACTAGCGATATCAAGAAAATTTACTGGCCTGAAACACGCACACTCATGGCCCTGGCGCTGCCCATCTGTGGTGCGCAGCTTGCTCAGGCAGGCATGAGCGTCGTCGATGTGATGATGACCGGGCGACATGACGCCACGTCGCTGGCGGCGGTGTCGGTAGGCTCCAGCCTGTGGATGCCTCTGATGCTGTTCATGACCGGCACGCTGATGGGGCTGACGCCCATCGTGGCTCAACTGTTGGGAGGGCAACGCAACGGCGCCATTCGTCCCGCCGTACATCAGGCGCTCTGGGTGGCCCTGGCGCTGGGCTTGTTGGCCGCCCTGCTGCTGCGTACGGCCGTCATGCCGATCTTCGAGCTGATGAACGTGCCACCGGCAGTGGCCACCGAGTCGGCTGCTTACCTGAGCGCGGTGGCCTTCGGCATGCCAGGCATCGCGCTATTTCAGGCATTGAGAGCGTTTTCGGATGGCATGAACCATACCCGGCCAGCCTTGTGGATCAGCCTGATTGGCCTGGCCGTCAATATTCCCAGCAACTATGTACTGATCTACGGGGGGGATGGGCTGGTCAGCCTGTTCGGCGCCTCACTGCCTGATACGCTGCAGCAACTACCCGCGCTGGGCGCCTTTGGCTGTGGCATTGCCACGGCCTTCTCCATGTGGACCATGACCATTGCCATGGCACTCTACACACGCCGTGGCACGGTGTACCGTAGCGTTTCCTTGTGGCATGGCGCCACCTGGCCGCAGTGGTCGGGCGTGCGTGAGCTGCTCGTGGTCGGGGTGCCCATCGGCGTCGCGATTTTTGTCGAGGTGACGCTGTTCACACTGATCGCCCTGTTCATTGCCAGCCTTGGTGAAGTGACCGTGGGGGCTCACCAGATCGCGCTGAGCTATACCTCGATCCTGTTCATGCTGCCCATGTCACTGAGCATGGCACTGACAGTGCGTGTCGGTAATACGCTGGGGCAGCAGCGCCTTTCCCTGGCCCGCAAGGTTGCCTGGAACGGTGTCGTGATCAGCGTGATCGTCGCCGCGTTCAACAGCACGCTGCTCTGGTTCACTGCCGCACCGGTCATCAGCCTGTATACCTCCAATAGCGACATTCAGGCCCTGGCGCTCACGATCATCGCTCTGGCGGTCATCTTTCAGCTGTCGGACTCGCTGCAAGTGAATCTGGCCGGCGCGCTGCGAGGCTACAAGGATACCCGCATCGTCATGGTGATCACCGTCCTTTCCTACTGGACCGTCGGGCTGGGGGGCGGTCACTGGCTGGGAACCTATGGCATGGGCGGTGAGTCACAGCCGCTGGGGGTACACGGCTACTGGATCGGCCTGATTGCAGGGCTAACGACAGCGGCCATCTTGCTGGCTTGGCGATTACATCGAATCAGTCAACGGGAGTGACCCCATGCGGCCTTCAAGTTTCTACCGCTCATGCCTCGTGATGCCCGTCGTCGTGTCAGCCAGCCTGGTGCTGGCTGGCTGCGGCGACAACAGCGCGGACGAGGCCTGGGCGGCCTACCAGCGCTCGGCTGCCGAGGAGCTCGGCATTTCCGCTCCTGAACGCCAGCAACCGCGTAACATAGGCGCCTTTCCCGACCGACGCCAGCGCGTGATCGAGCTGCCGGAGATACGCGAAGGCATGCTCAATATCTATGCGTTACGCGAGTGCCAGATCACCTCCCTGATTGCTGCCAGGAACAACCAGCTAGGCCGTGTCGCACCGCCCAGCCAGCAATGGATCTACGAGCGCACGCTGTGGCAACGCCTGGACCACTGCTGGAACAGCGATATTCCTGAACGGCTGGGTGACGATGACGCCCGTCGCCTGGCACAGCTGACCCAGCTCAAAACCGAGCAGCTGCCCTTTGCGACCTGGAACGCCATCTTTGCCTCGGAAGAGTGGGAGAAGAGTTTCGCTCGCGCCAGTCATCCTCTGCACACACTCCCCGATCAAGTCTGGGCAGAACAGCGGGCAGCACTGGATTATCTTGAGCAGATGATTACCCAGCAGTTCAATCAAGCCTGGCAACACGACTCCTCGACCCTGGAAAACCATCTCAAAACGCTCCAGCAGCGTCCGCTGACTGCCGAAGTGCTGCGCGCCTTGCTGCTGGCTGAGCAGCGCCTGAACGAACTCAACGCGGCCATCGCCCAGGCCGAACCAGACGCAGGGAGCAGCTGTTGGTCAGAAGCTCTGCCTGACTGGATAGACCAACTGGAGCAACGCGCAGAGCAGTGGCTGGTGGCGGTGAATAGCCTTTTCGATACCCATGCCGTCAGCCCACCGCCAGCGGTGTCTGACTACCAGCAGGCCTGGCTCGACATGCAGAACCCGGAGGCCCCCTGGCAGCAGTTTCAACGGGCTCTGGCGCATCATCGTCAGTTGGCGCTTACCCTGGCACCCTGCACACAGCATTAAATATGCTCGTCATGCTTAACCTTCCAGAAAAGGTGTGCTATTGGTGAAGGTAGCGGCAGATGAAAATCACTGTCTGCCAATGTCGTGACCACGCAGTACAAGGAGGGACACCATGGGCTCACCCCTGTCAACTCGCTCTGCCCAGGTCATCGACCTGGATACCGTGCGTCAGCGTCAGCAGGCGCGAAAATGTCTCGTTCGTCTGGCTCCGGAGCTGGACGGACTGGAAATGGTTTACCAGCTCGCTGCGAGTCCCGACACCTACTATGGTCTCCCCATTCTGGCCTGGGGCTTGAGAGAAGATGGCAGCATTACCGGGCTGGTACCCTGGATGGAGTCTCTGGCGGCCTGCCATGAGCTGGACAGCGAGGAAAGCGGTTGCTTCGTCGGTTACCGTGATCCCGAAACCGATGAAATCTTCGATGCCCCCCCGACCACAAGTACGACGAACTGGTCGCGGCTGCAGGCTATTTCGAGTATGAGGCATCCGGTGAAGTGACGCTGATCCAGCAGCTTCCCGATACCCTGGGAACCCATGCATTGTGCATGAACCGGCCCAATGCTCCTTGGCACATGAAGCCGGTCTACGGATGGCGCCTGTACAGCGACGGCAGCGTCGACGCGCTGCTGGCTGACGAGCAAAAAGCCACTCTGATGCCGATCCTGCTGGGTGATAACTGCCTGTATGACGCCCACTCGCGCCATCACACCGTCTATTTCTTCCAGCGCCACATCGCTAATCGTATCCTCGAAGAGGACCCCGCCACACTGGAAGCATTGGCCATGATGGTGATCTCCGACAGCGACGATCGCTCTTGAAGCCATCCCGGCAAGGCATTACACCATGGTCTATGCATGCCTTGCCGGGGCTCCCCAGTATCACGCCAAACGGATAAAGTAGACGTAGTGGTCGTCTGAGCCCTGTTGCTCGATAAGCTCGTGCCCCAGGAATTGGCAAAACTTGGGGACATCGCGTGTCGTCGCAGGATCCGTCGCCACGACCTTCAGCACCTGGCCCGACGCCATGTCACGCACCTTATTGTGCATCAGCATGATGGGCTCTGGGCAGTACAGCCCGGTGGTGTCCAATTCGGCATCGAAAGCACTGGGGGCTTGTGTAGGATCAGTCATCGACTCTCTCGGTTAGGAAACAGACACTATGATAAAAGTCATCATTGAACGACGCATCATGCCCGGCCTGGAAGATGAATACGAGCAGGCCGCACGCGAAGCCATGCGCGTATCATTGGGCATTCGTGGCTTCGTTGGTGGTGAAACGCTGGTAGAGCGCGGCCACACCGACCGTCGGCTGATGATCACCAAATGGCGTGACCTGCGCGCCTGGAAAGAGTGGCACGCCAGCGAAGCGCGCGCCATGGCCATGCAGCGCATTCTGCCCCTTCTCACCGAAGATGAGGCCATTCGTATCTATGAGCCGGGGTACTAGGCGAGCGTTCAGCCAGTCAAGCACACCTTCTCAGTGTAGCAACCTGACATGCACCGTCACCTCTTCCCGATCATGGTAGAGGTGACGGCAACTTATTTTAGCGTTTACCCCCGCTGACGCCAACGAGGCTTCCAGCGTCGTCAGGCAGCGCGTCACTTCATCCCAGCGTTTCTTCATGGGTAGCTTCAAGTTGAAGATAGCCTCACGACACCATTTACGCGTCAACCAACGCTCTACCATGGCCAATACCCGTACAGGCTTGTCCACGATGTCGCACACCAGCCAATCCAGACGCTGAGGCGGCTCCCAGGTAAAGCCGTCTTCACGCAGGTGGTCGATCTGACCAGTCGCCATCAGAGCTTTGTCCATGGGCCCGTTATCGATGGCATAGACGTACATGCCCCGCTGCACCAACTGCCATGTCCAGCCTCCTGGCGCCGCCCCCAGGTCGGCTGCCTGCATGTGCTCCGCCAGGCGAGTATCCCACTGATCGCGTGGAATGAATTCGTGCCAGGCCTCTTCCAGCTTCAGCGTCGAGCGGCTTGGCGCACGGGAGGGAAAGCGTAGCCGCCGGATTCCGTTCAACAGTTCGCTACGATTGTCAGGGAAGCTCATGCCGAGCTGCACACGGTCTCCGTCAGTCCAGAAAATATGCAGCCGCCTTTCGCCAGCCTTGCCGCGCAGCGCCCCGTGCTTTTTCAGCGTGTTTTGCAGCGGGCGAGTGAGCGCCTTGATCAACCCCGACAACGCTTTGCCATCGTTGGTATCCGGTGTTTCGTGCCAAATCTCTTCAAAGCTCCAACGGCTGGCTTTGACCTGATCGAGAATGGCGGTCAGACGATCCTCACGGGACAGCACCAAGGGCGGCAGGGCTGCCAGACTCTGCCTGGCAAAGATGAGATGCTGAAAAGCTGCCTGGCGGTGCAGGTCATTAATCGCCTCACCATCCTGCCGCGTCAAGCTAACCCATCCGGCCCCATGGGCTGGTTCGCAGTTTACCCCCTGCTGTTTGGCATGGTGCTGCATTTCCGCCAACGTATCGCCCTCGAAACCGGGTCGACAATAGACCAGCCACGCCGTGGGTATCGTGTCACTCACCTTTCACCTCTCTGTAAACATGGAGCCGTCACTGCCCTCTCGAAAACACATGATAACATCGCAGCGAAGCAACAACGGCTCCCCAAGGCAGCCTATCAACGCATACCCCCCCCACAGCCTGAGCCATGAAGGTTTTGCGCAAGTGCCAAACGCAAAAAGCCCCGAACACGGTGTGCTCGGGGCTTTCTACTT
>NZ_LFGT01000006.1:0-628 GCF_002078115.1 Halomonas sp. BC2 | reverse complement strand
CCAACAAGTGGGCTCCTACTGCTTGTACGCACACGGTTTCAGGATCTATTTCACTCCCCTCTCCGGGGTTCTTTTCGCCTTTCCCTCACGGTACTGGTTCACTATCGGTCAGCCAGGAGTATTTAGCCTTGGAGGATGGTCCCCCCGTCTTCAGTCAAGGTTTCTCGTGCCCCGACCTACTCGATTTCACGTGATCAGATTTTCGACTACGGGGCTATCACCCGCTATGGCCAGACTTCCCAGTCTGTTCGTCTAATCCGTCACACGCTTAAGGGCTGGTCCCCGTTCGCTCGCCGCTACTAGGGGAATCTCGGTTGATTTCTTTTCCTCAGGGTACTTAGATGTTTCAGTTCCCCTGGTTCGCCTCTTGCGCCTATGTATTCAGCGCAAGATACTCATCTTGTGATGAGTGGGTTTCCCCATTCAGAGATGTCCGGGTCGCAGGTTGTTTGCCACCTCACCGAACCTTATCGCAGGCTACCACGTCTTTCATCGCCTCTGGCTGCCTAGGCATCCACCGTGTGCGCTTCATTGCTTGACCCTATAACCCGAAGGAGTCTGGGGTTCGCAATGATAACGATTGCCGGATACGCTTGAGACGTATCACAATACAATTTACGTAGAAACG
>NZ_LFGT01000005.1:357504-381314 GCF_002078115.1 Halomonas sp. BC2 | reverse complement strand
ATCGTAGAAAGCCCCGAACACATTGTGTTCGGGGCTTTTTGCTGTGCATTGCATATGTCGAAACACCCAGCCAAAGGCTGGGTGTGAGCATCGTCAGGCGCAGAGCGTTTCCATGGCTTCGATAAAGCTGTCCATTTCGTCGTCCGTGCCGATGGTAATGCGCAGAAAGTTGTTCAGCGCCTCGGTGTTGAAGTGCCTGACCAGAATGCCGCGCTCACGCAGGCCAGCGAAGAGCTGGGCGCCTTCATGGTGAGGGTGCTGGGCGAACAGGAAGTTGGCCTTGGAAGGCAATACCTCGAATCCAAGCCGCTCCAAGCGCTGGCGGGTGCGCTCCCGGGTGGCGATCACGTTATTGCGGCATGCGTCGAAGTGTTCGGTATCCTTCAGGGCTTCGATGCCCACCAGGCTGGCCAGGCTATCTACGGGGTAAGAGTTGAAGGAGTCCTTGACCCGCTGAAGGCCTTCGATCAGCTCGCTGGAGCCAATCGCATAGCCCAGCCTCAATCCTGCCAGGCTACGTGACTTGGAGAACGTGCCCGTGACCAGCAGGTTCGGGTAGCGGCTAATCAGCGACACGGCGCTGTCAGCGCCGAAATCCACGTACGCCTCATCCACTAGCACCACGCGGTCGGTGACTTTCTGCAGAAGCGCCTCGATAGCTTCCAGCGGGTGAGCATGGCCCGTGGGGGCGTTGGGGTTGGCAAAGATAACGCCGCTTCGCTCACTCGCGCTGGCCAACGCATCCATATCCACTTCCCACTGGGCATTCAAGGGATGCTTGCGCAGCTCTACGCCGTAAAGATTGGCATACACTGGGTAGAAGCTGTAGGTGATGCTGGGTACATCGAGAGGTGCCCCTTGGCAAAAAAACGCCTGAAATGCGAAGGCCAGGACTTCATCGGAGCCGTTGCCCACGAAGGTTTCCGCGACGCTGACGCCGTAGCGGCTGGCCAGGGTTTCACGCAGCGCCAGAGAGGTAGGGTCGGGGTAGAGTCGTAAATGATCGGTAGGGTATTGGGCCAGCGCCTGGCTGACACCAGGGGCCGGGGGGTAGGGGTTCTCGTTGGTGTTGAGCTTGATCACGCGCTCGCGGGGCTGCTCGCCGGGAATATACGGGGTAAGATCCCTGACGGCAGGGCTCCAGTATTGGCTCATGGGGGTAACCTGATTGTGCGGATGTGAATATCCCCATGGTCGCCTGATGGCCGCAAGAGCGCAAGCATTCCCATTGGCCGCGATTCGGCCCATACTTCTCCTGTGAAGGGGTGGGCGTCGCACCTTGTAGCGGTTATGCTGTCATAAGCGCGCGAAAGAAATGTATGTCCAACACCATAAGGAGACACGCAATGCAATTCAGGAGTTTGCTAGCCGGTTCGGCTATGTTGGCACTGCTGGCGGGCTGCGCAGCTGGCCCGACGGATCAGCGCGACGACGCAGGCATGAGCGCCTCACAGGCTAACTATCAGGGTACTCTGCCCTGCCGTAACTGTGACGGCATTGACCTGGATGTGACCATGCAGGGTGAAGAAATGGCCGCTCCGGAAGAGCGTACCTTTACCTTGAATGCGACTTACCGCAACCACCCCCAGACACCGCCCGATGAAAACTACGCCGGTAACTGGGAAGTGCTGACGGGTACGCCTGCCGACCCCGACGCGACGGTCTACGAACTGACACCGGACGGTGACGGCCAGATCTACTACTTCCAGCGGATCGACGAGCGTACGCTCGAGCTGATCGACCCGGAGCGTCGTCGCTTTGAAAACGGCGAGATGCTGCAACTGCGTCGCCAGTAATCGCTGAGCGCATCGCATCAAGGCGGCCATTGGCCGCCTTTTGTATGTCTGGCGGTGGTGAAACAGTAGCAATGACGGTCGTTACAACCGTCGTAACGACCGTCGCAACAACTGTTGCAACAACCGTTGTAACAACAGTGGCAAGTACAGTCATGCGAGACAGGAGCGGCTAGCGGTGGCAAAAGCAAAGAGCGCCTTTGTGTGTACCGAGTGTGGTGCCGAGTATCGCAAGTGGCAGGGGCAGTGCACCAGCTGTCAGGAGTGGAATACGCTCAGTGAGATCCGGTTGACCAGTGCGCGGCCTGGCAGCGGAACGACGGCGACCGGACGCGCTGGCTATGCAGGCAACCTCTCGAAGGAAGTCGTGGACCTCAGTAACGTCGACCTCAGCGAAGTGCCACGGTTGACCTCCACCTTTGCCGAGTTCGACCGTGTATTGGGAGGCGGTCTGGTACCGGGCTCGGCCGTGCTGCTGGGTGGGAACCCTGGGGCAGGCAAGTCGACGCTGCTACTGCAAACGGCCTGCAAGCTTGCTCAGCAACGCCGCATCCTCTATGTGACCGGCGAGGAATCGCTTTCCCAGGTCGCCATGCGAGCGCATCGCCTGCAACTTCCCACCAACGGCTTGAAAATGTTGGCGGAAACCAGCGTCGAGACCATTCTGGCCGTTGCCGAGCGTGAAAAGCCCGAGATTCTGGTCATCGACTCTATTCAGACCATGCACCTGGAGGATATCAGCTCGGCGCCCGGTGGCGTGGCGCAGGTGCGCGAGTCTGCCGCAGCGCTGACCCGTTTTGCCAAGCAGACGAACACCGTCCTGCTGCTGGTGGGGCATGTCACCAAGGATGGCACCCTGGCAGGCCCCAAGGTGCTCGAGCACATGATCGATGCCTCGCTGCTGCTGGAGGGCGGGGCGGACTCGCGTTTTCGCACCCTGCGTGGCCAGAAGAACCGCTTCGGCGCGGTGAATGAGCTGGGCGTGTTCGCCATGCTGGAGCAGGGCTTGAAGGAAGTGAAAAACCCCAGTGCCATTTTCCTGTCGCGCCAGGAAGAGCAGGCTCCCGGCAGCCTTGTGATGGTGGTATGGGAAGGCACGCGGCCGATACTGGTGGAAGTGCAGGCTCTGGTCGATGAGTCAGCCCTGGGGAACCCGCGCCGGGTCGCCGTTGGGGTCGATCAGAACCGCCTGGCCATGCTGCTGGCGGTATTGAACCGGCATGGTGGGCTGTTCACCGGTGACCAGGACGTGTTCTTGAACGTGGTGGGCGGGGTCAAGGTGCTGGAAACCAGTGCTGACCTGGCGGTGCTGCTGGCGGTAGTGTCGAGCCTGCAAAACCGTGCGCTGCCCAAGGAGCTGGTCGTGTTTGGCGAAGTGGGGCTTTCCGGCGAGATTCGCCCCGTGCCAAGCGGGCAGGAACGTATTACCGAGGCAGCCAAGCATGGCTTCTTGCGCGCCATCGTGCCGCGCGCCAATGCGCCAAAGCAGTCGCCCAAGGGTATGGAGGTCATCCCGGTCGACAAGCTTAGCGATGCCCTTGAGGCGTTGTGACATGGACTATGCTGGATAGCAGAAACGCCAGCCCCGAGCACAGCAAAGGAGAGTCACCATGAGTTCGATTCGATTGACCCAGTACAGCCATGGAGCAGGCTGCGGCTGCAAGATTGCCCCAGACGTGCTGGACGGCATTCTGGCCAAGGCGGGCCCCGCGGCGGGGCATCAGCGCCTGATCGTGGGCAACCAGGGGCGTGAAGATGCCGCGGTGTACGACCTGGGCGATGGGCGGGGCATGGTTGCCACCACCGATTTCTTCATGCCCATCGTCGATGACCCCTTCGATTTTGGACGCATTGCGGCCACCAACGCCATCAGTGATGTCTACGCCATGGGTGGCACGCCAGTGATGGCGCTGGGCATTCTGGGCTGGCCACTCGACAAGCTCGCGCCCGAAATAGCCGGAGACGTCGTGGCCGGAGCGCAGGCGGTATGCCGCGAATTGGGCATTGCGCTGGCGGGCGGGCACTCCATCGATGCTCCAGAGCCGATCTTTGGCCTGGCCGTCAATGGCTTGGTGTCACTTGACCAGCTAAAGCTCAATAGCCAGGCCAAGCCCGGTGACCTGCTGTATCTCACCAAGCCGCTGGGCGTGGGGCTGTTGACCACCGCTGAAAAGCGCGGCCTGCTGGAAGCAGGGCACCAGGGGCTTGCCCGTGAAACCATGCTCAAGCCCAACACCATTGGCGTCGCGTTGGCCGGTGTCAAAGGAGTGAATGCCATGACCGACGTGACCGGCTTTGGGTTGGCAGGTCATCTGGCGGAAATGTGCAGCGCCAGTGGCGTGAAGGCCCACGTGGACTTTCGCCGCTTGCCGCGCCTGGCCGAGGCCGAAGGCTACCGCCGCCAGGGAGCCGTTCCCGGTGGCACCCAGCGCAATCAGCAGGCGCTGGGCAGCGCCCTGCCCGCCATGGACGAAGCCCACTGGCAGTGGCTATGCGACCCGCAAACCTCGGGAGGGCTGCTGCTGAGTGTCGATCCCGCCTGGCAGGACGACGTGGAGCGCATTGGTCGCGAGCACGGCGTCACGCTGGAACCGTTTGGCGAGATGCAGCCTGCCAAGGGCAACGCCGTGATCCAGGTGGTCGGATGACGCTGCCCACGCTGCCTGCTTCTTTGGAGCTGGTGGCGCGTAATACGCCCTTGATCGATGTGCGTGCGCCGGTGGAGTTCGCCCAGGGCAGCCTGCCGGGAGCGGTGAACCTGCCGCTGATGGACGATGAAGAGCGCCGCCAGGTTGGCATTGCCTATAAACAGCAGGGCCAGCAGGCGGCGATTGCGCTGGGTGAACGGCTGGTCAGCGGTGCGGTGAAGCAGTCCCGAGTGCTGGCCTGGCAGGCTCACCTGGCGCGTTATCCGGATGCACTGATCTACTGCTACCGTGGCGGATTGCGCTCCCAAATCAGTCAGCAGTGGCTGGCCGAGGCGGGCCTGCTGCAGCCCCGCATCGAAGGTGGCTGGAAAGCCCTGCGGCACAAGCTCTGCCAGCGCATCGACGAGGCCGCCCACCAGCCGCTGCTGGTGGTGTCTGGCCTGACGGGCTGCGCCAAGACGCCGTTGATCAACCAGTTGCCCAATGGCATCGACCTGGAGGCGTGCGCCCAACACAAGGGGTCCGCGTTTGGGCGTCAGCCGGAGGAGCCCGCCACGCAGATCGATTTTGAGCATGCGCTGGCCCAGCGGCTGATTGGCCAGCCAGGCAAGCTGGTGATGGAGGACGAGTCACGGCAGATCGGCAATGCCAATATCCCGCTGCCGCTATGGCAGGCACTGCAACAAGCGCCGCGCATCCGCATTGAAATGCCGCTGGACTGGCGGTTGGACCAGCTGCGCCGGGACTATATCGAAGCGCTGGAGAGAGGCTATACGGCCCGCTTTGGCCCCGATGAGGGGCGTCAGCGCATGCAGCGACAGCTCGCAAGCGCCCTGGAACGGCTGGCCAAGCGGCTGGGGCATGCACGGCTACAGCGCTTGCAGCGGCTGCAGGCCATGGCGTTTCGTGCCCACGAGGCGGGCGACGTCCAGGCTCACGAGGCGTGGCTGGCCCCGCTGCTCACCGAGTATTACGACCCGCTCTATCGTTACCACCTGGAGAAACAGCAGAGCCACCGGCCGCCCGAGCTGCACGTGGGGGACTGGGAAAGCTGCCTGGCCGCCGCTCGGCAGTGGAGTGCCTAGCGGCGGCCGATACGCATCAGAGGCTTTTGAGCCACTGGGTCATGACCCGGTCCAGCAGCGGCGCCAGACGCTGAAAGCGCTTGGGGTCTGCCTGTATCTGCTCGCCGGTTTGCAGGAAGCGCCCGGCGGAAGGGCTCCTGGCCGTGGGGAGCGCCTCGGCATTCAGCAAGGAAGCCGCGCTGGCCTGGGTCATTTCGAGATGGCATAACAGCGCCACCACGCGACCAGCATCCCAACTGAACCCTTGGAGCGGCGCCGCCGCACTGCCGCCCAGGGGCAGCGCGCCGTCAGGCAGGCTAAATACTAGGCGATGCCACATGAAGGCATCGAACTGCTCGGGCAGGTCAAAGGTGCTCTCTGGCGCCAGGGTGACAGGGTGCCAGCCCGTTTCGGGGTAGGTGCCGGGGGCGATGACGGCGCCCAGGGCTTCAGCGATCCATAGCGCCCCTAGGCCAATGCCCATGACGGGTTTTTGGCCATCGAGGTAGCGGTGGATGAGCTTGCGCTCTGCCTTTTGCCAGGCAGGCGGGGCGCTGAACAGCGCGTCGGGGCCGCTCAGCACGATGAGCGCGTCGCACTCGCCAGGGCGCGGGGTCAGTTCCCCTGCGTATAGATGAAAAACGGTGTAACTATGGCCCATGCTCTCCAGCCAGTCTTGCAGGCGAGCGGGTCCATGGTCAGGGCCGTGCTGTAGCAGATGAATATGCATGGTAATCTCCTCGCCGGCCGCACACATCAAGCGCGGCGGAGCTTGCCCGCCGCGAGTGTGGGACGATAACGTATCGCGTCCACTTCACCAATACCGTTTCATCAATATCCTCTTCATCAACACAGTGACCCAGGACATCAGCATGGTGGCAAAACCCACAGGATTCTATCAGCGTCTGCAACTGCTGCCGCTGCCCGCCCAGCAAGCCTTCATGGCGGCCTTGTGCGAGCGGCTGCTACCCAACTACGCCCTCTACGAGCAAACCACAGGCCACGGTGATGGGCATACCCTGCGTACCGTGCTGAGTCTGGTGTGGGAGCGCTTGAGCGTGCCCAATGCCAGTATCGACTTTGCCCGTCAGGCGGAAAAGCTGGCGGAGTGCGAGCCACCGGCCAACGATGACAGTTTCGGGGCGCGCCGCGCGCTGGACGCAGTGGTCTCGATCTCGGCGCTGCTGGATACCTTGCAAGGTGAGTCGCCGGAAGCGGTGCTGGACGTGAGCCGCACTTCCCGGGCAGGAGTGCGGGCATTCATCGAGCTGACCGAGGGAGAGGTGGATGCACAGGCGCTGGCGCTGATCATCCGCGACCACCCGCTGATGGCTGATGAAAACGACTTTCAGGATGCGGTGCTGGAAGCCGTCAGCGAGCCGCTCACCAAAGCGGCGCTAAAAGAGATTCGCCTACTGGGGCGCAACAACGGCATCAGCAACCTGGGGCTTTCGCTGGAAGAGGGCGACGAGTAGCCGCCCTTGGGTCTTGCGAACGAACGGCTTTAAAAACGGACGCCCGCCGTGATCATCATGCCCGCTGTGCCGAACACGATCAGGTCCGACTCGACGCGCCCCCATTGAATGCCCACGCTGGGCAGAAGGGCGGGGGCGATTTCGTAGCGGTTGAAGGGAATCTTGTCGCGGAACTCATCCTTGTAGCCCCGCAGCAGCCCGCCGGTGAGTTTGGCGCGCACGTTGATGTTGTCGCCCAGCTGCCCCAGCGGAAACTCCCGCCCAGCGTAGAAGTACCAGGTGGGCTGGTCGAAGGAGTTCTTGAACCAGGCGGCACCCGCCAGCCAGCGGTCAGGGTTGTGCAACTCGACACTCACCAGATCCTGCTGGTTGGTGTGCTCCGGGTCGGGGCTGAAGTGTCGAGTCAACAGGCTGGTTTGCACCAGCGTGTGGTCCAGTTCGAAGGCCGGTGGCCAGTCAGGCATAGAAAAGGCCGCGGCAGATGCGCTCAGCCAAAGCATTGCCAGGCCACCTAACCAGGTGCAGGCACGGGGCATGTCACTCTCCTAAAGGCGCATCTCGATGCCACGTTCGGCCATGTAACGCTTGGCCTCGGGAATCGTGTGCTCGCCAAAATGGAAAATGCTGGCGGCCAATACCGCATCCGCACCGCCTTTCAATACGCCGTCCACCAGATGGTCCAGGTTGCCGACGCCGCCCGAGGCAATCACCGGCACGCTGACGGCCTCGGAAATGGCGTGGGTCACGCCCAGGTCGAACCCGATTTTGGTGCCGTCGCGGTCCATGCTGGTCAGCAGTAGCTCGCCTGCGCCGAACTCGACCATTTTCCTGGCCCACTCGACGGCATCCAGGCCTGTCGGGCGGCGCCCCCCGTGGGTGAAGATTTCCCAGCGGTCGGGTTCGCCCTCCTGAGAAACCTTCTTGGCGTCGATGGCCACCACGATGCACTGGCTGCCAAACCGGTCGGCGGCTTCCCGCACGAACTCCGGGTTGGTCACGGCGGCGGTGTTGATCGACACCTTGTCGGCACCCGCGTTGAGCATGGTGCGAATATCGTCGCAGGTGCGAATGCCGCCCCCCACGGTCAGCGGGATGAACACCTCGCCAGCGATCCGCTCGACCATGTCCACGGTGGTGGCGCGGTCTTCGTGGCTGGCGGTGATGTCGAGGAAGGTGATTTCGTCGGCGCCTTGCTGGTTGTAGCGCTGGGCGATCTCCACCGGGTCACCGGCATCGCGGATGCCGACGAAGTTCACGCCCTTCACCACGCGCCCGGCATCGACGTCCAGGCAGGGAATAATGCGCTTGGCCAGGCTCATGCACGGCCTCCGCTCAGCTCGTCGCTCAGGCGCTGGGCCTCGGCGACATCCAGGCTGCCTTCGTAGATGGCGCGTCCGGTAATCGCCCCCAGAATGCCGCTGTCGGCCACGTCGCACAGCGCGCGAATGTCATCCAGGTTGGTGACGCCGCCCGAGGCGATCACCGGCAGGCCGCCTTCGCGGGCCAACGCCGCGGTGGCTTCCACGTTCACGCCCTGCATCATGCCATCGCGGGCGATGTCGGTGTAGACGATGCTGGAGACGCCATCGTTGGCGAAGCGCTTGGCAAGCTCGGTGGCCTTCACGGTGGATACCTCAGCCCAGCCGTCGGTGGCCACGAAGCCATCCTTGGCATCCAGGCCCACGATGATGTGGCCCGGGAAGGCGCGGCACATTTCACCGACGAATTCCGGCTCCTTGACCGCCTTGGTACCGATGATCACGTAAGAGACCCCGGCGTTCAGGTAGTGCTCGATGGTGTCCGCCGAGCGGATGCCACCGCCGATCTGAATGGGCAGGTTCGGGTAGGCGCGGGCAATGGCCGTCACCGCGTCGCCATTGACCGGTTTGCCTTCGAAAGCGCCGTTCAGGTCCACCAGATGCAAGCGACGCGCACCGGCGTCTACCCAGCGCGCGGCCATGGCCACCGGGTCGTCGCCGTAGGAAGTGGCTTCGTCCATGCGGCCCTGCTTCAAGCGCACACACTGGCCGTCTTTGAGATCAATCGCGGGAATTACCAACATAGTGAAACCTCTCAGGGCGTCCAGGTGACAAAATTTTCCAGCAGGCGAAGGCCTGCGCGGGAGCTTTTTTCCGGGTGAAACTGCACCGCGAAGGTGGCATCGCGGCCAATCGCCACGTGGGCGCTGACGCGACCGTAGTCCGTCGTGCCGAATACCTGGGCATCGTCGGCGGCATTCACGTAGTAGCTGTGCACGAAATAGAAGTGTTCGCGGTCATCGATGCCGGCCCACAGCGGGTGGTCATGATGCTGGGCGACCAGGTTCCAGCCCATGTGCGGCACTTTCAAACGCTGCTCCTGGGCATCGCGCATATCCGCCGGGAAGCGGTCGACGCTGCCCTGGAAGAAGCCCAGGCAGTCCACGCCGCCATTCTCTTCGCTGCGCTCCATCAGCATTTGCTGACCCACGCAGATACCCAGCAGCGGCTTGGCCTGGCGGGTCAGAATCTCCTCCACCAGCCCGCGCAGCTCGGTACGCTCCAACTCGCCCACGCAGTCGCGGATGGCCCCCTGGCCAGGTAGCACCACGCGGGTCGCGCCCAGAATGCGCCGGGGATCACGGGTAATGATCACGTTCTCATGGGTGACGTGTTCGAGCGCCTTGGCGACCGAGTGCAGGTTGCCCATTCCATAATCAATCACGGCAATGGTCATGAAGCGCTCCTTGTCGAGGTCATCGAGCGATGGCTGATCGCTGCGTTAGGCATTACAGGCACCCTTTGGTGGAGGGCATCTGCCCGGCCATGCGGGGGTCTTCCGACACGGCCATGCGCAGGGCGCGGCCAAAGGCCTTGAAGATGGTTTCTGCCTGATGGTGGGCGTTGAAGCCCTTGATGTTGTCGATGTGCAGCGTCACCCGCGCATGGTTCACGAAGCCCTGGAAGAATTCCCAGAACAGCTGGGTGTCCATGCTGCCGATGGTATCGCGGGTAAATTCCACGTTCATGAAGAGGCCGGGACGCCCGGAGAAATCGATGACCACCCGTGAGAGCGCTTCGTCCAGCGGCACGTAGGCGTGGCCGTAACGGTAAATGCCGCGCTTGTCGCCAATCGCCTCATGAAAGGCTTGGCCCAGGGTGATGCCCAGGTCTTCGACGGTGTGATGGTCGTCGATATGCAGGTCGCCCTTGGCGTCGATATCGAGGTCGACCATTCCGTGCCGAGCCACCTGGTCAAGCATATGGTCCAAAAACGGAACGCCCGTGTGGCAGCGAAGATGGCCTTCACCATCAAGGTTGACGCTGACCGTGATCTGCGTTTCGTTGGTGTCACGGCTAACCGTGGCAATACGCGCTGACATGTTGCATCTCCTGCGCCGAGGCGCACTCTGAGGAATAATCGGCGGGCGGCGGCTGCGGCCAAAACAAGCATTATAGAGAATCGGCCCCCCCATCCGCTACAATGCGTGAAATGTCGCCGCCCATTGCGGCGCTCAAACAGCAGCCTGGCTGCATTGGCAACGAGGATTTCACCATGCCGGTGACACTGCAATACGTCGACCAGGCCCGATGGGACGCCGATGAGCAAGTGCGTATCGACCTCGTGCGTATCTATGAAGACGCACCGCAAGAGCGCATGCCGACCACCAGGGTTTTACCCTTCATAGAGCAGCATTTACAAGGGCAGCACGTGTTTGCCTGCGCCCTGTTCAACGACCGCCTGCTGGGAGCCGTGGCGGTGCAGGAGGGCGATGACCGCGCCTGGTGGCTATCCGAGCTGTGCGTGCGCAAGACCACGCGGCGGCGGGGCGTGGGCTCACGGCTGATGGCGCTGATGGGCGAGCAGGCCAAGGAAGAGGGCCGTGTACTGCGTATTGCCACCACCACGCTGCCGCTGGCCGACCGCGTGCTGCTATCCAAATTGGGCTATCGGCCTATCGCCGATGCCGAGCCAACGGAACCGGGCCTCCCGGCCACCAGTGATTTTGTAGAGCTAGACCCCCAAGGGAAAGGTTAATGAAACAGCTACTCCGTATTTTACTGGCGGCCATCGGCATTCTTGCCATTGCCGCCGTCGCTGCCGTGGTCTACGTCACCACCTTTCTGGACCCGGAAGACTTCAAGCCTCGGCTGACCGCCGTGGTGGAAGAGCAGACAGGGCTCAATCTGGCGCTGGAAGGCCCGATCAGCTGGTCGTTCTACCCGCGTATCGGTGTCAGCGTCGAGCAGGCCCGTGCCTGGCTGCCCGAACAGTCGGTGGACGAGTCTGCTTTCGCGGCGATCAACCGGGCCGAGGTGAGCGTGGCCTTCGCGCCGCTGCTACGGGGTGAAATCGCCGTGGATGGCCTGACGCTCGACGGCATGCGCCTGAACCTGGTGAAAAACGCCGAAGGCGAGGGCAATTGGGAGCCGCTGCTGGAGCGCCTCTCCGAACACAGCAACGAGTCCGCCGAAACCGTGCTGGCACCGGCAAGCGCAGGCCCCAATGCCGATGCAGGCAACCTCTCGGTGGTGCTGAACATCGCCAGCGTGGAAGTCAAAGGGGCGGATATTCGCTACCGCGACGAACAGAGCCAGGCCCTGTGGCGGGTACAGCCGCTGAATATTTCGGGCACCAACGTCAACCCGGTGCGCTCCTTCCCGCTCAAGGCTATGTTCACGCTCTCCCGGCACAACCGCCTGGATGCCGAAGTGCTGGAGCGCACGCCGGACATGACCAGTGAGGTCAACCTGGAAACTCGCCTGCGCCTTGGCCTGCAGGATGAGCAGATCACCCTGGAGAATACCCAGCTCACCACGCAAACCCGCCCAGGCGCCAACAGCGAGCCCCAGCAGTTCAGCCTGAAAGCGGCTGAAATCGTGGCGCGTATGGGCGAGCAGCAGCTCAGCATTCGCCAAGGCGTACTGGATGCCGGCCTGCGCCATGCCGACAACTGGCAGGGAAGCCTGGCCCTTTCACTGGCGTTCGGCCTGGAAGGCGACCTGGCCGCTCAGACTGCCCAGTTGAAGGACCTGCAACTGACCGGGCCGGATGGCCTGCGGGTCAGCGGCCACCTCAACCTCGAACAGCTGCTGGAAGCGCCCCAGTACAGTGGCCAGCTCACCGCAGCCCCCTTTACCCTGCGGCCCTGGATCTCGCGCACTGGCGCAACGCTCAATACCACCAGCGAAGCGGCGCTGAGCGACGTGGCCCTGACCAGCCCGGTCGAAGGTGATCTCTCGCGCATCGCCTTGCCACGCCTCTCGTTGGTCATCGATGACAGCACCTTTACCGGCGACGTGCGTGCTGCTCTGGATGGCAGCCAATTGAGCTTCAATCTGGACGGTGACCAGCTCAACCTGGACCACTACCTGCCGCGGCCTGCCGCCCCCGAGCAAGCCAGCCGAGGCCTGCTGCGCAGCGCCTTTGCCCAGACCGAAGAAGCCCTGCTGCCCCAGGAGTGGCTCAGCGGCCTGACCCTGCAGGGTGACCTCAGCGTCGGCGAGCTGCAGCTGGCGGGCATGACCTTCAACGACACCCAGCTGGCGCTGCGCGGTGACGAGGGCAACCATCGCCTGACCGGCTTCGAATCGCGTTTCTATGGCGGCGAACTCAATGCCACCGGCGCGCTGGACGCCACCGACAGCGTGATGACCTGGCAATTCGCGCCGCGCATCAGCAATGTGCAAGTGGCCCCGTTGATCGAAACCTTCAGTGACGAAGAGGCCCCGCTGCGCGGCCGCTTCAATCTGGAAGGCAGCTTGACGACCCAAGGCAACAGCCGTCAGGTGCTGCTCAGCAACCTCAACGGCGAGCTGGATGCCCAGCTGAACGAAGGCGCTATCCTGCGTACCAATATCTCCCGTGAGATGTGCGAGCTGGCGGCGCTGTTGGAAGGCCAGGGCACCACCCGAGAGTGGCATCCCGATACGCGCTTCGAGCGCTTCGACGCTACGTTCCTGGTACGCAACGGCGTCGTGCACAGCGATGACTTGTCGATCACCCTGCCGGGTATCGAAGTGCAAGGCGAAGGCGAACTCAACCTGACCTCTCGGGACTTCATGACGCTGGCCAGTGCGCGGCTGGTCGATACCGCCGACGCCGCCTGCCAGGTGAACCCGCGCCTGGAGCAGCTGCCGCTGCCCATCCGCTGTGAAGGCCGCCTGGGGGATGATAAAGCCGAATGGTGCCGCTTCGATCGCACCGCGTTCCAGGCCAGCGTGGTGGATCTGCTGCGCACTGAAGCGGGCGGCCGTCTGGAAGAAGAGCTCGAAGAGCGCCTGGGCACCACCATCGAGCGCATCGACGAACGCCTGGGCGAGGGCGCGGGCCAGGAGCTGCGCGAAGGTATTCGCCGCCTGTTCAATTGATACGCCTGCCTTCTTATTAGAGAAGGAGGCACCGCCCCCTGCATGCGCCGGCCTTACCGCCGGCGCTTTTTTCATGGCAAGCACTTCAGGAGTGACCATGGCCGAGATGCCTACGCCGTGCCTGGCGGCCGATGAGTTTCAACACCGTCTACTGCGCTGGTTCGACCAGTATGGCCGCCACGACCTGCCCTGGCAGTCACCCCGCAGCGCCTACCGCGTCTGGGTGTCGGAAATCATGCTGCAGCAAACCCAGGTGGCCACGGTAATCCCTTACTTCGAACGTTTCATGGAGCGCTTCCCCACGCTGGAGGCCCTGGCCTGCGCCCCTCAGGATGAAGTGCTGCACCTCTGGACAGGGCTGGGCTACTACGCCCGCGCGCGCAACCTGCACAAGGCGGCCCAGCTGGCGCTGGCCGAGCATGGCGGCGAGCTGCCCACCCAGAGCGTCGATATGCTGATGACGCTGCCCGGCATCGGCCGTTCCACTGCCGGGGCGATCATTGCCCAAAGCACCGGCCAGCAGGCCGCCATTCTGGATGGCAACGTCAAGCGTTCGCTGACACGGCTGCACGCCGTGGCGGGCTGGCCCGGCCAGCCTGCGGTAGAGCGCGCACTGTGGGCACTGGCCGAGTACTTCACCCCCACCACGCGGTTGGCCGACTACACCCAGGCGGTGATGGATTTTGGCGCCACGCTGTGCAAACGCAGCAAGCCCGAATGCCCCATCTGCCCGTTCAACGACGTCTGCCGCGCCTGCGCCCAGGGCGAGCCGCAGCGCTTCCCGGAATCGAAGCCCAAAAAAGTTACCCCCACCCGTGAAACCCTCATGCTGATGCTGCAGGACCCCCAGGGGCGCGTGTGGCTGGAACAACGCCCGCCCAGCGGCCTGTGGGGCGGGCTCTGGAGCCTGCCGCAGTTTGAGCGCCACGGCGAGCTGAACCACTGGCTGGAGGATAATGTCGTCGCCGCCCGGCGCCTGGCGCCGCTGCCCGCCTTTACGCATACCTTCAGCCACTTCAAGCTTTTGATCACTCCGCAGCCAGTGAGCTGTGAACGGCTCGCCGGAGTGCGCGAAAATGGCCTATGGTATGACGTTCACCAGCCACCTGCGTTAGGCTTGGCGGCACCCGTCAAATCGCTGCTGAGCCAGCTGGCGCCGTTTGACCTCGACCCGGCACCGGGCCCAGCGCGCTGACGACTGGCACGATTTTCATTAGGCATCCGCCCAGGAGCTATTCCATGAGCAACACCGTTTTTTGCCGCAAGTACCAAAAAGAGCTGCCCGCGCTACCTTTCCCGCCGCTGCCCGGCAAGCAGGGCCAGGAAATACAGGCCACGGTGTCACAGCCCGCCTGGCAAGAGTGGCAGGCCCTGCAAACCCGCCTGATCAATGAAAAGCACTTGAACATGCTCGACCCCGAAGCACGCGCCTACCTGATGGAGCAGATGGAACGCTTCCTGGACAACGAAGCCACCGACCAGGCCGAAGGGTACGTGCCCCCCAGCCAGGCATAAGCCCCCGCCAGGGCTCCGCCGTTACCCGCAAAGGGCGCAGGCGTGGCCGTGGCTCACGCGGCCCAATGTGCCCTAAGCATGTGACGAGAAAGAAAGTTTCACAAAGGTGTTGACGAAAACAGAAGCTTTTGGTTTAATACGCACCGTTGGCAAGGGCCAGATAGCTCAGTTGGTAGAGCAGGGGATTGAAAATCCCCGTGTCGGCGGTTCGATTCCGTCTCTGGCCACCACAACGTTGGGGTATCGCCAAGTGGTAAGGCACCGGTTTTTGGTATCGGCATTCCCAGGTTCGAATCCTGGTACCCCAGCCATTGCCAACAAGATTTCTTGTTGATTGGCTAGCTTAACGGCAACTCAATCAAATTCTCAAGAAAACGCGACGCGCCGACATAGCTCAGTTGGTAGAGCAACTGACTTGTAATCAGTAGGTCCCGGGTTCGACTCCTGGTGTCGGCACCACTAAAAGTGGTTTAAAGCAAAGCGTTAGAGAACAAGATCAAGCCGCCCTTCGGGGCGGCTTTTTCGTATGTGTCTCGTATGGGATTGCTGCTTGCTCATCGCCAGCCAATTTTAGCGATATCTTTGGCACACTCTTACCGGGAAAGCTCCTCCAAATATTTTGAACCCAGTCACTCATTGAGCAGGCTCCTGAGTATGCCATGTCGTTCGGGGTGGGCGATCAGCAAGCTGTTCCACTCGGTGGGGGCATCGTGGCCAGCAAGGTCGCTAACCTGGCACCCAGCCTCACGTGCGATGACAATACCCGCTGCAATATCCCA
This sequence comes from Halomonas sp. BC2, assembly GCF_002078115.1. NCBI lineage: Bacteria > Pseudomonadati > Pseudomonadota > Gammaproteobacteria > Oceanospirillales > Halomonadaceae > Halomonas > Halomonas sp. BC2. The sequence goes on along the minus strand of NZ_LFGT01000005.1, from coordinate 365,690 downwards.
AAGCTCTAGCTCCGCACCTTGAGACCAGAAGGCGTCAAACCTGCCCATGCCGGCATAGGCAATTTCCAATGCCGCAGAGCCGGGGCTGCGAATGCCTGCCACATGGGGCATCAGCGCCGAGAGCTGGCGTTGGCTCGTCATACAGTCGCCTTTATGATGGTAAGGCAAGCAAGTGCCAACCAGCATCTCGTTGAGGGGGCGGGCCGATAAGATGGGTAATCGTCTTGACCCTTGGTAGGCTCCTTGGCCTCGCACGGCCCAGAGCATTTCGTCCAGTAAGGGATGATAGACCAGACCCTGCGTGAGCGTTGCGCCTTGGCGCACCGCGATAGAAACCGAAAAATGAGGCACCCGGTGCAGGAAGTTATTAGTGCCGTCGAGCGGGTCGATGATGACGGTAAGGTCGCTACTGCGAGACGGCGTAACGCCCGTTTCCTCGCCAAGAAATCCCACCTCTGGATGCGCACGCTGAATGGTATCGATAATGGCGTGTTCAGCTGCCTGATCGTAATGGGTGACGAAGTCCGAGCTTCCCTTGCGTTCGAAGTCGATACCCCCCGCTTTGTGATACCCCTCAGTGAGAATTTTTCCAGCCAGCCGGGCTGCTTCTTGCAGCGTATGCATCAGGTCTGGCTGAGCTGTATGGCTCATGGCGGCGCTCCTGGTACGGGGTTTTGGGTAACATATATCACTGTTAACCTTAAGAGGGCTATGTGGCAATAGTGTGACATCGAAAGCTCCTTTCTCTGCATTAAAGCGATTTATTGAAGTTGCTTCGCTTCTTGTCTTTTGTTGTTTTGCTAGTTGGTCGGTTGCTTTAATGCCTTATGGAATTGATTTTTTGTTAACTTGGGAGAGTTGGGCCTTCTGCTTTAAATGGCTGTTTGAGAGGCGGGTATATGTTTGGGTAAAGGGTTGAAAGGAGTGGGGAGAGGGGGTTTGGTTTTTTATTAGCCAGTTTTTTTAAGCTTTATCATCGTGATGGCGACAGCCTGTTTGTATTGGGAGTTGTTTTCATACTGTTAGTTTTCTTGAGTTTTTGTAATGTTTTTAACAAATGTTAATAGTTTTGGGTTTTTGGGTATTTGATAGCGCAAACTATGAAAGTTTCTTGTTTGTATGTTTATAGTTGTCTATATTTTTGTCGCGTTATCTTCCTTTTAGTGTATAGAAATTATAAATAATTCCGGGTGAGTATAGCATTTGTCTAACTACAAAGGAGTGTAGAGATGAATAAGGTTACTGCAGAAGAGTATAATCTAGTGGAAGATAGAAGTCGCAATGGTTTGCCGGGCCCCCTGGGGGCCGAGGGTGGTTGTATAAGTATTGGTGAAGTGTTGGGGCTGTACGGTGAGCTGGGGGCAGAGTCACCGAGGCCTTGACCAACGTTCGACAAAAACCTGTCGAGCTGAAGAGAAACCAGAAAGTCTTTTCGCTATGCGAGGGGCGTGCCGATATCTTCGTGGTGAAAGAGGGCTGGGCAAGTCTATCCCATGCCACTTCTACACGTGGGCAAGATATTTGTAACGTCTTCATGCCGGGCGATATTATCGGAATGCGAGAAAGCTTTTTTGAAAGTCACGATATCGTGATTCTCTCGCTGACACATTGCAAGTTGGAAAAAGTATCGGTAGATGATTTGCATGCGTTGTTTAAAACCAACGACGAAATTCGCAAGGCCATTACCTCGTATGTCATGGTCAACGACAATATTACCATCGAGCGTTTGCGAAGTTGTACGCATCATCGGTCAGAAGAGCGAGTGGCGCACTTCTTGTTGGAAGTCTATGCGCGATTCAATTTCAAAGGCCTGCTGAACAGCAACGTATTCTCCTTTCCGGTGACCCAGGACATCGTAGGAGAGCTTCTGGGCATGACCAGCGTGCACGTCAGCCGCTGCATGACCGCGTTGGAGCAGAAGAAGCTGATCCGCAAGACGTGTAGCAGCATCAAGTTGCTGCAGCCGGAAGAGATGGCGCGTAATACGGGCTTCGACCGGGATTTCATCTACGGCCATATATGCCTGGGTTAGCGCACGTCCCTCGCCCGCCACCAGCGCCGCTTACCTCGAGCGGCGCTTTTTTTGGGCCGATGTTTATCAAACATTGAAATTCGCCCGTAGTGCGCTGTGCGCAGGGTGGTTGCTGCGGTGGGCCTCAACGGGGTGTCCATGAGCATGAAAAAAATGTCATAACGCACGTTATGCGCGGGGTTCCCAAGGGTTGCAAGCCGTCATGCCTGGGCTAGGCTTCTCCCTGCACTGTGTTTCTGAATGAGACACGTTTTAACTGAAATTTAATCATACAAGGAGTGGATTAGATGACAGTCGGCAATACACCTCTCAAAAACCTGACGGCCCACAAGCAGTACAGCGACATGGCAGATACCCCTTCTGCCAGCAATACGCGAGTGGACCTCTATCCTACTCGGCTGGCCACTGCGCCGGCATCATTGACCCAGGCACGCCGTGACGACGTGGTCAAAGGGCGTGCGCTGCCGGGGCCGCTTAGCCAGGCGCAGCTGGATGAGTTCGAGCGCAAGGGCTATCTGTTTATTCCAGACCTGATCCATGGCGACGAGCTGGATGCGCTTCGCGATGAAATCGAGTCGTTGATGAGCAATGATGCTTACCGCGAGCGGGAGTTCAGCATCACCGAGCCGGAAAGCCAGGAGATTCGTTCGCTGTTCGCCGTGCACCATCTCTCTTCCCGTCTGGGGGCGCTGGCCAACGACGAGCGGCTGGCAGGGGCGGCACGTCAGATCATCGGTGACGACCCTTACGTGCATCAGTCGCGCATCAACTACAAGCCCGGCTTTGCAGGCAAGGGGTTCAACTGGCACTCGGATTTCGAGACCTGGCACGCCGAAGACGGTATGCCCAACATGCATGCGGTCAGTGCGTCGCTGATTCTCACCGATAACCACGAGTTCAACGGCCCGTTGATGCTGATTCCAGGGTCGCACAAAGCGTTCGTGCCCTGCCTTGGTGAAACACCCGAGGACAACCACAAAAGCTCGTTGAAAGCCCAGGAGGTCGGGGTGCCCAGCCCGGAGGCACTGCGTCATATGGTCGACCAGTACGGCATCGAAGCGCCGAAGGGGCGAGCAGGGGGCTTGCTGCTGTTCGATTGCAACACCCTGCACGCTTCCAATGCGAACCTGTCGCCGGACCCGCGCAGCAATGTCTTTTTCGTGTTCAATCGGCCGGACAACCGCTGCGGTGCGCCGTTTGCCGCCCCCAAACAGCGCCCAGCGTTTCTGGCCCATGGGCCTGACCAGCCTTGGCAGCCGGGCGTTTAAACGTTTACGTGCTTTGGGAACATAAGCCAGGGTGCAAGAAAAGCAGCGGGAAGGTTGTGGAACAAGCGCAAGGGTGGGGTAGACTAGTGCGCCTGTCGTTGCGAATGCGGCACGCATAATGAGAAGGAGAATACCCGCCATGCGTTTTGTTCCACAGTTTACCGATGGCCAGGAGTTTCCCCACGCGCTGGGCAAAGTCGTGTGTGTAGGCCGCAACTACGCCGACCACGCGAAGGAACTGGACAACCCGGTTCCCAGTGAACCGCTGCTGTTCATCAAGCCGGCCACCAGCGTGGTGGATTTGACCAAGCCGCTGGACCCGCCGTTTTCACGCGGTGAAGTGCATTATGAAGTCGAGCTGGCGCTGCTGGTAGGGGAAACCCTGACCCACGCCACTCAGGATGAAGCGGAGCGTGCCATTGCCGGGATCGGCCTGGCGATGGATTTGACGCTGCGCGATGTGCAAACCACGTTGAAAGAGAAAGGCCATCCTTGGGAAATCGCCAAGGCCTTTGATGGGGCTTGCCCGCTGTCCCCGTTCCTGCCGTTGAGCCGCGTGCCCAACTGGAACGCGCTGACCTTCACGCTGGAAATCGACGGCGAGGAGCGCCAGCACGGCGAAGGCTCGGACATGATCTTTGCGATCCCGACGCTGGTCGCGGAAATGAGCCGTCATTTCACCCTGGAGCCCGGCGATGTCATCCTGACCGGCACGCCTGCTGGTGTGGGTGAGCTGACTCGCGGCGCATCACTGCGCTTCACGCTCACCGGCGGGCTGGAGATCAACACCAGCGTGGTCGAATAAACGACCCCATCGGCTGAGCGTCAAAAGCCCCCGCTGCCCTGGGCAGCGGGGGCTTTTTTATGCTGAAATGTCAGGCGAGAAGGGGGCTCCTGCCCCCTTGCTCCTGGGCGTTACGCCAGAGGACTACTTCAGAGCACTAATCCAGATCGCTATTCCAGATAAGTGTAGCCTTCCAGCCCTTCGGTCAGGCTGGCGGCAAAATGCGCCTGCTCTTCGGCCGAGAAGCCGCTGGTCACCAGTTGTTCGGTCAGCTTCTGCTTCAGGACGCGGGCATCGAAATTGACGTAGGCCAGCACGTCCGCCACGGTGTCGCCTGCCTGGGGGTTGGAGAGTACCCACTCGCCGTCGGCGCCCAGCGCGGCATCCACCGAGTCGGTATCGCCGAACAGGTTGTGCAGGTCGCCGAGAATCTCCTGGTAGGCACCCACCAGGAAAAAGCCCAGCCAGCGCTCGTCATCGTTGGCCCATTCCGGCAGCGGTAGCGTGCTCTCGACGCCCTGGCCGTCCACGTAGCTGTCAATGCGGCCGTCGGAGTCACAGGTGATGTCCTGAATCACCGCGCGGCGAGTGGGCGCCTTGTCTAGCCCGCTGAGTGGCAGTACTGGGAAGATCTGCTCGATCCCCCAGACATCCGGCACCGACTGGAACAGCGAGAAATTGACGAACAGCTTGTCGGCCAGTTTCTCGGCCAGCTCGTCCATGATTTCCCGGTGGGCACGGTTGCGGGTATCGAGCTTGCCCCGCAGGCGCGCGCAGGCAGCCATGTAGAGGCGTTCGCCTTCGGCGCGGGCGCTGATGCTGCTCAAGCCCAGCACGAAACGATCCTGAAGCTCGCTGACGGCTTGCAGCAGGTCGTGCCAGGCTTCGACCAGCACCCTGGGCTCCTGGTGTTCGGCCAGCTGGTCCAGCACGCGCCACAGCTCATCCACCTGGGGGTCGTCGGTGACGCTGCGCACCGGCGGCGTGTGGTCGATACGCTCTTCACCGATCACGTTGGTGATCAGCACCGCATGGTGAGCGGTCAACGAGCGGCCGGATTCACTGATCAGGTGCGGCTGTGGCAAGTCGGCTTCCTGGCACAGCTGAGCGAAGGCGCTGACCACGTTGCGCGCGTACTCCTGCATGGAGTAGTTGGCCGAGCAGTAGCTGCGCGAGCGGGTGCCTTCGTAGTCGATCCCCAGGCCGCCACCCACGTCCACGGTGTCGATGAGGGCGCCCAGCGCCATCAGGTTCTGGTAGAAGCGCGCACATTCGCGCAGGCCGCGCTGGATGTCGCGGATGTTGGCGATCTGGGAGCCCAGGTGGAAGTGCACCAGCTGCAGGCTGGCCAGGGCGTCCTGGGCGCGCAGGGTGTCCACCACTTCCAGGATCTGGCTGGCGGTGAGGCCAAACTTGGACTTTTCGCCACCGGTGTTCTGCCACTTGCCCTTGCCTACCGAGGCCAGGCGCGCGCGCAGGCCGATGCGCGGCGTCACGTCCAGCTCCCGAGCTTCTTCCAGAATCAGATCCAGCTCGGAGAGTTTTTCCACCACCAGATAGACGCGGTGGCCCAGCTTCTCGCCCAACAGCGCCAGACGCACGTATTCACGGTCTTTATAGCCGTTGCAGACGATCAGCGACGAACCGCCGTCGGAGAGCGCCAGGACGGCCAGCAGCTCGGGCTTGCTGCCCGCTTCCAGCCCCACGCGACCGTTGCCACGCTCCGAGGTGGCCAGAATCTCTTCGACCACGCGGCGCTGCTGGTTGACCTTGATCGGGTACACTGCCGTGTAGCCGCCTTCATAGGCCACATCCTGCATGGCGGCGTCGAAGGCGCCACACAGCTGCTCGACGCGGTCGTGAAGAATGTCGCTGAAGCGTACCAGCACCGGTAAGCGCAGGCCGGCCTGCTGCAGCTGGCGAACCAGCGCGCTGATCGGCAGGGCAGGGCCTTCGGCATCGCTGCCCAGGGGGCGCACCAGCGCCTGGCCGTGGTCATCGACATCGAAGTAACCGCTGCCCCACTGGTCCATGTTCCAGGTACGACGGGCGCGTACGGCGGGGCTGCTGGTTGCGGCCATGTCACTCATCAGGAAGCCTCCGGGATAGGGAGTGCCCCCAGCGCGATGCGTGCCTTGAGGATCACGCGGAAACGCTCGGGGTCGTGGGGGGTAAGGTCATGGGCAGGCGGGTCCACATATACCACCAGCAGGCGCGACAGCCAGTAGCGCAACGCCGTCAAGCGCAGCATGGTGGGCCACAGGGCCCGCTCGGTGTCGGTCAGTGGGCGGCGTGCCTGGTAGGCGCTTAAAATCGCCTGATAGCGCTCGGCGTTCAGGCTGCCGTCCTCGTTGGAGGCCCAGTCGTTGATGACGATGGCCAGGTCGAACAGCAGGTCGCCGGTGCAGCCATTGTAGAAGTCGATGATGCCGCCCAACTGGTCGCCTTCATACAGGGTGTTGTCACGGAACAGGTCACCGTGCAGCGCCCCCTGGGGCAGCGCACCATACTGGCTGAACGCGGTCTCGAAATCATCGACCTCGTTTTTCATCAGGGTCTGGTCGTCGGGGCTGATGTAGGTCAGCACCTTGTGATGCACGGCGCGCAGCCAGTACAGATCGCGGGGGTTAGGACGATGCCCCGGAAAATGCTGCGAGACCTTGTGCATACGCCCCAGCGCGCTGCCCAGCGCCTGGCACTGGACCAGGTTGGGGGCAGTGGGGTGCTTGCCGGGCAAGCGCGGGAACAGCAGGGCCGGTTTGCCCGCCAGGCTGTGCAGCGCCACCCCTTCGCGGTCATGAATGGTGCCCGGTACGGGTAGGCCGTGTTCATCCAGGTAGTCCAGCAGCTCGACGAAGAACGGCAGCTCTTCGTGCTCGCCTTGTTCGAACAGCGTGAGCACCATCTCGCGGCGCTCGGTGGTCACGAAAAACGTCGAGTTTTCCGTGCCGCCTGCCACGCCCTGAAGGGACACCAGGCTGCCAACATCGAATTTTTCCAGAAACGCGGCGACCTGTGCGTCGCTCAGCGGAGTAAATACAGCCATGAGAATCTCGCCCAGGTTGCTAAGCCGGTCATTGTAGCGGCTTGGCGCGTCAGTTGGCAGCGCTGTGAACGGTGAAGGGGCGCTTTCGCAGTGCTTTTCTGCAGCCGCGCCGCCGAACGCGTATCATTGAAGAATAGACGCTCTTACTGTTCTGCTGACTATGGAATCTGGTTATGGCCCGTGCCCCTATCGTGCTAGTTGATGGCTCTTCGTACCTTTACCGTGCGTTCCACGCGCTGCCGCCGCTGACGAACTCCAACGGCCAGCCCACGGGCGCCGTGAAAGGCGTGCTGAACATGCTCAAGCGGCTGATCAAGGACTACCCCGATAGCCCCATGGCGGTGGTCTTCGATGCGCCAGGCAAGACGTTTCGCGACGACATGTACAGCGATTACAAGTCCCACCGCCCGCCGATGCCCGATGACCTGCGTAGCCAGATCGAACCGCTACACGCCTGCGTGAAAGCGCTGGGGCTGCCGCTGCTGTGCATCGAAGGCGTCGAAGCCGACGATGTCATCGGCACGCTGGCGCATCACGCCACCCAGGCCGGGCGCGACGCGGTGATCTCCACCGGCGACAAGGACATGGCCCAGCTGGTGAACCGCCATATCACGCTGGTCAATACCATGAAGGAAGAGACCCTGGATGAGGCTGGCGTCGAGGAGAAATTTGGGCTGCCGCCCGCGCTGATCATCGACTTCCTCGCGCTGATGGGTGACAAGGTGGACAACATTCCTGGCGTGCCCGGCGTAGGAGAAAAAACCGCCATTGGCCTGCTGCAAGGCATGGGGGGCGGGCTGGAGACCATCTATGGCGACCTGGAACGGGTCACCACGCTGGGCTTTCGAGGAGCCAAGACGCTCCCCAAAAAACTGGAAGAGCACCGCGAACAGGCGTTTCTCTCCTATCAACTGGCCACCATCAAGGTCGATTGCGACCTGCCCGTAGGGCTGGACGACCTGGAGATCGCTCACCCGGATAGGGAAGCGCTGGTGGCGCTCTACAAGGAGATGGAGTTCAAGCAGTGGCTGGCGGAGCTGCTGGAGGGCAAGGACG
>NZ_LFGT01000005.1:345465-357121 GCF_002078115.1 Halomonas sp. BC2 | reverse complement strand
ACGCGTGGCTTGAGCGGCTGCGCAGCGCCGAGCGCTTCTGCTTCGATCTGGAAACCACCAGCCTCAACTACATGGATGCCGAGATCGTCGGGGTCGGCCTGGCGCTTGAACCCGGTGAAGCGGCCTATATCCCGCTGGCCCACGACTATCTGGATGCGCCTGCCCAGCTCGACCGCCGCAGCGTTCTCGAGGCGCTCAAGCCGCTGCTGGAAGATCCCGGCAAAACCAAGATCGGCCAAAACCTCAAGTACGATATTTCCGTATTGGCCAACGTGGATATTCACGTCACGGGGCCGTTTGCCGATACCATGCTGGCGTCCTACGTGCTCAACTCCACCGCGACCCGCCACGACATGGATTCGCTGGCCCTCAAGTACCTGGGGGAAAAGACCATCTCCTTCGAGGAGATTGCCGGGAAAGGCGCCAAGCAGCTCACCTTCAACCAGATAGCCCTGGAGCAGGCCGCGCCCTACGCCTGTGAAGACGTGGACATTACCCTGCGCCTGCAGCAGACGCTGCGCCCGCAGGTCGAGCAGGAAGGCCGCCTGGCCGAGGTGCTCGATCATCTGGAGCTGCCGCTGATCAAGGTGCTGTCGCGGATCGAGCGTAACGGGGTGGCGCTGGATGCCGAGCGCCTGCACCAGCAGAGCCAGCAGCTGGAGCAGCGTATTCGCGAGCTTGAAAGTGAAGCCTTCGAGCTGGCGGGCCGCGAGTTCAACCTGGGGTCCCCCAAGCAGCTGGGCCAGATTCTGTTCGAAGAGCAGAAAATTCCGGTCATCAAGAAAACGCCCAAGGGCGCGCCTTCCACCGCCGAGGCCGTGCTGGAAGAGCTGGCGCTGGACTACCCCTTGCCCAAGGTGATCATGCAGCACCGTGGCCTGGCCAAGCTGAAGTCTACCTATACCGACAAGTTGCCGCGCCTGTTGAACAAGAAAACCGGCCGCGTGCACACCAGCTATCACCAGGCGGTGACCGCCACCGGGCGGCTCTCCTCGTCGGACCCGAACCTGCAGAACATCCCGATCCGTACCGCAGAGGGGCGCAAGATTCGCCAGGCCTTCGTGGCCCGCCCCGGGTATCGCATCGTGGCTGCAGACTACTCGCAGATCGAGCTGCGCATCATGGCCCACCTGTCGGAAGACAAGGGGCTGCTGGAAGCCTTCGAACAGGGCCGCGACATTCATACTGCCACCGCCGCCGAAGTGTTTGGCACCGCGCTGGACAAGGTCACCGCCGACCAGCGCCGCAGTGCCAAGGCGATCAACTTTGGTTTGATCTATGGCATGAGCGCCTGGGGGCTGTCGCGTCAGCTGCATCTCGAACGCCAGCAGGCGCAGACCTACATCGACCGCTACTTCGACCGTTACCCCGGCGTTGCCCGCTACATGGATCGCATTCGCAGTCAGGCCGCCGACAACGGCTTCGTCGAGACGGTCATGGGGCGGCGGCTCTACCTGCCCGAGATCCACTCGCAGAACCGCAACCGCCGTCAGGGGGCCGAGCGCACCGCAATCAACGCGCCCATGCAGGGCACGGCGGCAGACATCATCAAGCAGGCGATGATCGACGTGGATGCGTGGCTGGCGGAAGGCGGGTTCGATGCCCTGATGGTCATGCAGGTGCACGACGAACTGGTGTTCGAGGTGGCTGAAGCGCAGGTAGACGCGTTCATCGAGGAGGTCAGTGCACGGATGCAGTCGGCGGCCACACTGAGCGTGCCGCTGATCGTGGAAGCCCAGAGCGGCGCCAACTGGGACGAAGCGCACTAAAGTAAGAAGCGCACCAGGCGCTGCTCAAACCCTGGCTGACTGGCCATCCACAAAAAACCCCACCTTGCGGTGGGGTTTTGCATACTGCCTGGGCCAGCGCTTAGCGCCAGTTTACGCGGTCAAAAATGCGCACGGCTTCCGGGTTGTTGTTACCCAGCTCGCTGATGTTCACTTCGTCGCGCTGGAAGTCGCCCCAGGACTCCAGAACCGGGTTCTTCTTCACGCCATCGACCACCGGGAACTCGTAGTTACGCTCGGCCAGCACTTCCTGGGCCTGGTCGGAAGCCAGGAACTCGAGGAAGCGGATGCCGTTCTCGGCGTTCTGCGCGTTGGCGACCAGACCTGCACCACCCACGTTGATGTGCGTGCCGCGGTCATCCTGGTTCGGGAAGATCACGCCCACTTTACGGGCGGCTTCGCGGTCGGAAGCTTCATTGGAGTGCAGCAGACGAACATAGTAGTAGTGGTTGGCCACGCCCAGCTCGCATTCGCCGCTGGCCACGCCCAGAATCTGGTCGGTATCACCGCCTTCCGGGTTGCGCGCCAGGTTGTTGACCACGCCCTGTGCCCACTCTTGCGCTTCTTCCGCACCGTGGTGCTCGATCATCGAGGCCAGCAGAGACTGGTTGTAGATGTTGTTGGAAGAGCGGATACAGATCTTGCCTTCGAACTGCGGGTCGGCCAGGTCTTCATAAGTAGCGATCTGGCTCGGGTCGAAGTTCTCACGGTTGTAGAAAATCACCCGTGCGCGCTGGCTGAAGCCAAACCACATGCCTTCGGGATGACGCATGGACTCCGGCAGGCGCTCGTTCAGCACGTCGGAATCCACGGCCTGGAACAGGCCATCCTGCTCGGCACGCCACAGGTTGCCGGCATCCACGGTCAGCATGACGTCGGCAGGGCTGGCCACGCCTTCACGCTGCATACGCTCCATCAACTGATTGGCGTCGCCTTCCAGTACATTCACCTTGATCCCCGTTTCTTCGGTGAACGCGTTGTACAGAATCTCGTCTGAGTCGTAGTGGCGAGCGGAGTAGATGTTGACCTCGTTAGCCAGTGTGCTGCTGGCAAATGCCGAGCCAGCCATGACGGCGGCGACAGAGACTGCAAGACGTGCCTTTTTCATAACAAACACCCTAAATGTTTATGATAATAAGTTGCATTGTCAAACTGCGCCTATTGAAACGTCTTGTTCCATGGACGTCAAGCGAAATGATAATGACACGCAACACTTTTTGTGCATGTGCGTGCATCTGCCGCCAATAGAAAATAGAATGCAAATAACTTTCAACCGTGTTCGCAGTCAGGCATCTGCGCTGCGCACTAACCATGGGTGAACGAATGACGGCAACGGTGTCATTTTCAGAGGTGGCAGCACCGGCGGCGGCGCTGTCGCTGCGGGGTGTCGAGCACACGTTTGCAGCCAATAAGGTGGTCAAGGGCATCGACCTGGAGATCGGCCAGGGCGAAGTGGTGTGCCTGCTGGGCCCTTCCGGCTGCGGCAAGACCACCCTGCTGCGTATCGCGGCAGGCCTGGAGGTGGTGCAGGAAGGCGAGGTCAGCCTGGACGGGCAGGCCATCGCGGCCCCTGGCAAGCGCCATGTGCCGCCCGAAAAGCGCAACGTGGGCCTGGCGTTCCAGGATTCGGCGCTGTTTCCCCATCTGAGCGTGCTGGAAAATGTCACCTTTGGCCTGAAACAGCTGCCCTCCAGCCAGCGCCGCGCGCGTGCTTTGGAGCTGTTGGACCAGCTGGGCATGGCCGCCTATGCCGAAACTTACCCGCACATGCTGTCGGGAGGCCAGCAGCAGCGTGTCGCGCTGGCCCGTGCGCTGGCGCCTACGCCGCGGCTGATGCTGCTGGACGAGCCCTTTTCCAGCCTGGATGCCCGGCTGCGGGATCGTATCCGAGACGACACGCTGCACGTGTTGAAAAAGCTGGGTTCGGCCACGCTGCTGGTGACCCACGACCCGGAAGAGGCGATGTTCATGGCGGACCGCATCGCACTGATGCGCGATGGCAAGATCGTCCAGACCGGCACGCCTCGCGAGCTTTACTGTGCGCCCATCGACCCCTTCGTGGTGACCTTCTTTGGTGAGGTCAACGAGCTGGCGGGAGTGGTACAAGGCGGGCGAGTGCAGACCCCCGTGGGCGCGGTGGATGCCAGCTGGCTGCCGGAAGGCAGTGACGTGCAGGTGATGATTCGCCCCGAGGCGCTGCGCATTCAGGAGCGAGACCTGCCAGCCGAAGCCCACAGCCATAGCCACGTGGTCATGGCCAAGCTGCTGGGCCGCACCAGTCTGATCCACCTGTGTGCCCATGGCACCGATGGCCAGGAAGCGCACCTGCATGCCCGTGTACCAGGGGTGTTCCTGCCCCAGGAGGGCCAGCCCATCGACATCGATCTGGACCACTCCCAGGTATTCATCTTCCCACGCTGAGGCGCGGGAAGACCTGTGTTTGAACTTACTCGGCCTGGCTGCCGGGGCGCGCTCGGCGCATGGCCAGGCTGAGGAGAATCACCGGTAGGATCCCCACCACCACGATGGTCAGCGAGGCCGTGGAGGCCTCCGCCAGCCGCTCGTCCGACGCCAGGTTATGGGCGCGCACCGCCAGCGTATCGAAGTTGAACGGCCGCAGGATGATGGTGGCCGGCAGCTCCTTCATGGCATCGACGAAGACCAGAATCCCCGCCGCCAACAGGCTACTGCGCATCAGGGGCGTATGAATGCGTCGCAGCGTGCCCCCTGCGGTTTGGCCCAGGGTGCGCGAGGCGGCATCCATGCTGGGGGTGACCTTGCCCAGGCTGGCTTCCACGGCATTGAACGACACCGCCAGAAAGCGCACCACGTAGGCGTAGATCAGAATGAAGGCCGTGCCGCTGAAGACCAGTCCGATAATCTTGCCGTAGTTGGCGTGCAGCCAGGAGTTGAGGGTGTGGTCCAGCCAGGCAAAGGGAATCAGAATGCCGACCGCCACCACGGAGCCCGGAATGGCGTAGCCCATGGCCGCAATGCGGGTGAACAGGCGTGCACTGGGGGAGTTGTTGAGGCGTACGCCATAGCTCAGCAGCACCGCCAGCCCTACCGCAATCAGGGCCGCAATGGCCGACAGCGAGAGGCTGTTCAGGGCAAAGCCGATGAATCGCGTGCCGAACAGGCTGTCGCCAATCCGAATCGCCATGTTCAAGAGCAGGCCGCTGGGCAGCAGGAAGCCGATGGTGATGGGCAGCAGGCAGGCCAGAAACGCGCCGGTGGCCTGCCAGCCGCGCAGACGGTACTCGGGCAGCTGCTGGTAACGGCTGGAGGTATGGAAGTAACGCCGCTTGCCCCGTGACCAGCGCTCCAGCAGTACCAGCACGATCACGAAGGTCAGCAGGCAGGCCGCCAGCTGTGCGGCTGCCACCGGCTCGCCCAGTCCGAACCAGGTGCGGTAGATACCGGTGGTGAAGGTGTCCACGCCAAAGAATTGCACCGCCCCGAACTCATTGAGGGTTTCCATCAGCACCAGCGACACGCCGCCCACCAGCGCAGGCCGCGCCAGGGGCAGGGCCACGGTGCCAAACAGGTGCCACGGCCCGCGCCCCAGCGTGCGTCCCACGTCCAGCACGCACACCGACTGCTCCAGGAACGAGGCCCTGGCCAGCAGGTAGACATAGGGGTAGAGCACGAAGGTGATCAGCGTGATGGCGCCCCCCAACGAGCGAATGTTGGGAAAGTAGTAGTCGCCCACTCGCCAGTCGAACCACTCCCGCAGCATGCTCTGCAGCGGCCCGGCCACCTGCAGGAAATCCGTGTAGGCATAGGCGATCACGTAGGTGGGAACGGCCAGCGGCAGCAGCAGCGCCCACTCGAAGATGCGCTTGCCTGGAAAGCGGCACATGACCACCAGCCAGGCGGTTCCCGTGCCAATCACCAAGGTACCGAGGCCTACCCACAGCACCAGCCAGAAGGTATTGCTGAGATAGCGGGGCAGGACGGTACTGGCCAGGTGCTGCCAGATGCCGTCGGTGGGCAGCACGATATGGCCCAGAACCACCAGAATCGGCAGTGCCACGGTCAGCGCGATGAGAAACAGCGCCATAGACCAGGGGTTGAGCGACAGCGCAAAGCGTGAAGCGACCCCTGACAGCAGAGCCGATGATGAGCGGCGAGCGGGCGTGGACACGTCGTGATCTCCTTGGACGAGAGGCTGCGTGGCTCGTCAATGCGAAAAAATAGCGGTTGCAAATAGTATCACCTGCGCCGATGGGGTGCAGCTCATCGGCCGCCCATTAAAAAACCCTGCCCGTGGGGCAGGGTCGAGGCGTGTACCCGTGGGGCTCCTTCAGTGGGCGGTCCAGCCGCCGTCCACCATCAGCGCGCTGCCCGTGACCAGCGCCTGCATGCCGTCCAGCCTGAAGCCGGGGGCCTGGGGAAGGTTCATGCGTCCACCGCCGAGGCGTAGGGCACCTCCTGTTTGCCATAGCGGCGCACGCGCTCGTTGGCCTGTTCGGCGTGGCCTGCAAAGCCTTCCAGCATGCAGAGTCGTGAGCAGTAGCTGCCGATCTCAGCCGAGGCTTCATCGGTCAATACCCGCTGATAGGTGCAGGTCTTGAGGAACTTGCCCACCCACAGGCCGCCCGTGTAGCGCGCTGCCTTTTTGGTGGGCAGCGTGTGGTTGGTGCCAATCACCTTGTCCCCATAGGCGACGTTGGTGCGCGGGCCGAGGAACAGCGCGCCGTAGTTGGTCATGTTCTCCAGGTAGAAATCCGGGTCTTCGGTCATGACCTGAACGTGCTCGTAAGCCATCTCGTTGGCCACTTGCAGCATTTCCTCGTGGCTGTCACAGACGATGATTTCTCCATGACTCTCCCAGGCCTGGCGCGCGATATCGGCGGTGGGCAGTTTCTGCAGCAGTTCCTCGATGGCCGCCAGGGTGTCCCGGGCCAGCGCTTCGGAATTGGTCAGCAGGGCAGCGGGGGAGGTCGGGCCATGCTCTGCCTGCCCCAGCAGGTCGGTGGCGCACAGCAAGCCGTCCACGCTCTCGTCGGCAATCACCAGCGTCTCGGTGGGGCCCGCGAACAGGTCGATGCCGACACGGCCATATAGCTGGCGCTTTGCCTCGGCGACGAACGCATTGCCAGGGCCCACCAGCATGTCCACTGGCGCGATGGAGTCGCTGCCGATGGCCATGGCGCCCACGGCCTGAACGCCGCCGAGTACCAGAATCTCATCCGCGCCTGCCAGGTGCATGGCTGCCACGATGGCGGGGTGGGGCTTGCCCTTGTAGGGTGGCGCCGCCGCGATGACGCGTTTCACCCCAGCGACCTTGGCCGTCAGGACGCTCATGTGGGCAGACGCCACCATGGGGTAGGAACCCCCGGGGATATAGCAGCCCACCGCGTTTATCGGCAGATGTTTGTGGCCAAGGATGACGCCGGGGCGGGTTTCGATCTCGACCGGCTGCATGGAGGCCAGCTGCGCCTCGGCAAAGCGACGTATCTGGGCCTGGGCAAAGCGAATGTCGTCCAGATCACGCTCGGACACTTCGCTCATGGCCTGAGCAATCTCGGCTTCGCTCAAACGGAAGTTTTCTGGTGACCAGCCATCGAACTTTTCCGACAGCTCGCGAATGGCGGCGTCGCCTCGGGCCTGGATGTCAGCCAGCGTACGCTCGACGGTTTCGCGTACCTGGCCGTCATGGCGGACATTCTGCAGAGCCAGGCAGACGGCATTCTGATGCTGGCAGCGACGCTTTCCTCTTCGCTGGCCAGCGAGTGCGTCTCCCGGGGCATTCCGGTGGTGCTGATCAACCGTACGGTGGCCTTCGAGGGGGTCAGCCAGGTCGCCAGCGATAACTACCGTGGAGGCTATTGGGTGGGTGAGTTTCTGGTCTCTGGCGGTTATCGGCGCATCGCGCTGGTGGCCGGGCTTGCCGACTCTTCTACCAGCAGCCAGCGGCGTGATGGCTTCATGGCGGCGCTGGCGGCGCAGGGTGTCAGCTGTTGGGGGGAGGCATGCGGCGACTATGACTTCGCGGCGGCCCAGGCGGCGACCCGCAAGCTGTTCGAGGCGGCGCCCTACCCGGATGCGGTCTTTGCCGCCAATGACCATATGGCCATTGCGGTGATCGATACGCTCAGCGGCGAGCTGGGGCTACGCGTGCCTGAGGACGTGGCGGTGGTAGGGTTCGACGATATCCCCATGGCGGCCTGGCCGAGCTATCGGCTCACCACGGTTCAACAGCCGGTCGAGCCCATGGTGGACGAGGCGGTGGCTCTGCTGCTGGCGCAAATCGCCAGTGGGCAGGTCGCGGGGGAACGGAAAGTACTGCCGGTGACGCCCATCGTAAGGGCCAGCGCCCCGGCAACGGGGCGTGGTGTTGCGTCATCTTCATGAAGTTTGCCGCCTTGCACGGCAAGGCGGCAACGCGAGGGCGTCAGCTTAGCCCAGCAGCATGCGTGGCAGGCCGGTGACCAGCCATGGGAAGAACGACATCAATACGCACGCCAGCAGGATCAGCGCCACGAAAGGAACGACCGCTTTGTAAAGGTCGACGATCTCCACCCCAGGCGGTGCAACCCCTTTCAGATAGAAGAGCGCATAGCCAAACGGTGGCGTGAGGAAGGAGGTTTGCAGCACCACGGCCACCATCACCACGAACCACAGCGGATCGACGCCCATTTGCTGAACGATGGGCAGCATGATCGGGAAGCTGAGCAGGACGATGCCCGTCCAGTCCAGGAACATGCCCAGAATGAACACCAGAAACAGCATCATGATCAGCGCGCCGGTGGTGCCGCCCGGCATGGCCAGCAGCAGGTCCTGAATCACCTGCATGCCGCCGCCCCGTGAGAACACCCCGGTGAAGGCGGTCGCGCCCACCAGCACCAGCATGACCATGGTCGTGGTCTTGCCTGCTTCCAGCAGTGTCTTGAAGCAGGTGGAGACCCGGCGGTCACCAAAGATCAAAAACAGGATAAAGGCAATGAACACGCCGATGGCCGAGGCCTCGGTAGCGGTGGCCACGCCGGTGAAGAGCGCGCCGAGTACCCCGAGGATCAGCGACATGGGCGGCACCACGTACTTGCCCAGCATGATCAGCAGTTGCCGAGTGCTGACTTCCGCACGCTCTTCCTTGGGTACCGGAGGGCCATAGGAGGGCTTGAAGTAGCAGATCAGCAGTACGTAGAGCGCGTACATCACCCCCAGCATCAGGCCGGGAATCATCGCCCCTGCAAACAGGGCGCCTACCGATACCGGCGAGTAGCTGGCCATCAGGATCAGCATGATGCTGGGTGGAATCAGGATGCCCAGACAGCCGCTGGCCATGATGACCCCGGTGCTCAGCTCCTTGTTGTAGCCATACTTGAGCATCGGCACCAGCGCAATCATGCCCATGACGGCAATGGAGGCGCCCACGATACCGGTGGTGGCGGCCAGCAGGACAGAGACGATGACCACGGTCAGCGCCAGCCCGCCCCGCAGGTTGGCCAGCAGCAGGCGCATGGCATCGAACATCTTTTCGGTGACCCCGGAATCGTTGAGAAACCGTGCCATCAGGACGAACAGCGGTATGGCAACCAGCACGTAGTTGTCCATGGCGTTGCCGAAGATGTTGTTGATCAGGGTGCCCAGCACTCGCTCGCCAGGGCCGAGAAAAGCGCCGATGACGGCGACGCCGCCGAGCACGAAGGCCAGCGGATGGCCCATGAACAGGCCGATCAGCAGCCCGCCAAACATCACTAGCGCCAGCAGTTCAGGACTCAGGTTCATGCCGATTTCTCCTCGCGCAACTGCATGATGGCCCGCAGTACGATGGCAATGGCCTGCAGCAGGATGAGGGCAGCCGCCACCACGATAACGCCTTTGATCGGGTAGACGGGAATCGACACCATGCCGTAGGTGGTTTCACCCCGGGTGTAGGAGCGTTCGAAGAAGCGCCAGCCGTAGGTCAGCAGCATCCAGATGAAGGGAACGAAGAAAATCAGGTAGCCCAGGACTTCGATCAGGGCCTGGCGCTTGCGGGACAGCAAACGTTTCAGTACGTCGACCTCGACATGGGCATGATGGCGCAAACCGTAGGCGGCCATCAGCATGAAGTGGGCACCAAACAGCATCTTGGTAACATCGAACGCCCAGTCACTGGGGCGGCCGAGAAAAAAGCGTGACGCAATGTCGTACAGCACGATGAGGGTAATGATGGCAATCAATGGCGCGATCAATCGCCCAAACAGCTCATTGATTGCATCGATCGCCTTGGCAATCGCATTCATGGAAGATCTCCGCGGTCAGCATACAAAACCGCCCCGGTCGGCCCGGGGCGGCGCAGAAACGCCTTACAGGCAGGCTTCGATCTCTTCCAGTGAGGGCAGGTTATCCATGGTGCGGCTCATGTTGAAAGGAGCCGAGACGTCGCGCCATTTGGCGTAGTCTTCCAGGTAGGTCACCATGGAGTGGTAGACCTTGGCGTGGTCACTGTTTTCACAGGCGCCGCGCACGATGACCTCGTTGGTGATCTCCTGAATGCGGGCCAGATCGTCTTCCGAGAACTGGTTGATGGTGATACCCGCATCGATGAACTTCTGGGTGGCATCGGTGGACTCACGCTCGGACCAGGCCAGTGACCAGGCCATGGTGGCGTCGGCAGCGATACGCAGCTTCTGCTGGGTCTCTTCCGACAGCGCGTTCCAGGCGTCGAGGTTGATCATGACCCCGAAGACGCTGGCAGACTGGTGCCAGCCAGGCGTGGCCCAGTAGTCGGCCACTTCGGCAAAGCCTGCGTTGTAATCCACGCCGGGGGTCGAGAATTCACCGGCATCGATCACACCACGCTCGATGGCCTGATAGACTTCGCCACCGGCCAGGGTTACCTGAGAGCCACCCAGGGCTTCCAGCACGCGGCCCTGGTCACGGCCCGAGAGACGCAGACGCTTGCCTTCCAGGTCGGCGATGCTTTCGATGGGCGTACGGCCCATGAAGCCGGACTCGTTGTTGAGCGCGGCATAGGGCAGGTACATCATGTTGTACTGGCCGTAAATCTCTTCGTACAGTTCGCGGCCGCCCCACTGCTGAATCCAGTTGATGTAATCAACGGCGTTGAACAGGCTGGTGGTGGTGGCCAGCGGTGAGAATGCGGGGTTCAGGCCGGCCCAATAGCCTGGCCAGTCGCCGGCGGCTTCGATACTGCCGGTCTCGGTGGCATCGAACACTTCCGTGCCGGGCATCAGCGTACCGCCCGCGCGGAAGTTGATCTGAACTTCGTCTCCCGCCAGCTGGTTGACCAGCTCGGCCCAGTGCTGGTCGAGTTTGATCAGATCGAGGTTGTCGGGCCAGGTGGACGTCATGGTCCACTGCTCTTGTGCCTGGGCCGTCGTGGTGAGAGCGGCAAATGCGACGCCAGCGGCAAGGCTGGTCAAGGCAAATTTTGTAGTCTTTTTCATTATCAATTTCCTGGTACTTTGGCGGTTGGCGTTATTAGTGTTGATTACCTGAAAGCAGGAAAGCACAGCGAGTAGGGCTGACGTTTACGTAAAGTAAAAGCGGCCAAGGCTGTACCGCTAAGCTAGCACACTCCCCCCGCTGCGGCGCAATATCAGGATTTGCAGGAAGTTAACGCACGCTATGAAACATCGCTTGATATAAAAGTGTTTTTAAAACATATGCTTATGTCTTTATTTAAACGGCTGGGCAGGTCTGGATAGCGCTTGAAAGCGTTGAAAATGTTCGCCTTGTTGTACCAAAGTTGTAAGCAATCGACCCTTGAGGAGCGTGATGAGCGAAGCAAGTGATGACCGCTACATATCACTACTGGTGGGCCATGCGCGGCGCTGGCAACGCCGCCGTTGGCGGGGGCTCGTGTGGCTCAGCGGACCTGCCGAGCAGGCTCGCCGACTGGCGCTCACGCT
>NZ_LFGT01000005.1:341176-344637 GCF_002078115.1 Halomonas sp. BC2 | reverse complement strand
TATGGCCAGCGCAGCAGAGCAGGGCGTCGCGCTGTATGGCGCCACCTTCGGCGCGGAGGCGGGGCTGCTGTCATTCTGGCTGGCCCTTGGGTTCACGCCGGTGCGGCTGGGCGTGACCCGGGAAGCGGCCACGGGAGAGTATGCCATCATGGTCGCCAAGCCGTTGAACGAGACCGGCCAGGCCGTATTGCAGAGTATGCGGCAAGGTTTTGTGGCGTCTTTGCAGGGGCTATTGGCCTTCGAGCTACGCGATTTGCCCGCGCCGGTGGTAGCGCTGCTGCTATCCGAGCTGCCTGAACGGCCGCTGAGTGCCGTGGAGCGACAAACGATCCGCGACGTGGCCTATGCCCATCGCGACCCCGCCCTGGCGCGGGCTGCCTTGCAGGCGCTGGGGCGGGAGGCCAGCCGTGCGTCGCTGGGAGAGGCCCGGCTAGCGCATCAGCAGCTGGTGGCCTGGGCCTATCAGAATCAGCCGCTGGCCGATGCCCCGCGCGAAGCCACGCAGCAACTGCGCCGAGTGACACGGCAGCTGATGACCGCGTCGATGCTTTTCTCGGATGGGCAGGAGCGGTTAAAGTAGCTCGGTTATCGATGACGAAGAGTTTCCATGAACGCACATCTAGAAGCGCTCGCGCCCACGTTGGTGTGGCAGCATTTTCGCACGCTGTGTAATACCCCTCGGCCATCGGGCCATGAGGCAGCGCTGGTCGCCAAGCTGGAAGCCTGGGCCGATGGCCTGGGGCTTGCCCATGACCGGGATGCCTTCGGCAACCTGCGTATCCGTAAGCCCGCATCACCGGGGTGTGAGGCAGCGCCGGGCATCATCCTGCAGGGGCACCTGGACATGGTGGCGCAGGCCAACGCTGGCCAAGCCCACGATTTCACGCGGGATCCCATCCGCACGGTGGTCAAGGAGGGGTGGCTGCACGCCGAAGGCACCACGCTGGGGGCCGACAACGGCATGGGCGTGGCTGCCATTCTGGCCGTGCTGGAGGACCCGGAACTGACCCACGGGCCGCTGGAAGCGCTGTTCACCCTGGAGGAAGAAACCTCCATGGGCGGGGCGCTCAATCTGGCCGAGCAGTGGCTCGAGGGCTCACTGCTGCTCAACCTCGATAGTGAAGATCGTGGCCAGGTCTACATCGGCTGCGCGGGCGGTGCCGACGTGGTGGTGGATGCCCAACTGCCAGGTGCGGCGCTGCAGCCCGATGAGCAGGTCATCTCGCTCTCCTTGACCGGCCTCAAGGGCGGTCATTCGGGCATGGATATCGACAAGCCGCTGGGCAATGCCAACCGACTGCTGGTACGCGTGCTGTGGGCGCTGGAAGCCTTCGATGCGCGGCTGGTGAACTACCAAGGCGGTACCCTGCGTAATGCCATTCCCCGTGAAGCCTTTGCCCAGGTGGCGCTGCCCGCCGACGATGTCGAGGCCGCGCTGGCCACGGTGGAAACCCTCGCCAGAACGCTCAAGGCGGAGCTGGGCAGCGGTGACCCTGGCCTGGTGCTGACGGCTACGCAAGCGGCCCCTGCCGAGGCCGAACCGCTGACCCGCGACGCCAGCGCCATGCTGCTGGCCGCCTTGCATGCGGCTCCTTGTGGGGTCGAGCGGATGAGCGCCGATGTGCCGGGAGTGGTCGAAACCTCCAACAATCTTGGCGTGCTGAGCGTGGAGCAGGGGCGTTTCCACCTCTGCGCATTGGTGCGCTCGCTGCACGACAGCGCGGCGATGGCCATGGCCGGGCGCTTCCAGGCGCTGTTCGGGCTGATGGGCGCCCGCGTGAAGGTCGAAAATGGTTACCCAGGCTGGGCGCCCAACCCGGAAAGCCCGCTGCTGGCCACCTTCAATACTCGCCATGCGGCGCTGATGGGCCACGCTCCAGACGTGAAGGTCATTCATGCCGGGCTAGAGTGCGGGATTCTGGGCAGCAAGTACCCTCATCTGGACATGATCTCGTTCGGGCCCTTGATTCGCGGGGCTCACTCACCGGACGAGCGCGTCGAAATCGCTTCCGTGGCGGAGTTCTGGGCCATGCTGCGTGACCTGATCGAAACCCTGGCCAGGCAAACCGCCGACTCGGCCAGTCGCCAGGTCTGATCTGACATGCCCGCCCAGCAACACTGGCGGGCAACAAAAACGGCACCGCAAGGGTGCCGTGGGTGGTGTCTCGGCGGTGCGCCGCCGAGAGGCCTACTTGCCCAGGTAGGCGTTGAGCATCCAGACGGTCTTTTCCTGCTCGCGAATGTAATCGCCCGCCTGAGCGGCGGTACCTTCGTCGTCGGCATCCGAGGCCAGCGACAGCAGTTCGCGCTGCAGCTCGATCAATGTCTGATATCCGGTGAGCACGCCTTTGACGCAGGTTTTGCCGTCGTGAACGTCCTTGTCTTCCTGAATGCGCGACAGGGCGATGTAGTCGCTGTAGGCGTGGACAGGCTTGTGCCCCAGGGTCAGGATGCGTTCGGCGACTTCGTCCACTTTGGTCAGCAGGTCGGTGTAGAACTCTTCGAACTTGGCATGCAGCTCGAAAAAGTCGTTACCCTTGACGTTCCAGTGGTAGCCCCGCACGTTCATGTAGAAAATCTGGTAGTTGGCCAGTAGATGATTCAGCTTTTCTGCAAGCTGGCTGGCGCTGCCTTCGTGTAGGCCAATGCTGTTGGTATCTTCCATTGTCTGCTCCTCCATCGTTTCGTTTTTTCCAGCTTAAGGCCCTGGTTAGCCAATGCAAAACAGGTTTTTTGCATCGCTACCATAGCGGCCTGCCATGACCGGCGGTGAGCTGGCGACGGCTGACTCATCGCGACTTATCAGAAGATGTTGGCGACTCGGCGATTTTTCAAGGGGGCCGCCGCCGTCAATGAGCCAGCCACAGCCGGGCTATGCTGTCGCAGCGGTCGCTGAGCAGTTCAGCGGTACGCGGCAGGGCGTCTTCCAGGCCCATGGGGCCGTCGGCCAGGGCAAAGGCGGCGGTGACGCCTTCATTCAAGCAGGCCTGCCAGCCATCCCCCAGGCTGCCCGCCAGCACGATGACCGGCTTACCCAGGCGCTGGGCGGCGCGGGCCACGCCAATCGGGGTCTTTCCAGAGAGACTCTGACCATCCAGGCGGCCTTCGCCGGTGATCACCAGATCCGCCCTGGCCAGCAGGCTGCTCACCTGGGCCTGCTGCATGATCATGTCGATACCCGGCGAGAGTTTGGCGTTCAGGAAGCTGCTGGCGGCAAAGCCCATGCCGCCCGCGGCACCCGCGCCCGGCATGTCTCGGTCATCGCGACCCAGGGCTTCTGCGGCGAGCGTGGCAAAGTGCCCCAAAGCGCGGTCGAGGGTGGCCACGTCGTCGGGGCTGGCCCCTTTTTGCGGCCCGAATACGGCGCTGGCACCGCGCTCACCGAGCAGCGGGTTATCCACGTCCACGGCGGCCGTGACGTCCAGGCTGGCCAGCCTCGGGTCCAGGGTGGAGAGGTCCAG
>NZ_LFGT01000005.1:298543-340840 GCF_002078115.1 Halomonas sp. BC2 | reverse complement strand
CACTGGCTTCTGCCAGCTCGATAAACGCGGTACGCTGCTCGCCAAGCCAGCCCCAGCGGGCCTGGCGGGGTCTGCCCAGGGCATCTTGAACGGTGAGCGTGCGACACTCTGCCTGAGTGGCTGCCATCAAGGCATCCAGGCTGCCCTCGCCGCCATCGGCCAGCGGGCAGAGGTGCGTGATGGCCGAGGGTGCCGCCCGTGTAATGCCGTGTGCCATGGCCTGGGCCGCTTGTTCGGCGCTCAGGGCATCCTTAAAACTATCCGGGCAAAGCAGTACATTCATCGCACAACCTCCTTGAAACGTTGTCTCAGCGTATTGTCGTTCTTTTTCGTGTTAGCCAGCGAGCTTAGCGTGCTGCTGGACCGCACACCAGTCGCACAAAGGGCAAGAGGAATTCACATGAAGGTTATCCCGATCAGCATGACCTGCCTGCTGGCCTTGGCCGGCTGCCAGACAGTGCCAGACCGCTTGCCCCAGGCCGAGCCTGGGCCTGCTGCGGCCTGTGCATTCCCGGTCCATCAGGCAGCCGACTCCCTGGCGGCGGTCACTCGTGCTGTCGATGTGCTGGAAGCGTGGGGCTTTAGCCTGGACGCCACCGACACTCGGCTTGGCCTGGTCAGCGCCTCCCGCGAGCGCGAGCTGGTGGGATATTATGACCGTTATGATTATTACTCCCCCTACGGCAGCGGCTTCCGGCTGTTTGGCGGGATGGGCGTGGGACGCGGCTCCAGCATCGGCCTGGGCGTGGGCGGGCGTTTTGGTGCGGGCGCCGGGCAAACGCCCACGGAAGTGGAGCGTGTATCGGTGCTGGTCAGTGACGCGCAGCTACGCCTGTCTCGGGACATTCGCCGTTTCGATCACTTCGGTGAGCAGCGCGAGGCCTACAGCGCCAGTAACGATGACTTTTGCGGACGCTTTCAAACAGCCTTTCAACAGGCCCAGGGGCAGGGGGGCTTATGAGCCGTTTCATCAAGTGGGGAGCCGCGCTGGTCACACTGCTGTGGCTGGCCGGATGTGCAACGACGCAGCCGCTGGAAAGCCGCGATTTGCACTACCGTGCCGATACCGAGCAGACGTTCCGTGAGGCCGTCGCGATGATGATCGAACAGGGGTATGTGGTGCGCCATGCCGATATGTCCCTGGGGCGGGCGGAAGCGGTGCTGGCCCGCTGGCCCGGCTACCGGTTGCAGCTTCAAGTGAGCGAATCGGGCGGCGGCACGCGGGTGCGGGTATCTGCGCTCAGCGGCAGTCAGCCGATTCCCCCGTACGTGCTGGACCCGTGGCTGGTGGAGTTACAAAGCAGATTAGGAGAGTTACCGTGACCCTGGCAGTCGCCAAACAATGGAGATGGATGAAAGGGGCCGCGTTGGCCGTGGGCCTTGGGCTGGCCAGCGGTGAGGTATGGGCGCACCCCCATGGCTGGATCGATCTCAGCATGCGCGTGATCACCAACGAGGCGGGTGAGGCCACTGGCGTGCATCAAACCTGGCGCATGGATCCGTTTTACAGCCTGGTGGTGTTCGAGGAGCTGCAGCAGGTGCCCGGCGCGTCGCTGGAAGAGGGCCTGGACCAGCTGGGCAGCGATATCCGCGACAATCTGGTGCCCCAGCACTACTTTACCGAGCTGCGTATCAACCGCGAGCGGCTGGCCTTTGGCGAGGTGACGGAGTATACCGCCATGGAGCGGGATGGCCGTTTGACCTTCATGTTCATACTGCCCCTGGAGAGCCCTCAGCCGTTGCAAGGCAACGTGCTGGAGTACCAGGTCTTTGACCCTACCTATTACATCGAAGTGGTGCATGAGGCCGATAACGATGGCCCCAGCAAGGGGGCGCTGGTGTTGAATGGCGAGCCCGCCTGCGAGCTGAGCATCATCGCGGCCGATCCAGACCCCGAACTGGTGCTGCAGGCAGCCCTGCTGGACGTGGACGAAGAGGGTGAGCCGGGCCTGGGCCGCCACTTTGCCGAGACCGGCAGGGTGGATTGCCGCTGACGCAGACGCCTGCTATCGTATATCAATTTGTTACTTTATAACTTTTTTGCCGTGGAGGGAGGATGCCGGTAACACGACAACAGTTGGCCTGGGCAGCAGGCGGTATTCTGTGTGCCATCCTGTTGGTCTGGGTCGTGCAAAGCAATCTGCAGGGCGTCAGCTACCAGCTGTTGGGCTGGCAGCGCGACTTGCATCGCAGCCTGACGCTGGCCATCACGGAACTCTCCCGCACGCCGTCTACGGGTGCGTGGATGACGCTGCTGGGAGTCAGCTTCGCCTATGGCGTGTTTCATGCTGCGGGGCCTGGTCATGGCAAGGCGGTGCTGGCCACTTACCTGGCTTCCCATGGGGGAGCGACCCGGCGTGCACTGGGGCTGTCGTTTGCGGCTTCCTTGCTGCAGGGTGTGACGGCCATCGTCATGGTCGTGGTGCTGGTGCACGGGCTGGGGTGGCTCACTCGGCAGGCCATGGGGAGCGTGGTCTGGGTGGAACAAGCGAGCTTTCTGCTGGTGGCGCTGCTGGGCGTCTGGCTATGCTGGCGTGCCATCAGGCAACTGCGCCACGCCCATCGTGCGCAGGCGCCGGAGGCCGAGCCCCACCATCATGAGCACAGCCACAGCCACAGCCACGATCATGCCCACTGCTGCGGCGGAGCCCACCATATCGAGCCACAGCAGGCGCTGGAGTGGCGTACTGCGTTGATGACGGTGGGGGCCATTGGCATGCGCCCCTGTACCGGGGCCGTGTTGATGCTGGGGGCAGCCAGCCTGCTGGGGCAGTTCCATGTGGGGGTGGCCTCGGTGCTGGTCATGTCGCTAGGTACCGGCATCACCGTTTCGGCGCTGGCCATGGCCAGTATCGTGGCGCGGGGCTGGGCGACTCGGCGGCTGCAACGACAGCAGAGCCAGCAAGTGGTGGAGAAAGTCGCGGGGTGGGTCGCCCTCACAGGGGGCGCGCTGATCGTGGCGCTGGGCGTCTCCTTGTCGTTGGCGGGAGCAGCGCAGCCTGCCAGTGGCCCGCTGCTGAGCGAGCCGCCGAGTCGCAGCGTACTGCCCGGCGGCTGAGGCAGCCTAAACGCTCAAGCCATTGATCAGGGCCAGCAGCTGTTCACGCCGTTTGCCCTGGTCCGCAAGCTCATACGGCTCAGGCGTGCCGTTGCCCCATACCGGGGCGGGCCAGCTGGCATCGTCGCGGTAGCGGATCACCACGTGAAGGTGCAGTTGGCTCACCACATTGCCCAGGGTGGCGATATTGAGTTTGTCGCCGTGATAGGCCTCTTTCATGGCCGCTCCCAGGGCCGCAGCTTCTCGCCACAGCTGGGCCTGGTCTGCGTCGCTTAGCTCGAATACCTCGCTGATGTCGTTAACACGGGGCACCAGCACCACCCAGGGGTAGCGGGCATCGTTCATAAGCAGCACACGACACAGGGGCAGGTCGGCCAGTGGGAAAGTGTCTGCTTCCAGGCGAGGGTCGAGAATCAGGTCGGCCAAGTGACGTCTCCAGGTGGGGCTTGATGGCAAGCGTAGGTTCAAGGCTGCAGCATAGCAGGCGAAATACCGAAAATCTGTTACGTTAAGACGGGAGCCGCTTCGTTCTCGACGAAGGGAGGCTCGAAGGCGACATCACTTGTTAAGGAGAACATGATGAAAAAATTACTGGCGACAAGTTTTATCCTGCTGATCACTGCCGGTGCGCTGGCGGGCTGTAATACCGTGGCAGGCGCAGGCCAGGATGTTCAGGAAGGTGGTCGTGCCGTTCAGGATGCCGCTAGCTGATCAAGGCGGGCTTTGAGCAAGCAAGGGTCAGGCAGTCATGCCTGACCCTTGCTTTTAGAGGACGACCATTAAGCGCTTTTCTTGAGGAACACGCATGCCACTTCCCCGTTTCACCTTCCGACATACACGTGCCCTGACGGCGCTGCTGGCTACCTTGCTGCTGGCCGCTTGTACGTCCCAGGCTCCCAGTGAGCCAGCCACCGAGCCTCCCGTAGTTGGCCGCACGCCGGTGGATGCCGAGGCGGTCTGTGATGCCGATGCCGTGGCCCATGCCATTGGCGCCTCTTTTGACGAGGCCCTTGTCGAAGCGCTGCGCGACGAGAGCGGTTCCCGTCATGTACGGGTATTGCGGCCTGACAGCGCCGCGACCATGGATTACCGGGAAGATCGTTTGAACATTGTGCTGGGCAGTGACGAGCTGATCGAGGCCGTGCGCTGCGGCTAACGCAGTATCAGCCACACGCAGGCAGCGGTGAGCACCCCCATGGTGATGTTGAAGGCCCGCCATGCCCGGTCGCTCTTCGTCTTCGATACGCTCCATGAGCGGGAGAGCGGCCTGACCGACCTCAGCTTGAGCCTGCCGCCGCCTCATCCATTGAGAGCCCAGGCGCTGAGTACGGCGCTGCATGCCCTGAGCGGCGACCCAGAGGTACTGACACGCGGAATTACCTACTCCGGCGCGCAAGGGAGCGAGCACCATCGCCAGCTGCTGGCACGCTGGCTGGGCCGGCTTGGCATGGCCCTGGCGGCCGACGAGCTGCTGGTGACCCAAGGGGGCCACCACCACCGTTTGATGCCAGGGCCCGTGGCCAGCCGCCTCACTCGTAGCGATCTTTCCAGCGCTGTCGCGCTACCTGCTCCTTGAGCATCTCCAGAATATCCAGCAGCACCTGCTCGGTTACCTGCTGGCTACCCTGGTCGACCTGCAGCCAGCTATCGAAGCTGCTATCGGCAGTCTGCTCCAGCATCTGGCGAAAGGCTGGGGAGTGCAGCTGCTGAGCAATCTCGTCCACCAGCCGCTGGGCCACGCCGCTCAGCGACGCTTCCAGCGCGCTGGATGCCGCGTGGCCCATGGGCAGGCGCTGCAGGCGACGGATCTCCGGGCTTTCGCGCAGCGTGCGGCTGACCAGCTCGCTGATGGCGGTCTGGATGGCACTGCGGTTTTGCTGATAGGCCTGCCCTGCGGTGGCTTCCAGGCGCTGGGTGATCTCATGGATCAGCTGGCGTTTGCGCGGCATGATGACCCGCTCGATGACCCGCTCCGAGAGGGAGTCGCTGGCCGTGATCTGCTGTTGAACGTTGCCCAGCAGGCGCAGAGCGATACGGTCCGAGAGCTCTTCCAGCAGAATGTCGTAATACTTGGCAAAGAAGCGGTAAAGCGGCCACTGAGTGACCGTGATGAGGCCAAGCCGATGCAAGCGGTGCAGCAGCGACACCACGCGCAGGATGCGCAGCAGCCGGAAGCCGCCCACCGGAATACAGCCCAGTACGTCGTACCAGTGGACGAACGGGTAGAAAAACCAGCGGTGATAGCGCCGTTCGGCGATGGCCACCGTCCAGCTCAGCAGGACATCGGCCACGAACAGGCCGACAAACATCAGGTCGATGGTGGTGAAGCGGCTATGGATCGCCGTGTCGTAGGCCGCATGGGCGCTCGGGGCCATGGCAGCGAAGGCTTGATTGAGCGGCTCGATCAGAAACAGCGAGTCGAACAGCAGCAGGCTCAAATTCACGGCCACTGCGGTCAGGATCAGTAAATCCCAGCCGATGTGTGCGTATTCGACCCCCTTGGGCAGATGGGGGTAGCGCCGCCTGATGGGCATGGTGACTCCTTGTCATGACGAATAGGGCAGCGACTAGCGCTGCCGGTGATGCTGTTGGGCCCGCTCCTCTTCCTGTTCGGCCTGTTTGCGCAGCTTCTTGCGCAGGGCGGCTTTTTCGAAGCGCAGCTTCTGTAGCGGCGTCTCCAGTGCCAGCGGCGGCACGCGAGCCGGTTTGCCCTGCTCGTCCACGGCCACCATGGTCAGGTAGCAGCTGTTGGTGTGGCGTATCAGCTTGTCGCGAATGTCTTCCGCCACCACCTTGATGCCGATCTCCATAGAGGAGCGGCCAACGTGATTGACGCTGGCCAAAAAGGTGACCAGCTCACCCACATGGATGGGCTGTTTGAACAACACCTGATCCACCGAGAGCGTCACCACGTAGTGGCCCGAGTAGCGGCTGGCACAGGCGTAAGCCACCTCATCCAGCTTCTTCAGGATAGCACCGCCGTGCACCTTGCCACTGAAATTGGCCATGTCCGGGGTCATCAGTACCGTCATGGACAGCTCGTGCTGGCCAGGCAGTGGGCTGTGTTCAAGCGTCGTGTCGGTCATGGAGATCACCTTTTGAAAGCCAAAAAATACCCGCCCCCTGGCGCACGGGCCGAGCGGGGGCGGGTGGTCAACAGCGTACCAGGGGGCTTAGAACCAGACCAGCCCCGCCGAGATGATCGCACCGGTAATGAACAGCTGGATCAGGCAGAAGCCCATGATGTCCTTGGCCTTGAGCCCGGCAATGGCCAGCACCGGCAGCGCCCAGAAGGGTTGCAGCAGGTTGGTCCAGGCATCGCCCCAGGCGACCGCCATGGCGACCCGAGCGATATCCGCTCCGAGTGCTTCGGCCGCCGGTAGCATGACCGGTGCTTGAACGGCCCACTGGCCGCCGCCGGAGGGCACGAACAGGTTGACGATACCGGCGCTGATGAACGACCAGAACGGCAGCGAGTTAGCCGTGGCAAACGAGACCAGCCACTCCGACATGCTCTGCGCCAGGCCCGACTGCACCATGATGGCCATGATCCCCGCATAGAAAGGGAACTGGATGACGATGCCCGCGCCGCCCTTGATGGCTTCGTTCAGGCTGGTAAGCAGGTTGCGCGGCGTGCGGTGCAGCACGATCGCCAGGAACAGGAACAGGAAATTCACCACGTTCAGGTTCAAGCTGCCGCCGCGCAGCAGGAAGTGGTCCAGCAAGAACAGCAGACCAGGTACACCCACCAGCAGGGCCAGCGGCATGCTGTTTTCGAGCTTTTCGGCGGGGCGGGTAATGCGACCGACGGGCTCGGGCTCGTCATCCAGCAGCCTGGGGTCTACATACACGCTGTCCTTTTCATCCGGCAGCATCAGGCGATTGACCAGCGGTACGGCAATGAACAGACACACCACGATGGCCAGGTTGAAGAAGGCAAAAATCGTCGAGCTGGTACTGATGACGCCGATCTGATCGGCGGAGAAATGCCCCTCGGTGGCGATGGTGAGCGGCACCGAGCCAGCCAGCCCGCCGTGCCAGACCACGAAGCCGGAGTAGGCGCTGGCCACCAGCAGGCGATAGTCCACCTTGATCAGGCGGGCCAGTTCCTTGGCGAACAGGGCCCCGACGACCAGGCCGAAGCCCCAGTTGATCCAGCTGGCGGCCAGCGATACCAGGGTGACCAGAATGATGGCCCCGCCCGGCGTTTTGGCGGTACCGGCAATTTTCTGCAGGATGCGCTTGACCGGCGGCGAGCTGGCCAGCATGAAGCCGGTGACCAGTACCAGCAGCATCTGCATGGAGAAGGTCAGCAGGCCCCAGAAGCCATCTCCCCACATGCGCAGTACGGCCAGGGGCGTTTGTCGCTCGACGGCGATGGCCGCTACCGCCGCTACCAGGGTCAGCAGCAGCACAAATATATACGGGTCGGG
Source organism: Halomonas sp. BC2 (assembly GCF_002078115.1). Classification (NCBI taxonomy): domain Bacteria; kingdom Pseudomonadati; phylum Pseudomonadota; class Gammaproteobacteria; order Oceanospirillales; family Halomonadaceae; genus Halomonas; species Halomonas sp. BC2. The sequence goes on along the minus strand of NZ_LFGT01000005.1, from coordinate 333,349 downwards.
TAAATAGCGTTCGACCAGCTTGACCGCCGGTTTCGAGATGAGTTTTAGCATGCAGTGCTCTCTTTATTCGTTATTAGGAAGTGCGCGGCTAATATACGGCGGTGCGGCATAATTTTCACCCCTCGACGACTCATGGAGCGGCCCCCTCAAGCTCACGTTAGCGTAATTGGCCAAAGCCGCCCGTTGTGGGCTTCAACGCTAGCTTAGCGAGCTGGATGGTCGCACCACCGGGTGCGCCGGTAGTGGCGGTAATAGAGGATCAGCACCAGCGAACGTGTCACGGTGAACAGGGTGAGTGCCAGCCACAGGCCATGATTGCCAGCGTCCTGCAACCACCACCAGCAGGGCAGGTAGACGGCCAGCCCGGCAAAGATGCTGTTACGCATTTGGCTGACGGCGGTGGTACCAATGAAAACGCCGTCCAGCAGGTAGCTCCACACGGCGATCAACGGCATCAGCACCATCCAGGGCAGATAGACGGCGGCCACCGCGCGCACTTCTTCCAGCCCGGTAAGCAGGGCAATCAGCTGGTTGCCGCCCAGCGCAAACAGCAGGGCGGCGGCCCCGGCGGTCCAGAAGGAGAAGCGTGCCGTGGCCCGGACGGTGGCGGCGAACGCTGGCCAATCACGGCGCCCGTAGGCTCTGCCCACCAGCGATTCTGCAGCGTGGGCAAAGCCATCCAGGGCGTAGCTGGTCAGCATGATGAACTGCAGCAGCACGGCGTTGGCGGCCAGCACGGTATCCCCCTGGCGAGCCCCCTGGGCGGTGAAGAATGCCATGGCGAACAGCAGCCCCAGGGTGCGCACGAACAGGTTGGCGTTGACATTGAACAGCGCCGCATAGGCGTTCCATGCCAGCAGCCGCTGGCGCTGAAAGTGGCCCTCGAGAAGCCCCAGTTGGCGCATCACCAGATAACCGCCAAATGCCAGCGCGCTGTAGTCGGCCAGTACACTGGCCAGCGCGACGCCGTTGCTGGTCATGCCCAGCCCCACCACGAACCAAACGTCCAGAAGGATGTTCACGCCGTTGGTCAGCAGCAGGATCATCAGCGTCACTCGGGAATTCTGCTGCCCCAGGAACCAGCCCAGGATGGCATAGTTGGCCAGCACGGCGGGGGCCGACCAGAGGCGGATTTCAGCGTACTCCCGGGCCAGCGGGGTGGCCTCGGCGCTGCCGTCCAGCAGCCACAGCCCCAGCGAGATCAACGGGGAGCCCAGCAGGATCAGCAGCACGCCAATCCCCATGGCGATGATCAGCGACTGGCCCAGCAGGTTGCGTACATCGCTGGGCGCATCGCGCCCCATGGCTTGTGCCACCAGGCCAGTGGTACCCATGCGCAGGAACCCGAACCCCCAATAGAGAAAGCTGAACAGGGTGGCCCCCAGCGTGACGCCTGCCAGGTAGCGGGGGTCGGGCAGGTGGCCCACCACGGCGGTATCCACCAGTCCCAGCAGCGGAACGGTGATGTTGGAGAGGATGATGGGCCAGGCTAACGCCCAGATACGCACGGGTCAGGCTGCGGTGATGATGCGGTACTTCTCCATCAGCTGTGCCTGGGTCTCGGGGCGCTCCGGGTCCAGGGGAATACAGTCGACCGGGCACACCTGCTGGCACTGAGGCTCGTCGAAGTGGCCAACGCACTCGGTGCACAGGTTGGGATCGATGACATAGATCTCCTCGCCGGGAGAAATGGCATCGTTGGGGCATTCGGGTTCACAGACGTCGCAGTTAATGCATTCGTCAGTAATCATCAGGGCCATGGGCATACCTCACGAATGGCGGAACACTCGGGCGGTGATATACCCGAGTGTTTTACTCAACAATAGCGATGGCTAGTTAGTGTAGTGCTTACGCAGCGCCTCTGCGACCTGCGGATGCACCAGCGCTGAAATATCGCCTCCCAGCTTGGCGATTTCACGCACTATGGTCGAGGAGATGTAGGAGTTCTCCACCGCAGGCGTCAGAAAGACACTTTCCAGCTCGGGGTTCTGGGCGCGATTCATGTTGGCCAGCTGTAGTTCGTACTCGAAATCCGAGACGGCGCGCAGGCCGCGCAGAATGATCGTCGCGCCCTGTTCGTGCATCATGGTGGTGAGCAGCGACGAGAAGCCGATCACCGACACGTTCTCCAGCGACGCGCACACCTGCTGAGCCAGCGCGATGCGGGTCGGCAGCTCCAGCGCGGGGCGTTTGCCAGGGCTGGCCGCCACGGCGATGACCACCTGGTCGAACATGCGCGCTCCACGCTCGATGAGATCGAAGTGGCCATTGGTGATGGGATCGAAGGTGCCGGGGTAGACTGCGATATTGCGGCGTGGGGCGCTCATGACTGCCCCTCGCCGTTCAGTGAGCCAAACGGGTTGTCGACGTTCAGCGATACCGCCTGGTGGTAGCCGGGGATATGAATGCGGTCGGCCCGGATATCCAGCTCGGGGCCTTCCAGCACGGCTTCGCCAAACTGGTAGCGCGGGGCGTAGTGGCCCTTGTCCGCCTCGCTGAGATACGCGGCGGCCTGGGCACGCACGGTTTCCCGCTTGGCTTTCCAGGCCTCCACGGCAGCGCTGCCATGGCGCTGGAGGAGCAGCTGCTCGGTGACCTGGGGGGACAGCACCACGCCGGTGGCGTTATTACCACCAAACCCTTTGGCGTTGATGAAGGCGGCATCGGCGTTGAACGCCTGGGGCGTCGTGAAAAAGCGCAGCCGCTCGGCATAGACGTCATCGGCCACTGCATCCAGAGTGGGAATGCCCGGCAGCAGGCCGTGGGCGAAGCTGCCCAGGGCGCTGGCCAGCTGGTCGCCCGCCGCAGAGCCCTGGGAGTGGCCAATGAACGCCTTGATGGCCACCACCGGCCACTGCGCGATTCCGTTCGCACGGGCAATCTCATCGAATACATGGGATTCCGTGGTGCGGTTCTTGGGCGTGCTGGTGCCATGGGCATGCAGATAGGTACGCTCCTTGAGCGCGGTCTCTCCCAGCATGTTCCTGACCAGCGCCGCAGCCTTGCCCAGCGTGATGTAGTTGCCGATCCCCGGCGCCGAAATGGAGCGCTTGTAGCCGTCGGCGTTGACGAACACATCGGGGACGGCCCCCAGAATGTCGGCCCCCAGCGTCAGAGCCAGCGTATCGTCCATCAACAGCACGAACTGGCTGGCTTCGGCCATGGTGAAGCCGCAGTTGCGGGCAAACGGGCGGCAGGCGCGCTGGTAGTCGGCATCGGTGAGCAGCGTCAGGGCGTCCAGGGCTTTCAAGCTGGCGTCGTCTGCCAGCGCGCCCATGGCCCGAAAGCCTTCGATGATCTCGGGGGTGATCGGCGCATCGGCGGTGCCGACCATGACCACGCGGCGGCGTCCGGCGCGAATATCGTCGATGCCCAGGCGCAGGTTGTAGAGGAAGCTGGCGCAGGCGCCCAGCGCCGCGCCGGTGCCACCCACGCTGCCCAGTACATAGGCATTGAGGAAATCGGCCGGCATCTGCCCGTACCCCAGGGGCATCTGCTTGGACGTTGCGCGCTGGCCACTGACCAGACTCTTCAGCAGCCCGCCCCAGCCTTCGTCATCCAATTGACCAATCGAATTGCCCGCATAGACGGCGATATGGTCAGGGTTGAGCTGCTGGCGCAGGGTCTCCCAGTCAAGTCCACTGGCGCCAAGGCAGTCGCTGGCCCCGAAAATGGCCATGGCCAGCCCGCGCGGGTGGTGTACGCTGCGGTACAGGCTGGCTGGGTCGAACCCGGAGGGCAGCTGGGCAGCGGCCTTCACCTTGGGTTCCTGAGTATCGGGTAGCAGGACCTCCAGCATGCCCGCTGGCAGGGTCACTTCTACTTCTCGGGCGTCCAGTTCGCGTACTTCCCAGCCTTCCGGCAGCTGCTCGGGCAGCTGTTTGCGACGCAGCGTGACGCGCACGGGCTCGGCCAGCGCCAGCTCTGCACGGCGGTTGGCGGGCATGCCCGGTGCCTGGAAGCGTGGATCCTCGTTACGGCGGATCAGGGTATGGTCAAGCACCTGCTCACGCAGCAGGCTGGCAGGCGAGTCAAGGGGCTGTCCTGCGCTGTCCTGCCAGCCATGGTCGGAGTGCTCGGCGAGACGCATGAGCGCGGCCAAGCCTTCCAGTGTTTGGCGCTGCTGATCGGCGGGTAAGGCATCAAGCACGGTGCGGCGGAAGGCCTGATGGCCCGAGGTTCTGCCGGCGGGATTGATGCCGCCCATGCCGACAATCACCGGTAAGTGTGACAAGCCGGGTTCCTCGTGGTGCGGTGGTGTTTAATGACAATTATCGCCAGGAGGCCGTTTCACAGCGCCTGTCCTGAACTTAATAGTGAGCTTAATAGCGACTCTGGCGTGATCATAGCACCGGGCGAGCAACGGCGTCATGCCGCGCAGCCGGGAGACTGATAGAATCACGTTTTTTTCATGCAGAGGATGTCATGCAGCACACCTCACGATCGGTGACTTCCAACCAACCGGGACCACACCAGGATGTGGTGCGGCGCGTCGAGCGTGCCCTGGCGCATCCGCTGCGCAAACCCATTGCCGAGCATACCCGCCTGGCTTTCGAACAGGCGGACCTCTGGCGGCGCCAGCACGCTGCACCGTTGATCATCGATGCAGGATGCGGAGTCGGGCTATCGACCCGCCGTTTGGCGCAGAGGTTCCCCGACCACTGTGTGATCGGGGTGGATCGCAGCGCAGACCGGCTGGGGCGAGATCACGGCGAGCTGCCGGGCAATGCGCTGCTGGTGCGTGCCGACCTGGTGGATTTCTGGCGCCTGGCGCAGGCAGCCCGGTGGGCGCCTGCGCGTCATTATCTGCTCTATCCCAACCCTTACCCCAAGTCGGCCCACTTGAAAATGCGCTGGCATGGTCATCCGGTTTTCCCCACACTGTTGGCGCTGGGTGGGCGGCTGGAGCTGCGCTCGAACTGGGACCTCTACGTGGAGGAGTTTGCCCAAGCCGTGCAGGTGGTCACTGGGCGTGAGGCGGCGGTGGCCCAGGTAACGCCCAACGGCGACTATCTGACGCCGTTCGAAGCCAAGTATGATCAAAGTGGCCAGGCGCTATGGCGCTTGACCATCGATTTAGAGCGGCCGTAGCGAGTTTCTTCCTGAGCATGGCCAGCGTTTTCCACGATGAATCTGTATTGATACTGTGTACTGAGGTAGTCCAACGTGACGTGTTTTTTTAATTTACCTGCGCGCTGGCTGCGCGCCAGTATGGTGGCAGGCGTTGCCAGTGCCGCGCTCTGCGCCAGCACCTCTCTGTGGGCGGATTTCACTCGGCTGAGCCAGCTGGAGGCCAAAGGGTTTTCGGTGAGTGCCGAGGCGCGCCTGCTGGAGGGGGGGAGCCCCAGCGAGCTGCTGTTGGGAAGCCTGAACCCCGAGCGTCAGCTGTCGCCTGCGTCGGTGACCAAAGCCTATATGGCGGCTGCGCTACTCAACCGCTTTGGCCCCCAGCACCGCTTTACCAGCCAGCTGGTGAGCACCGCGCCCGTGGAGAATGGCGTGCTCCGTGGCGATCTGGTGTTCGAAGGCGGCGGTGACCCTGGGCTGACCAGCGAAGACCTCTGGCGGCTGGTGCAGCGCCTGCAGCTGGCAGGCGTCGAGCATGTGGACGGTGCGTTGGTGGTCAGCCAGTGGCGCTTTGGCCCGGTGGAGTGCATCACCACCGACCGCTGCAACGCACGCACGCGGGTCGCCAATGCTTACAGTGCGCCGCTGACCTCGGCGGGGGTCAACTTTGGCACCTGGTGCGTCAACGTGGCGCCCGCTACCACTGCTGGGCAGCCCGCGCGCACGGGCTTGTGTGACAGCGCCGCGCCGCTGATCGTGATCGACAACCAGGTCGTCACGCGCCCGGCCAATAGCGGCACGGAAATCAGCGCCGAGCGAATCACCGATGAGCGTGGCGACGTCATGCGCCTGACCGGGCAGATTTCCACCAACGCGGCGGCCCGGGATGTCTACCGTGGGGCTGGCGATGCCGCTGAGCAAACGGCGCAAACACTGCAGGCCATGCTGAATCAGGCCGGTATCACCGTGCGTGACCCATGGCGTGTGGGCTCGACACGGCCGCCCAGCGAAGCACGTCGCCTAGCGGCCGTCGATGGACAGCCGCTGCAGGAGCTGCTGCTGCGGACGATGAACTATTCCAACAACTACATGGCCGATGTGCTGGCGCTGAACCTGGTGGAAACGCCCCAAGCGCAGCTGCGACAGGCGGGCCAGGCCATCGAGGCCTATGCTCAGGGGCTGTCTGGCCACGGGCCGATCACGCTTTCCAGCGGTAGCGGCTTGACCACGGACAACCGCACGTCGGCCCATGGTACCAACGTGATGCTGGAAGACATGTATCGTCAGAGCGCGCTGTTTCCGAGCTTCGTGGCATCGTTTCAGTCGCCTGCCAACGGGGTGATGCGCTTCATTCGCCGCGGTTCGCCCACGTTCCAGAACAACGTCATGCTCAAGACCGGCACGCTGAATCAACCCTTTGCCGTGCGCGCAGTGGCGGGCTATTTCCGCACGGCGCAAGGGCGCTGGGGAGTCTTCAGCGTACTGGTCAACGGCAGCGGCAGTACCCCTTATCTGAGCTGGCCGGAAGTCCTCGACCCGCTCTCCCTGGATCTGGATGCCATGATCCTGGCTCATTAATCAACGTGCAGACGAGACAACGGGCATGAAGCCACAACACACCGGGTTAACCCATCTGGTTCACTCCACGCGCTACTCATGGAAAGGCCTGAAGGCCGCGTTTCGAAACGAAGCCGCCTTCCGTCAAGAGCTGGCCATTGCTGCCGTACTGCTGCCGTTTGCCTGGTGGATCGGTGAGGGGCCGGTCAGCTGGCTGCTGCTGGTGGGCAGTCTGCTGCTGGTACTGATCGTGGAACTGTTGAACAGTGCCATCGAGAACGTGGTGGACCGTATCGGCACCGAACATCACGAACTCTCTGGCCGTGCCAAGGATATCGGCTCGGCGGCGGTCATGTTGTCACTCATCATGGCGGGGCTTACCTGGGGCCTGTTAGGCTGGGAGAAGTGGCTGGGCTGACCCGCTCCCATGGCCCAGACCGGCAATGACAGACCAGCAATGACCGACAAGCAATGAGTCGTGTCACTTCGACGTGCGTTAGGCGCAGAGGTAGATATGCAGACACCGCAGGCTCTCTTTTCCACCACCACGCTGCCTGACGCACTGTCAGGCCCGGCCGCCGACGCTCGGCAGCGTCTCGTGGATGCCCTGACACAGGCCGACAACCTGGCCTCGATGACCGGCAAGGCACTGCCTTCCGAGCCATGGCATGACCTGCCAGAGGCGCGTCGGGAAGCGTTGGCCCGGGTGGTGACGGTCTCGACGTTCGCATTGGAAACCCTGGCGCGCTTTCCCCACTGGCTGGCCGAGCTGGAGGCTTCTGGGGAGCTGGACCGCGCTCCCGACAAGGCGACGCTCGTGCAGTGGCTGCACGACGCCCTAACAGACTGCGAGGATGAGGAGAACCTGCAGCGCGCCCTGCGCCGCTTTCGCCGTGCCCGTATGCTGGGCATCGTCTGGCGTGACCTGAACCGGCCTGCAGGTGCCACCATGTGGCAGACGGCGCAGTCGGTTGCCTGGCTGGCAGAGGTGTGCATCGAGGCGGCACTGGGATGGCTGGAAAACTTTTACGCCCCCCGGTGGGGGCTGCCTGAAGCACGACGTGACGGCTCACCCCAGCGGCTGGTGGTGCTGGGCATGGGCAAGCTGGGCGCGGGCGAGCTGAACCTCTCTTCCGACATCGACCTGATCTTTGCTTTCCCCGAAAAAGGCGAAACCCAGGGAGGGCGCAAACCCCTCGAGCATCAGGAGTATTTTACCAAGCTCGGCCAGCGCTTGATTGCTGCCCTGGATGCCATGACGGCCGACGGTTTCGTGTTTCGCGTGGACATGCGTCTGCGCCCGCTGGGCGACGGTGGGCCGCTGGTGGGCAGCTTCTCGATGCTGGACAGCTACTATCAGGATCAGGGGCGTGAGTGGGAGCGTTACGCCATGCTCAAGGCGCGCCCCGTGGCAGGGGATATCGACGCCGGACAGACGCTGCTGGCGAGCCTGCGCCCGTTCGTTTATCGCCGCTATCTGGACTTCGGCGCCATCGAGTCGTTGCGCGAACTCAAGGCGATGATCAACCGGGAAGTCAAACGCAAGGGCATGGAGAGCAATATCAAGCTGGGGCCCGGGGGCATTCGCGAAGTCGAGTTCATCGTGCAGGCGTTTCAATTGATTCGCGGTGGGCGAGATACCGAGCTGCAAGTGACATCGCTGTACACGGCTCTCAATCGTCTGCCTGAATTGGGTTTGTTGCCCACTGCCGTGGTGGACGAGCTGCTGCCGGATTACGCCTTCTTGCGTGATCTGGAACATGCCATTCAAGCCCTGGAAGATCGCCAGACCCAGCAACTGCCTACCGATGACGATGATCGCGAGCGGGTTGCCTTCGCGCTGGGCTACGACGGCTGGTCATCCCTGCAGGAGCAGTTGAACCGCGTGCGTGAGCGGGTGCGTCGACACTTCGATGCCGTGATTGCCGACCCCGAAGAAGAAGCCGACGAGCCGCAGAGCGAAAACGCCCTGGCGCAGTGGCGCTTGCTGTGGCGCGAAGAGCTGGAGCCCGACGAGGCGCAGGCCTTGCTGGCCGGGGCAGGGTTCCATGAGCCTGAGCGAGCCCACAAGCGGCTGGTCAGCCTCTACCACTCACGGGCAGTGCAGAGCATGCAGCGCATTGGCTTCGAGCGGCTGGACGCCCTGATGCCGCTCCTGCTGGAGGCGTTGGCCAGCAGCGACGCGCCGGACACCGCCTTGGCGCGGGTGCAGCCCTTGATCGAGGCCGTGCTGCGTCGGACGGCCTATCTGGCGCTGCTGCGTGAAAACCCCCATGCGCTGGAGCATCTGATGCGGCTCTGCTGCGCTAGCCCCTGGATTGCCGAGCAGCTGGCCAGATACCCCATCCTGCTCGATGAGCTGCTCACCCCGGACACGCTCTACACGCCTGCCGACAAGGCGCGCCTTGCCGACGAGCTACGCCAGACGCTCAATCGCCTGCCCGAGGATGACGAAGAGGCGCAGCTGGAAGCACTGCGGGTATTCAAGCACGCCCAGATGCTGCACGTGGCGGCATCGGATGTGGTCGGTACGCGGCATCTGATGAAAGTGAGCGATTACCTCACCTTCATTGCGGAAGTGATTCTGGAAGCGGTGCTGGCCATGGCCTGGAAGCACTTGGCCCGCAAGCATGGCGTGCCCCCTGGCTGTAATAACCGTGAGCCGGCGTTTCTGATCATTGGCTATGGCAAGCTGGGCGGCATCGAATTGGGCTACGGCTCGGATCTCGATCTGGTGTTCCTGCACGACAGCGACGGCAAGGGCGCTACCGATGGCCCGCGCCCGCTGGACACCCCGGTCTTTTTTACTCGCCTGGGGCAGCGCATCATTCACCTGCTGACGGCCATCACGCCTGCGGGCAGCCTTTACGAGGTGGATATGCGGCTGAGGCCTTCGGGCAACGCTGGCCTGCTGGTGACCTCGCTGGAGGCTTTCGCCGACTATCAGCGTCAGAATGCCTGGACCTGGGAGCACCAGGCGCTGGTGCGGGCCCGGGTAGTGGCGGGCAGTGACGCACTGGCCGCGCGCTTCGAGACGCTGCGAGGTGCGATTCTGGGCGTCGAACGTGCCCAGGACACCTTGCGCAGCGACGTGGTCAACATGCGCCACAAGATGCGTGACCATTTGGGCAGCAAGGGGGCGGCCAATACCGTGAGCGCCGAGGGCACCTTCGACTTGAAGCACGATGCGGGTGGCATGGTGGACATCGAATTCCTCTGCCAGTATGCCGTGCTGGCCTTTGCCCACCAGACGCCCGCGCTGCTGACCTACAGCGACAATATCCGCATTCTGGAAACCCTGGCCGACAGCGGGCATATCACCCCCAGCGAAGCCGAACAGTTGAAAGAGGCCTACCTGGCTTACCGTAGCCGCACGCACCGGGCCGCGCTGACCGGCGAAAAGGCAGAAGGAAGTGCCCGCGAGCTGGCGAGCCATCGTCACGTGGTGGCGGACCTGTGGCAGCGTTTTCTGGGCGCATGATCCACCAAGGGCTAATGGGCAGCCGCAGGGATAAAAAGATAGCCTGTTAAGATAACAACAAGGACGACAGGACATGCATGCCACAACCCCAGCGGGCTCGCCGGTTCGGCAGGGCCGCTCATGACTGGCCACATACTCGCCACGCTGCTGCCGGTATTCCTCATTGCTGGCTGCGGCGCTGCCTACGGGCGCTACCGCAGCCCCGACATTGGCAGCTTGAATACCCTGAACATGGAGCTGTTCGTGCCGCTGCTGGTATTTGCCGTACTGGCAGACCGCCAGGCGCCGCTGGCCGACTATGCCTGGCTGGCAACGGCGGCTGCCCTGGTGGTGCTGGGTTCCGGTCTGGTGCTGTGGCCAGTGGCCAAGTGGCTCTCGCTGGACATCAAGGTCTTCCTGCCGCCCATGATGTTCAACAACTCCGGCAACATGGGAGTGCCGCTACTGGTGCTTGCCTTTGGGCCCGAGGCGCTGCCCGCTGCCGTGGTGGTGTTCATCATCGAAATGCTGCTGCATTTTTCGGTAGGGCTCTACATGCTGGACCCGCGTACTTCCCTGTGGCGGATGCTGCGCATGCCCATCGTGGCTGCCAGTGTGGCAGGGCTGCTGGTCAATGTGGGGGGAGTGGCACTGCCCAGTTGGCTGTTGGAAGCCATGCACATGTTGGGAGGTATCTGTATCCCGCTGATGCTGTTTGCCTTGGGGGTACGGCTGCTGGAGATCGATTTCAGCGACTGGCGCACAGGGTTGCTGGGTGCCGTGCTGTGCCCGCTGTCGGGGCTGGTGGTTGCCTTGCCCTTGATGTGGCTACTGCCGTTGAACTCGCTGCAGACCGCCGTGCTACTGGTATTTGCAGTGCTACCCCCGGCAGTGCTCAACTATCTGGTCGCGGAACAGTACAAGCTGGAACCCCACAAGGTGGCTTCGCTGGTACTGATCGGTAATCTGGGCAGTCTGGTGGTCATGCCGCTGGCGCTGGCAGCGGCCTTTGCCTGGATACAAGCACCACCCTGGTGACGTGCTGACCAGGTGACGTGCCGACTCAGTGGCGCGGCTCGTCTTTCACCTCATAGCTGCCTTCCAGAACGTTCTGGTGCGGGCGATGGCCATGAGATGCCTGGCTTTGTGAAGAAGCATGACGTTGAGAGGCATAGCCGCCACCAATATCCTGAGCCTGCTCGGCACGCATTTGTTCCATGCGCTTTTTCATCTTGTGGCGTACGAAGGGCATCATGGCCCAGCCGATCAGCAAAAATATCAGGCCCAGTACCATGCCGACGATCATCAGCGCCCCGAAGGCAAGCCAGGTCAGCAGCAGCTTGACGCTGCCCATGACGCCAGTGGGGCGTGACTGAGCAGCTCGGGCGCGCCACTGGTGCGCAGCTTGCCAAGCAGCATTACGTTGATCGCGATTCATCTGTGGCATATATGCCTCCATCGTTCGTTTGCCTTATTGGAACATACCCCGATGGGCAAGTTCACTCTTGTGCTCGCCGTTTATCCGATTTGAAAATCAGTAAAGGCTAATTATGCAGCGTTAAACACCTGACATGCGGCTTCCCCCGTTGAGTGTTAGGATTTATGAGAACGCACCAGGAGAGTGCCAACCAAGTTCATTAACCAGGGTGGTGATATGACGAATCATGGAGGCAAGTCGGTATTTATCGCTTCGGCGATCATTATTTTCGGCTTGGTCATTATTGGCGCAGCGTTTCCAGAGGCCTTTGGCAATGCGGCGGAAACGGCACTGGCAACCGTTACGGAACTGTTTGGCTGGTTTTATCTGTTTTCGGTCTTTGGCTTTGTCGTGTTCTTGATTGGTCTTGCGCTGAGTAAATACGGCAAAGTGCGCCTTGGGCCACAGGATAGTACGCCCAGCTACAGCTTCTTTTCATGGATCAGTATGTTGCTGGCGGCTGGTTTTGGGGTAGGCCTGGTGTTTTACGGTATGGCCGAACCCATGTCGCACTACATCAACCCACCTTACGGCGATGTGCCCGCCGAAAGCGAAGCTGCCGCCCGTTATGCCATTCAGTACAGCTATTTCAACTGGGGTATCCACCAGTGGGCGGCGTTTTCGGTCGTGGGCCTGATCATTGCCTATTTTCAGTTTCGCAAGGGCCAGGCGGGGCTCGTATCGTCGGTTCTCTCTTCGGTCACCGCAAAACATCCACGAGTGCGCCCCTACGCGTCCTGGCTGGATGTGTTTGCGGTCGTGGCTACCGTCATGGGGGTCGCTACCTCACTAGGGTTGGGCGTACTGCAGATGAACGGCGGCTTGAACGCCGTTTTTGGCTTGCCTGAAAACGGCTGGTGGCAGTTCGTGATCCTGCTGGTGATGTTTTGTGCCTACATGGCCTCCACCTGGTCAGGGCTGGATAAAGGCATCAAGCGGTTATCCAACCTCAACATGGTGCTGTGCATCGGCTTGATGGTCTATGTGCTGGTCACCGGGCCGACGGTGGTCATCCTGGAAACCATCACCTTGGGGATCGGTGATTATCTGCAGAACTTCATTGGTATGAGCCTGCGTATTTCCCCCTATAGTGATAACGAGTGGGCCAGTAACTGGACGATCTTTTACTGGGCCTGGGTGATTGCCTGGTCTCCTTTCGTCGGCACCTTCGTGGCTCGGGTTTCCCGTGGGCGTACGATCAAGGAGTACGTGTTTGGGGTGCTTTTCGTGCCGCCGCTGTTGGCCTGCCTGTGGATCGGGGTGTTTGGCGGTGCCGCTTTGAACCTGGAGCTCAACGGTGATGTGGGGCTGGCGGCGGCCACGGAAGCGAATATCACGGTGGCATTGTTCGAGATGTTTGCCCTGATGCCGTTTTCTGGCCTGCTCTCGGTCATTGCCATGATGTTGATCTTCATTTTTCTGGTGACTTCGGCGGATTCGGCGTCGTACATCGTGGCGCAAATGACTGACAATGGCTCGATCAACCCGCCCCTTTACAAGCGCATTATCTGGGGCGTCTTGATTGCCGCGATTTGCCTGACGCTGATCGTGGCAGGCGGGCTTTCGGGGCTGCAGTCTGCAGCCGTGCTTGCGGCGCTACCGTTTACGTTCATTTTGTATATGATGATTGTCGTCCTGGTACGGGAGCTGCGTGCCGATCGTAAAGCCATGCTGACCCAGCTGTATCGGCGTCATGGTGAAACCCCGGTGGGAGCCGATGCTTTCGAGGCCGAGCAGCTGGGTGAAGAAGAGCGACTGCGTCGTGCGCCCAGCGTAGTGAACCGGCGTATCAATAGCTAATCAACAGTGTCGATAGAGGACGCACCGATGGAACAGGCGTGCTAATGGCCCGACAGGGACGTCACGGAGCCACGCGAAGGCAGCCCAAAGGCGTTGCCTTCGACCGTTGGCTGGATCGTATCGTAACCGTCGCCGTAGTGACCGCTATGGTGGTGGGACTCTCCGCCGTCCTGGCGCACTGGCTGCTGTAACGAGCTGCTGAGTGCCTTCGAGCAACGCCCGGCTAAGCCGGGCGTTTTTGCGTTTCGATGCGATTTCGGCCACGGCGCTTGGCATGGTAGAGCTGCTGGTCGGCCCTGCTGAGCAATTCGTCATGACCCAAGGGATGGTCAGGGGTGGTCGTTGCAATGCCCATGCTGGCGGTCAAGTGCGAATGCGTGGTGGAATAAGCATGGGGAATGGCCAAGGCAAGAATGGCCTGACGTAGGCAGTGGGCGGTTTGCATGGCTTCATCGGCATCCACGCCGGGAAGCACACACACAAACTCTTCCCCGCCGTAACGTGCCAGCAGGTCGCGGTGCGGTGTGATGCAGCCATTGAGCGCCTCAGCGACAGCACGCAGCGTGTCGTCACCCATGGCGTGGCCATAGTGATCGTTGAACTCCTTGAAGTTGTCGATATCGATAAAAATCACCGACAAGGGCTGATGCTGGCGTGCACCGCGTTGCCACTGCTAATCTTGAGCTTCTTTTCCTATGAGTCCTTTATATGCTGCCCAGTGCTGTGCCAGTGGTTAAAACGCCTTATGCTTCCCGCCGGGAAATTTTCGGCTGGGCAATGTTCGATTTTGCCAATCAGGCCTATACGTTATTAATTATTACCGTGGTATTTGGCGAGCTGTTTACCACCGTCATTGTGGGGGACCGCAATGACGGCTTTCGCTTAGCCAACTTTTTGTGGAGCCTTGCGCTGGCGATCAGTTATCTGATGGTAGTGGTTAGTGCTCCCTTGTGTGGCGCGATCATGGATTACCGTGCCGAGAAGAAGCGCTTTCTGTTTTTCAGCTATCTGGCCACGGTGCTGACCACTGCCATGCTCTATTTCGTGACGCCAGGCTACGTGGTGTTGGGACTGCTGCTGATCGTGCTTTCGAACTATGCCTACTCCATGGGCGAATCGTTCATTGCCGCCTTTCTTCCCGAGCTGGGGCCACCGGATGCATTGGGACGCATTTCCGGGTTTGGCTGGGCGTTAGGGTATGTGGGTGGACTGGTGGCTGCAGGTTTCACGCTGATGGTGCTGGGCGAGGCGACGGCGGATAATTTCGAGCGAATCCGTTGGGTGGGGCCCTTCGCTGCAGGGTTCTTTCTGGTGGCGGCGATTCCCACGTTCTTATGGCTGAAAGAGCGAGGAGTGCCGCAGCCCACAGGCGTTTCCTATGCGCAGATTGCTCGGCAGCGGATCATGGGCACCTTTCATGAGCTGCGTTACTTCAAGGACTTGAGCATCTTTCTGGTATCGCTACTGTTCTCCATGGCCGGCGTTTACATCATCATCGCCTTTGCCTTCATTTACGGGGCCCAGGTCATTGGCTGGGATGAGAGCATACGCAACATCATGTTCATCATCGTCCAGGTGACGGCGGCCACTGGGGCCATCGGCTTTGGCTTTTTACAGGATCGCCTGGGCGCCAAACGCACTTACCAGATGACGCTGGGGCTGTGGGTAGCCGCCATCGTCGCCATCTGGGCCACGCCGGAACTCACGGCCTGGCTGAATGGCCGTTTCGGGCTGGCGTGGCAGGCGCAGCATCTCTTCCTGTGGGTAGGCTGCCTGGCCGGGTTGAGCCTGGGGTCCAGCCAGTCCGCCAGCCGTGCCCTGGTGGGGGTCTTTTCCCCGCTGCCGAAGTCTGCCGAATTCTTTGGTTTCTGGGGGCTGGCCAACAAACTCGCAGGGGTGATGGGCATCGTCATGCTGGGGGTGTTGCAGGCCCTGATAGGCCTTCAGGCCTCCATTCTTCTGTGTGTGGTGCTGTTCATAACGGCTATGCTGATTTGTATGTTCGTGAATGAACGACGGGGTCGCGACGCAGCGACGGCCTGGAAAAGCTCCTGATGTCGCGAGGTGAATCATGACGACAGCCAAGTCACAGCAGGGCGGTATCGTCATGATGCTGCTGTTCTGGGTGCTGCTGATCGGTGTCGGCACCTGGTGGGTCCAGGGGGGGCTCGAGCAGATGCTGTACCCCAATGCCCAAATCATGAATACGTCGCCGGAGAATGGCCCTGTCACGCTCAAGCGCAACCGTGCCGGACATTTCGAAGCACCCGGTGAGATCAACGGCGAAAGCGTCACGTTCTTGCTGGATACCGGCGCTACCTATGTGGCCGTGCCTGGGGAGCTGGCATCGCAGTTGGGGCTGGAGCCGGGGCGGCGCGCCTGGTTCAATACCGCCAATGGCCGAGTCGAAGGCAGCCTGACCCAGCTGGATGAAGTGGTGCTGGGCGGCATTCGCATGAGCAACGTGCAGGGCTCCATCAGCCCAGGCATGGAGCGAGATACCGTCCTGTTGGGCATGAGTTTTCTAAATCATCTGGCCATCGAGATTCGCGGTGGGGAAATGATTCTGCGTGTGCCAGAACCTTGAACCAAACTTGTGCGCTTGCCTAACATGTGCTTAGCTAAATGCTCACGGATGCAACCCACCAAGGAGAGATCATGGGTATTGAAGTCGGCGGTTTGTTAGGTTTGATTTGGCTCGTCATTGTCGTGTGGGCCATCGTCAAGGTCGCCAAGAGTTCGGCGGGCGGCCTTGCCAAGTTGCTATGGATTATCGTGCTGTTGATGTTCCCGCTGGTGGGCCTGATAGCCTGGTTCCTGCTGGGGCCCAAAGGGTAGCGTGCTCGACGGCTAGTACGACTGAAGGCAAGTATTGAAAAAGGCAGGCCCTATGGGCCTGCCTTTTTGCGATCAATGCGATGGACGCGCTCGAGTCAGCTGTTACTATCGCTGGGTGGGGCCTTGTAATGCCCCGGGATTTTCAACTTCTCACCGTTGGGCAGATCGCGCACCTGGGTGGGTACATAAACACGCTTGATCACACTTTTTGCCTTGCCATTTTCCATGGCGATATCCTCCTGCCACATTGTCGACAGTTGCGCCTTCACATTAGCGCTTGATGGTGGAAGAATCAAGCCACCCACGGAAACGTCAGGGAGATGGGTACTGAACGTTGATCAAGGGGCAGGCGTTACCTCGGTTTTAGGGTATCCTGAAAGCGGTCACAACCTGCGGTTGCAGAGGGGGTGTGCGGGTGACAACACAAACTGCCTAAGCGGAGTGAAGGAAAAGGATGGTGGATCACTTGGAACAGCAATTTCAAGCACTTGGGTCGCAGGAGGCGGTAACGCCCGACTACCCCGACCAGGATCATGTGCTGATTATTGAAGATGATCAGCGCTTGGCGGAGCTCACCCGTGACTACCTGGAAGCCAACGGCTTTCAAGTGACGATCGAGGCGGATGGTGCCAAGGGGGTAGATCGTATCCTGACGCTGCAGCCGGATCTGGTGATTCTGGATCTCATGCTGCCCGGTGAGGATGGCCTGGCCATCTGCCGCCGCGTGCGGCCCAATTTCGCCGGGCCGATCATGATGCTCACCGCGCGCACCGACGACCTGGATCAGGTGCTGGGGCTGGAAATGGGCGCCGATGACTACGTACCGAAGCCGGTACAGCCGAGGGTGTTGCTGGCCCGTATGCGTGCCCTGTTGCGACGTGCCGACGGCCCTGCTCCCGACGGTGAAATGCGCCTGAAGTTCGAGAATCTGGAAATCGACAACGCCACCCGCGAGGCCTGGTTGGCAGGTGATCGCATCGACTTGACCAGCGCCGAGTTCGACCTTTTATGGTTGCTTGCCCGCAATGCGGGGCGGGTGTTGACGCGGGAAGAGATCTTCAGCGATTTGCGCGGCATCAAGTACGATGGCCAGGATCGCTCGATCGATGTGCGGGTCTCCCGTATTCGTCCCAAGATTGGCGATGACCCCAATCAGCCTCACCGCATCAAGACGGTGCGTAGCAAGGGCTATCTGTTCGTCAAGGACAGCTAACCAGGAGAGGTCGCCCAATGCGGCGAGTGCTGAGTCACGGCTCGTTTTTACGCTTCTACCTGCTCCTCGGGTTAGCGCTATGCGTGGTGTTTCTGATTGCCCTGGGTGGGCGCTCGTTCATCGAGCAAGTGCGTCGAGAGGATTACCGAGAACAGCTGGCTGCGTTGCCCATGTCGATGATGACTCAGCGCCTGGCCAGCGTGGCCGAGGAGGAGCGTGACGCGCTATTGGGCGAGCTCTCCGAGCGCTTGGGCATGCAGCTAGCGCTGCGTCGCATGGCCGATACCCCGCTGGGCTATTTCGAACGATCACGCATCGAGCGGGGTCGTGTGCTGGTGGCGGAATCCCCCTGGCAACTGCGCCAACGTTTGCCGGATTCTCCACGCCAGCATGAGGTATGGCTGCTGGAAGCGAATTTTGCGGCCTGGGGGGAGCGCCAATGGCAGGGTAGCCTGGTGGCGTTGGGCGAGTGGCTGGCTAGCATGCCGCCTCAGGAACGGGCCGATACCCTCAGCCACTTGCGCCCTGGTAGCTGGCCATTGACGCTGCTGAGCGCACCGCCAGAGGACCTGACTGCCGAACAGCGCTTTCAGATGACGCTCGGGGGCGTCATTACCCGACTGATGTCCGACAAGCTCGCCATCACGCTGGTCTACCAGCTCCCCGTCCCGCCGGGCGACGCTCCCCAGTGGCTACAGGCAGGACCGGTGACCCGGGGCGACACCCTGCCGCTCAACTTGCATCTTCCTTTACTGGTTGGCCTGATGGCCGTGCTCAGTCTGATCGTTTATCTGATCATGCGTAGTATCGAATCACGCATGGCGCGACTGGAGTTGGCGGCAACCCGCATCGCCAGTGGCCGCCTGGAAACCCGTGTAAAAGTGGAAAGCGGTGATTTTCTCGGTCGTGTCGGCATGGCGTTCAACGGTATGGCCAATCAGGTGCAGAGCTTGCTGCGAGGCCAGCAGGAGATGATCCGCGCGGTCTCCCATGAGTTGCGTACCCCGGTGGCGCGTATCCGCTTTGCCGTGCAGATGGTGGAAGACATGACCGACCAGCCGGCCATTCAGAGGCAGCTACAGGGCATCGATGCCGATATCGCCGAGCTGGATGAACTGGTCGATGAGATTCTGACCTATGCACGACTGGGGGGAGAAACCTTGCACGGTGCCGAGCTTGAAATGAGCCTGGTCGACTGCCGTGCCATGGCCCATCGAGTCATCGAGACTCTGGCGCCGCTGCATGGTGGGCTGACCCTTGCCCTCGACTCGGGTCTGGACATCGAACTGCTGGCCGAGCCTCGCTACCTCCAGCGGGCGCTTCAGAACCTGGTGGGAAATGCTTGCCGCTACAGCAAGTCACAGGTGGTCATTCGGCTCTGGGATGAACCCCATCTCGTACGCATCGATGTGGAAGACGATGGGCCGGGCATACCGCTGGAAGCCCGGGCCGATATCTTCAAGCCGTTTGCCCGACTGGACGATAGCCGAGCCCGCAGCTCGGGCGGCTATGGGCTCGGGCTGTCCATCGTGCAGAAAATCATGAGCGGCCATGGCGGCAGCGTCACCGTGGACAGCAGCCCAGCGCTGGGCGGCGCCCGCTTTACCCTGCTGATTCCTCGTCGCGATTCGCCGGCCTGATCCCGGAGAGCACCGCAAAGGAAGTCTCCTGAGCCGTGCGTAGAAAGTCCTGCATCCACGGCGCCTCCATGGTCTCTTCACGAATGGCCGCGTACAGCGTGCTCCAGATGCCCTGTTCGCCCAGCTTGACGGCACTGACGTAGTGGCGCTCCAGATACTCGGTCAAGGCCCAGTTGGGCAGCGCGCAAACCCCACGGCCGCTGGCCACCAGCTGCATCATCATGATGGTCAATTCGGCCGTACGAATCTCTTTGGGGCGCACATTAGCGGGCGTCAGGAATTGGGTGAAGACGTCCAGTCGTGACTGTTCCACCGGGTAGGTGATCAACGTCTCTTCGGCCAGCGCGGTGGGCAGAACATACGCACTGCCCGCCAGCCGATGCTGACGGGCCACGGCCAACAACCCCTCGTAACGAAACAGCGGCTCGTAGTGGACCCCTTCCAGTGGCTGTGGGTCGGCGGTGATGACCAGATCCAGCTGTTCGCGGGCCAGGGCAGGCAGAGGGTCGAAATGGTGGCCGCTGGGAATGTCGATTTCCACTTCCGGCCAGTGGTCACGAAAATAGTCCACGGTGGGCATCAGCCACTGAAAGCAGCTGTGGCATTCGATGGCCATGTGCAGGCGCCCCTGCTCTGTGCCTGCCAAACGCGCCAGGTCCCGCTCGGCCTTGCGTACTTCGGGCAAAATATCATCGGCCAGCGCTAACAGGCGCAAACCGGCGCGAGTAAATTCCACGGGGCGCGTCTTGCGCACGAACAGCGCGCTGTCGATACGGCCTTCCAGGTCTTTCAGCTGGTGGGAAAGCGCCGACTGGGTGAGGTGCACGCGCTCGGCGGCTTCCACCAGCGACCCCGTTTCCCTCAGCGCCAGTAGCGTGCGCAAATGGCGTAGCTCAATCATGGTGAGTAATTTTCATGTTTTATATTAGAATCTTTAGTTTGATTCACTTTGGTGCGGTGAGCAAACTGAGTGACATCATTCGCATGGGAAGGATTCATCATGACAGTGTCTCATATACTCGGCTACCCCCGCATTGGTGCACGACGTGAGCTGAAGAAAATCACCGAGGCTTACTGGCGCGGTGAGGCCGACCGAGAAGCTTTGGAGAGCACCGCTCAGGCGCTACGGCTCCATCATTGGCAAATCCAGCAGGCGGCTGGGCTGGACATGGTCAGCGTCGGTGACTTCGCCTTTTACGATCAGGTGTTGAATGTTTCGGCCACGTTGGGGGCGGTACCCGAGCGCTTTGATGCTGCTGATGAAGTCAGAGACGGCAGGGTAGACCTGGATACCATGTTTCGCATGGCTCGCGGGCGAGCACCTGACGGAAAACCCGCTGCCGCTTGCGAGATGACCAAGTATTTCGATACCAACTATCACTACCTGGTGCCCGAGCTGCACCAGGGCCAACGCTTCACACTGGCCTCGGAGCGGCTGTTCGATGAGGTCGATGAAGCGCTGCAGGCAGGGTTCACCCCCAAGGTCACACTGGTGGGGCCTCTGACCTGGTTGTGGCTTGGCAAGACCAAGGGCAGCCGTTTTGATCGACTCACGCTGTTGGATAGCGTGCTGGATGTCTACAGCGATATCCTGGCGCGCTTGGCGACCCAGGGCGTGGAGTGGGTGCAGCTCGATGAGCCTGCTCTGGTGCAGGACTTGCCCGTGGCCTGGCAGCAGGCGTATGAACGCGCTTATCATCGCCTTCAGGCGGCACCGTCTAAACTGTTACTGGCGACCTATTTTGGCGCCCTGGGCGATAACCTTGCCTTGACCACTCGACTGCCGGTTGCTGGGCTGCATATCGATGCTGTGCGTGCTCCAGAGCAGGTCGAAAGTGTCATTGACCGTTTGAGTCCGCACCAGATTCTTTCGCTCGGTTTGGTCGATGGCCGCAATGTCTGGCGGGCCGATTTGGCCGCCTTGCGTGAACGCCTGCTGCCCATCAAGGTGCGTCTCGGCCGGCGGCTCTGGCTGGCGCCCAGCTGCTCGCTGCTCCATGTGCCCGTGGATTTGGCCCAGGAAGATAGCCTGGACCCGGAGCTGCGATCATGGCTGGCCTTCGCTCGTCAGAAATTGGACGAGGTGGTCAGCCTAGCGCGTCTGATCGACAACCGCGCCACGCCTGCCGATGAGCAGCGCTTGAACGAGGCCACACGTGCGCTGGACACGCGGCGTGAGTCGCGGCGTATCCACCAGCTCGAGGTAAGCACGCGCCTCGCAGGCATCACACCAGCAGATAGCCAGCGACGGTCAGCTTACCCCCAACGCGCGCTGGAACAGCGGCGTGCGCTGGCGCTCCCACTGTTTCCCACCACTACCATTGGCTCCTTCCCGCAAACCAGCGAGATTCGTGAAGCACGACGAGCATTCAGAGCCGGTGAGCTTGGACAGTCCGATTACGACGCGAGAATGGAGCAGGAAATTGCCTATGTCATCGCACGCCAGGAAGCTCTGGGGCTGGATGTATTGGTACATGGCGAAGCCGAACGTAACGACATGGTGGAATACTTCGGTGAACAGCTGGACGGCTTTGCCTTTACCCGATTTGGCTGGGTACAAAGCTACGGTTCACGCTGCGTCAAACCGCCGATCATCTATGGTGATGTAGCCCGCCCCGCGCCCATGACGGTGCGCTGGAGTGAGTACGCCCAGTCGCTGACGCAAAAGCCGATGAAGGGCATGTTGACCGGCCCGGTGACGATTCTCCAATGGTCCTTCGTGCGTGATGACCAGCCCCGAGCCCTCACCTGTCGCCAGATAGCCCTGGCACTGCGTGATGAAGTTCGTGACCTGGAAAGCGCGGGAATTCGGGTGATCCAGATTGACGAGCCCGCCCTGCGTGAAGGCTTGCCGCTGCGCCAGAGCGAGTGGCAGCCCTACCTGGATTGGGCCGTCGAGAGCTTTCAGCTCAGTGCGGCCGGGGTTGCCGACAGTACCCAGATTCACACCCATATGTGTTACTCGGAGTTCAACGATATCATCGGTGCCATTGCGGCCCTGGACGCGGACGTGATCACCATCGAAACATCGCGCTCTGACATGCAGCTGTTGGATGCTTTCCAGGACTTTGCTTACCCTAATGAAATTGGGCCTGGGGTATACGACATTCACACGCCCAACACTCCCGAGGTGAGCTGGATGGCCGCGCTCATGGAGAAGGCGTTGGAAAAGATTCCCGCTGAACGGCTATGGGTCAATCCTGACTGCGGGCTGAAAACCCGTGAGTGGGCCGATGTGGAGCCGGCCCTGGCCAATATGGTGAAAGCTGCCCGCCAGCTGCGCCAGCAACACACGTGAGAGGGAAGTGTGCCTGAGCCGCCCCGGCTGGGCGGCGGCCTCGGCGTCAGCTCTTCGTGGCGTAAGCGTAGAGCAGTGTTTCCTGGGCGCTGATGGCATCGCCGTGGCCCGGGTCCTGAAGCTGGTAGCTGCCATCGCTCTGCAGTAGCCAGCTCTGGCAGTTATCGACCAGGTAGGTCTCCAGGTCCTTGCGCACCCGGGTGGCGAGTTTCTTGTCCAGCAGCGGGAAGCAGGTTTCCACGCGGTGGAACATGTTGCGCGACATGAAGTCGGCGCTGGAGCACCAGATTTCCGGTTTGCCGTCGTTGTGGAAGTGAAAGACTCGGGTATGTTCCAGAAAGCGGCCAATGATCGAGCGCACGCGAATGTTGTCCGATACGCCCGGCACGCCGGGTTTCAGGCAGCACATGCCGCGAATGATCAGGTCGCACTCCACGCCCGCCTGAGAGGCTCGGTAAAGCGCCTTGATCAGCTTGGGTTCGGTCAGCGAGTTGCACTTGATGATGATATGGCCACGTTTGCCCTTGCGGGCGACCTGGGCTTCCCGGTCGATCATTTCCACCAGCCGCTCGTGCAGCGTGAACGGCGCGTGCAGCAGCGTATCGATCTTGCGCGCGCGGCCCATACCCGAGAGCTGCTGGAAGACCTTGTGCACGTCGGCACACAGCGCCTTGTTGGCAGTCAGCAGGCTGTAGTCGGTATACAGCTTGGCGGTCCTGGCGTGGTAGTTGCCCGTGCCCAGGTGCGCATAGTGACGCAGCTCGCCGCGCTCGCGGCGGACGATATGCAGCATCTTGGCGTGGGTCTTGTAGGCCATGATGCCGTAGATGACGATGGCCCCGGCTTCCTGCAGGCGCGAGGCAAGCTGCAGGTTGTCCGCTTCGTCGAAGCGTGCCCGTAGCTCGATGACCACGGTGACCTCCTTGCCCTGGCTGGCAGCATCCACCAGCGCGCTGACGATGGAGGAGTCGGCCCCGGTACGGTAGAGCGTCTGCTTGATGGCCAGCACGTCCGGATCGCGTGCGGCTTCACGCAGCAGATCTTCGATGGGGGAGAAGGCCTGAAAGGGGTGGTGCAGCAGAATGTCGTTTTTGGCAATGGCGCTGAACAGGCTGCCGCCCTTCAAGCCCTTGGGCACGCTAGGGGTAAACGGGCGATAGAGCAGCTCGGGGCGGTCCACGTCGCCCAGCACGGCCATCATGCGGGTCAGGTTCACTGGCCCCTGTACGCGGTACAGGTCGTCGTTGTCCAGCTCGAACTGGCGCAGCAGGAAGTTGATGAGCTCATCCGGGCAGTTATCGGCGACCTCCAGGCGTACGCCGCTGCCATAGCGCCGTGCCAGCAGCTCGCCGCGTAACGCCGATGCCAGGTCTGAGACCTCTTCCGGGTCGACGGTCATGTCCGCATTGCGGGTCAGGCGGAACTGGTAGCAGCCGCGCACGCGCATGCCGGGAAACAGCTCTTCGGCATGGGCATGAATGAGCGAAGACAAAAAGACATACTCGGTGTAGCCCTCTGCACACAGCTCCCTGGGCAAGGCCATCAGCCGTGGCAGCGAGCGTGGGGCGGGTAGAATCGCCATGCCGCCAGCACGGCCAAAGGCGTCTTTACCGTCGAGCTCGACGATGAAGTTGAGGCTTTTATTGACCAGCCGAGGGAACGGATGCGAGGGATCCAGGCCGATGGGGCTGATGACCGGCATGATCTCGTTATCGAAAAATTCCCGCGCCCAGGCCTTCTGCGCCTCGGTCCATTGATCACGGCGGCGAAAACGTAGCCCCTGGGCTTCCAGGGCAGGCAGCAGGGTGTCATTGAGGATCGCGTATTGGCGGGCGATTTGCTGGTGGGCAATGGTGGAAATCTCCCCCAGCACGGCCTTGGGTAAACGACCATCGGCGGCGGTGGTGTCATCGCCCAGCGCCATTTGGTGCTTGAGCCCCGCGACCCTGATTTCGAAAAACTCGTCCATGTTGGACGAGAAGATCAGCAGGAACATGAGACGGTTCAGCAGCGGATGCGCATCGTCCAGCGCCTGCTCCAGCACGCGAATATTGAACTGCAGGTGCGAAAGCTCGCGGTTGAAGTAGAGCTGTGGGTCATCCAGGTCGGCTTCCGGAAGCACTTCACGGGCCTGTACTCCCGTCGGTGTACGGTTGACCCGTAAAGGCAGTGCCTCGGTACTGTCGCTCACGAAAGTCTCGTTACCGGGCACGGCACTGCTGACATCGGTGGTGGAATCGGCTGAGTTGTCTTCCATGCTGGCCCCCTGCGGTAATGGCGCTTGCCTGTGCTGCTTGTTATAACGCGAATTGCGTTAAGTATGCAGGGGCAAGATGACAAACAGGTGTCACCGATTTGTCATCCTGGTGGCATCAGCGCTGCAGCAGACGTGCCGCTTCCAACGCGAAGTAGGTCAATATGCCGTCGGCCCCCGCCCGCTTGAAGCACATCAGCGATTCGAGAATCACCGGCTCTGCGGCCAGCCAGCCGTTGTCGAAGGCCGCGCGGTGCATGGCGTACTCACCGCTCACCTGATAGGCGAAGGTTGGCACCTGCAGCTCGCTTTTGACACGCCGCACTACGTCAAGATAAGGCATGCCCGGCTTGACCATCACCATGTCGGCACCTTCGGCGATGTCCAGCGCCACTTCGTGCAGGGCTTCGTCGCTGTTGGCGGGATCCATCTGGTAGGTGCGTTTGTCGGCCTTGCCCAGGTTGGCGGCGGAGCCGACGGCATCCCGGAAGGGGCCGTAGTAGTTCGAGGCGTACTTGGCGCTGTACGCCATGATGCGCACGTTGTGCAGCTGCTCCTGCTCCAGTACCTGGCGAATCGCACCAATCCGGCCATCCATCATGTCGGAGGGGGCCACGACATCGGCGCCGGCTTCCGCATGAGAAAGGGCCTGCTTGAGCAGCGTGTCCACCGTGCGATCATTTTGCACGTAGCCCTGGGCATCGAGAATGCCGTCCTGACCGTGGCTGGTGTAGGGGTCCAGCGCCACATCGGTGATGATGCCAAGCTCTGGCACGGCTTCCTTGAGAGCGCGGACGGTGCGCTGTACCAGGCCACTGGCATTGTAGGCCTCTTCGGCCAGCTCGCTTTTTTGCTCGGCGCCGATCACCGGAAACAGCGCCAGCGCCGGTATGCCCAGTGCATGGGCCTCCTTGGCCTGTTCGATCAACAGGTCGATCGACAGACGCTCCACGCCGGGCATGGAGGCCACCGCTTCACGCTGATTTTCGCCTTCCAGCACGAATACCGGCAGGATCAGGTCGTTGGGCGTCAGGGTCGACTCCTGCATCAAACGGCGTGAGAAGTCGTCCCGGCGCATGCGGCGCATGCGGGTGGCGGGGAAATGGCGCGGGCTTGAGGTGTTCAACGGCTCTCTCCAGACAGTCTCGAAAAGGGTGCCCCACGAGCATTGGCCAATAGCGCGGACAACTCTCTGGGCGTGGGTTGAGTATATCAGTCATGCCATGCAGCGAAAGCCGCCTTGTGGCCGCAGGGCAGACTGACTAAAGTGAGTCACTCAGCCATTTGCATGGCTTCGACAAGGAGTAGAGGTATGACCAAGCAGGTAGCGGTGGTATTAGCCGGCTGTGGCGTGTTCGACGGTTCGGAAATCTACGAAACGACCCTGACACTGCTGCGTCTGGATCAGTTGGGCATCGGGTATCGCTGCTTTGCACCCGATGTAGAGCAGCATCACGTCATCAACCACCTGGATCAGACGCCGGTGGAGGGTGAACGACGCAATGTGCTGCAGGAATCGGCCCGTCTGGCGCGTGGCGAGATCAGTCCGATCACCGAGCTGGTATCCGATGACTTCGATGCGGTGATCGTGCCCGGTGGCTTTGGCGTTGCCAAGAACCTGTGTGACTTTGCCATGCAAGGTGACGAGATGCAGGTGCTGGAAAGCGTCAAGGAGGCGCTGGCAGGATTCAAGGAAGATGCCAAGCCGATTGGCTTGATGTGCATTGCCCCGGTCATGGTGCCTCGGCTGTTGGGGGATGGCATCGCCGTCACGGTAGGCCATGATCCGGGCGTATCCGGGGCGATCAGTGCCATGGGCGGGCTGCACCGTAGCTGCGGCGTGGAAGAGATCGTCGTGGATCTCGAACATCGCGTGGTCACCACGCCTGCCTATATGCTGGCAACGCGCATCAGTGAAGCTGCCACGGGCATCTTCAAACTGGTGGACCGCATCGATGAAATGATGGGCTAGGCTGGCTGGCAAGCCCGCCCGTAGGGAAAAAGCCTCTGTCATCGTGGGATGACAGAGGCTTTTTAATGGCCTTGAGCATACAGGAGCGCTAGTCGGTCTGCTCTTCCTCGGTGATTTTTGGCTTGCGCACCAGGCGGCCAAACAGCAGGCCCACTTCATACAGCAGGTACATGGGAACCGCCAGCAGACTCTGGGAAATCACGTCGGGTGGGGTGAGCAGCATACCGACGACAAAGCAGCCCAGTATGATATACGGGCGCTTTTTCGACAGGCTTTCCACGGTCGTCGCGCCGGAGAGAATCAGCAGGAAGGTGGCGATGGGTATTTCAAAGGCCACGCCAAATGCAAAGAACAGCTTGAGCACGAAGTTCAGGTACTGATTGATGTCGGTCATCACCGCGACATTTTCCGGCCCCGTTTGAGTAAAAAACTCGAACAGCAGCGGAAACACCACGTAATAGGCAAACGCTGCCCCGGCATAAAACAGCGCCACGCTGGAAACGAGGATCGGAATGGCCAGCGCTTTCTCGTTATCGTAGAGCCCCGGTGCCACGAAGGCCCAGGCCTGGTGCAGCACGAAAGGAATGGCAATGAAGACCGCCACCACCAGCGTCAGCTTGAAAGGCGCCATGAAGGGCGAGGCGACCTCGGTGGCAATCATCTGAGAGCCTTCGGGCAACAGCGCCATCAGCGGCTCGGCCACAAAGCTGTAGATATCGTTGGCAAAGGCGTAGAGCCCCAGGAAAATCACCAGAATCACCACGACCGCTTTCATCAAACGCGAACGCAGTTCGATCAGATGCTCGATGAGGGGCGCCTGGCCCTGGTCGTTGTGCGGTGGCTGGGAGTTGCCAGACGTACTCATGAGTGGGGTCTATCCTTTTGATCGGCCGTGTCGGTGTCGCTCGGCAGGTCTTCACGTACGGTCTGCAAGGCGTCATCCAGTCGTGCGCTGGCCTTGGCGACCCGCTGCTCGGTGTCTGCCTGAGCGGAGGGCTGGGCAGACGAGGCTGAAGGGGCGTCTGCAATGCTCTCGACATCCTGTTTGGCTTTTTTCAGGCTGTCATTGAGCTTGCTCTGCTGCTCATTCAGCTTCTGCCGCAGCTCTTCGGCTTCCAGTTGGGCACTGATTTCACGCTGCATACCGGATACCGTACGCTTGATCTTGCCGATCCATAAACCCGCCGTGCGCGCCGCCTTGGGCAGGCGTTCCGGGCCCAGCACCAGCAGTGCCACCACGCTGATGAGCATGAGTTCAAGAAAGCCGATATCCAGCATGGGTTATTTGCGCTCTTCGTTGCGGTCGCCAGAGTGAACGTCTGCTGCTGGCTTCTGCTCAGCTTGAACGTCGTAGGTGTTGCCGTTCTCTTCGTGGGCGACCTTGGCTTGAGGCTGGTCAGAGGGCTTGTCGCCGTCCTTCTCTTCCTCGTGCATGGCTTTCTTGAAGCCCTTGACCGCGCCGCCCAGGTCGGTGCCCACGTTACGCAGTTTCTTGGTGCCGAAAATCAGGATGATGATGCCCAGAACAATCAGCAGCTGCCAAATACTGATACCACCTAACATATGCGTTTCCTCATGGATGCAGGGTTAACGTTGTGATCGGGACGCTTTTTCGTCGTGACCAGAGATTCCAAACCGTCGCGCAAGCTCGTCCAGCACGGGCTGATGGTCCAGATCCAGATGCGACAGCATGACCAGGCTATGAAACCACAGGTCGGCCGTTTCGGCGATCAACGCTTGGCGGGCCTGCTCATCGCCATGCTCGGCATCCTTGGCGGCCAGTAGCGTTTCGGTGGCCTCTTCGCCCACTTTCTCGAGTATCTTGTTCAAACCCTTATGATGCAAGGAGGCAACATAAGATTCTTCTGGTTGGGCATGGCGACGCTGTTTCAAAACGTCGGCCAGGGCGTCCAGTACGGGGGCTTGGTTGGCATCTGTCATGGTGTTCTCGTTATTCATCGCAATAGAGTGTCATCCGGCTCGCGCTGGGAAGGCTCACTGCCAGATCAGCAGCAGCAACCCGACCCCGGCAGCTGCCAGAATCGGCCAGTCCTGGGTGGCGGCCCAACTGCTCAGCGGCTGCCAGGCAAGCGCGATGGCCACTAGTGCCAAACCGATGCGCAGCCGATGCTGGCGTTTGCCCTGTTGTTTCAACTGGTGGCGCATCTGACTGAGGGCGGTGACCTGCTGATGCCGCTGGCGGTGTTCATGTTCCATGCGGCTGAGCGCCTGATGTGCCAGCACCGGCAGCTCTGGCAACTGATGCGAAAGCTCCGGCGCCTGGCGCTTGAGCGATGCCCAGAGCCCGCCGATACCAGCGCGCTCTCTCATCCACTTTTCCAGGTAGGGCTTGGCGGTGCTCCACAGGTCCAGCTCCGGGTAGAGCTGACGCCCCAGCCCTTCGATGTTGAGCAGGGTTTTCTGCAGCAGCACCAACTGCGGCTGAACTTCCATGTTGAAGCGTCGCGCCGTTTGAAACAGCCCCAGCAGCACCTGCCCAAAAGAGATGTCCTTGAGGGGCTTTTCCAGAATCGGTTCGCACACGGTACGAATGGCTGCGGCAAATTCGTTGGCACGGGTGTTCTCGCCCACCCATCCCGACTCGATGTGCAGGGAGGCGACCTCGTAATAGTCCTGATGGAAAAAAGCCAGCAGGTTGCGCGCCAGATAATCCTGGTCTTCCCGGGTGAGGCTGCCCACGATACCGCAGTCGATGGCGATGTACTGGGGGTCGTCCGGGTCGTCACAGTTGACGAAGATATTGCCGGGATGCATGTCCGCGTGGAAGAAGTTGTCCCGGAATACCTGGGTGAAGAACAGCTCCACGCCGCGCTCGGCGAGCTTTTTCAGATTGGTGCCGCGGGCCCGCAAGGTCTCCAGGTCGGCCACCGGTACGCCGCGAATGCGCTCCTGCACCATCACGTGTCGCCGCGTGTAGGGCCAGTAGATGGTGGGCACGAAGAGGAGCGGCGAGTCCTTGAAGTTACGCTTGAGCTGAGAGGTGTTGGCCGCCTCCTTGTAGAGGTCCAGCTCGTCGAACAGGGTGGCTTCATAGTCGCGAATGACTTCTACCGGACGCAGGCGTCTGGCTTCGGGCACTTTGGCCAGCAGCTTCGCCACCTGGTACATCAGCCCCATGTCCTGACGCATGATTCGGTCGATGCCGGGGCGAATGATCTTGACCACTACCTCTTCGCCACCGTGTAGGGTGGCGGCATGCACCTGGGCGATGGAGGCCGAGGCGAGGGGCACGCGGTCGAAGGCCGCAAAGGCCTCCACCAGGGTCATGCCCAGCTCTTTCTCCACCCGGGCCGCTGCCAGCTCGCCAGCAAAGGGCGGCACCTGATCCTGCAGACGTTTCAGCTCGTCGGCAATGTCTTCCGGCAGCAGGTCGCGGCGGGTCGAGAGCATTTGGCCGAATTTGATGAAGATCGGGCCCAGTGCCTCCAGCGCCAGCCGCAGGCGCTCGCCGCGACTGCGCTTGCCCACCGGCACCAGCTGAAGGGGCGAAAAACGGGTCAGCAGCCGCAGCCAGAGCGGCATGCGCTCGGCAGGTACGAGCGTGTCCAAACGGTGCCGCGTGACTACCCAGAGAATCTTGAACAGCCGCAGGCTCATTCGCTCGGCTCCTCGGGCGCGCTGGCCTTGGTCAGCTGGGTAAGGCGCCGATTCAAGCGCTGCAGTCTGGCATCCAGGCGGTCGGTGGCGATTTCCAGCTCGGTGAGGTGATCGCGCAGCACGTCGCGCTGCTGACGGCCCGGCAGCAGGCGTGCCTCTTCGAAGACATACTCCGACACATCCTGCAGTAGCTCGTCCTTGGCGCGCAGGCCCCAGCGCGCGGCTCGGCGTAGCCCTTCGGCCAGCGAATGGGCGGGCATGTCACCCAGCCAGTGCGCCAGCTCGCCTTCCCAATCGATCTCCAGGTCCAGCAGCAGCTCCCGGGTGGCCTCCAGCAAGTGCACCTGGCCTCGAATGGCCAGCTTGCCCTCGAACATCAGCCGCTCCACGGAGGCACCGCTGAGCCACTCCGAGAGGGTTTCCGAGGTCAGTTCGACCACCGCATCGACGTCGCTTTCATCGACGTCGTCGCCGTGCTGCAGGTCCAGTCCGGCATTGTGATAGCAAAGCAGCAGCGCCAGCTGTGGCTTTTCCAGACGCACCAGCAGGCGGCTGCCCGCCAGCGCGGCCAGCCGCCCAGGGGCAGCAGGGTCACGGGCAAGCAGTGCGTTCAGCGTACGTTCACAACCGGCCAGCAGCAGGGTCGGGGTGACTAGCATGCGGGCCTCATCGTCCGGTGGGTCAGCGTGCGAGGCGTCATAGCTTGATGCCGCGGTGCAGGGCGACGATGCCGCCGGTCAGGTTGGTGTACTCCACTCGATCAAGTCCGGCGGTTTCCATCATGCCCTTCAGGGTTTCCTGGTCGGGGTGCATGCGGATCGATTCGGCCAGATAGCGGTAGCTTTCGCCGTCGCCGGCGACCAGTTCACCCATTTTGGGCAACAGCCGGAACGAGTACTCATCGTAGGCCCTGGAGAGCAGTGGGTTGTTGGGTTTGGAAAACTCCAGCACCAGCAGGCGGCCGCCGGGCTTGAGTACCCGTGCCATGGAGCGCAGCGCGGCGTCCTTGTCGGTCACGTTGCGCAGGCCAAAGGCGATGGTGATGCAGTCGAAACTGTTGTCCGGGAAGGGCAGACACTCGGCATTGGCCTGGACGTACTCGACGTTGCCACCGACGCCGTTGTCCATCAGCTTGTCGCGGCCTACCTTGAGCATGGAGGCGTTGATGTCGGCCAGGACGACCTTGCCGCGGGGGCCGACCAGACGCGAGAACTTGAGGGTCAGGTCCCCCGTGCCGCCAGCGATGTCCAGCACATGATGGCCGGGACGAACGCCAGCACGCTCGATGGTGAGGCGCTTCCACACACGGTGGATGCCCATGGACATCAGGTCGTTCATGACGTCGTAGCGAGCGGCGACCGAGTGGAAGACATCGGCGACGCGTGAGGCTTTTTCGTCGACCGGGACTTCCTGGTAGCCAAAATGGGTGGTGCGTTTTTCCGTGGGGCTCATGGGGCTTCAGCTCCCGAGTTCGAGGCGGTAGTAGTCGACCATAAGGTCATCGCAATCATTGATTGGCAACATTGTAGCCTTCTCGAGCCTGCTTTGTCTGCGCTTCACCTGGGGCGCGGCGTCACAGCTGCTTGAATTGAATGCCCGCAGGCTCGCGGGAGGCGCCTGCTGCTTCCAGCCGCTCGAGGTAGTTGTTCCAGTAGGCGTGTTGATGCGTCGCTAGGTCGTGCAGGTAGTTCCAGCTGTAGAGGCCGCTGTCGTGACCATCGTCGAAGTGCAGCTTGAGGGCGTAGTTACCCGCTTGGGTGATGTTCTGCAGGCCGACGTCCTTCTTGCCCACTTGCAGGACCGCCGTGTCGCCACCGTGTCCACGCACTTCGGCAGAGGGGGAGTAGACGCGCAGCAGCTCCACGGGCAGCCGGTAGGTGTCGCCCGAGGCGTAGCCGAGTTCCAGCTCGCGGGCCTGCTTGTGGTAGTGCACTCGGGTGGGGACCGGGGCATCGGGGGTAGAGGGCGTGTGGGTAGACGTGTGGGTGTTGGAGGCGTTCATGGTCGGGGCACTCATGGTTGGCGTGACGTCGTTCAGGCACGAGTGACACCTGGCCGGGGTGGCCAGGTGTCGGGGTGCGGCAGAGGTTACAGAATATAGCGGGAGAGATCTTCGTCTACCGCCAGTTCTCCCAACTGCGCGTTAACGTAATCTGCATCGATCACCAGCGGGCTATCCATATCGCCGCCCTTGAACGAGGCCTCTTCCAGCAGCCGCTCCATGACCGTGTGCAGGCGGCGCGCGCCGATGTTCTCGGTCCCTTCGTTGACCTGCCAGGAGATCTCCGCAATGCGCTCGATGCCGTCGGGAGTGAACTCTACGTCCAACCCTTCGGTGCCCAGCAGCGCCTGATACTGCTTGGTCAGCGAGGCGGAAGGCTCGGTGAGGATGCGCTTGAAATCGCCGGGAGTGAGAGCGTCCAGCTCCACGCGAATGGGCAAGCGACCCTGCAGCTCGGGGATCAGGTCGGAAGGCCGCGCCAAGTGGAAAGCACCGGAGGCGATGAACAGGATATGGTCGGTCTTCACCATGCCATATTTGGTCGACACCGTGGAGCCTTCGATCAGTGGCAGCAGGTCGCGCTGCACGCCCTCGCGTGATACTTCACCACCGCTGGACTGGCCACTGCCCTTGGCCACCTTGTCGATCTCGTCCAGGAAGACGATGCCGTGCTGCTCGACGGCCTCGACGGCGCGGGCCTTGATCTCCTCTTCGTTGACCAGCTTGCCCGCTTCCTCGTCACGCAGCAGCACCAAGGCTTCCTTGACGGTAACGCGACGCTTTTCACGCTTTTGCTGGCCCATGTTGGAGAACAGGCTCTGCAGCTGGCTGGTCATCTCCTCCATGCCCGGCGGCGTCATGATGTCGATGCCTTGGCTCTGGGCGGTGATTTCGATGTCGATTTCCTTGTCGTCCAGCTGGCCTTCGCGCAGTTTCTTGCGGAACAGCTGGCGCGTGCTGCTATCGTCCCGGGGCTGCTCTTCCTGGCCGCGGGGTGGCGGCAGCAGCGCATCGAGAACGCGGTCTTCGGCGGCATCTTCTGCGCGGTGGCCGACTTCTTCCTTGGCGTGCTCGCGCACCATCTTGATGGCGGCTTCCATCAGGTCGCGGATGATCGACTCCACGTCGCGACCCACGTAGCCCACTTCCGTGAACTTGGTGGCTTCGACCTTGATGAAGGGCGCACGGGCCAGTTTGGCCAGGCGGCGAGCGATTTCGGTTTTACCCACGCCGGTGGGGCCGATCATCAGAATGTTCTTGGGGGTGACTTCCGGGCGCAGGTCATCGTCGAGCTGCATGCGCCGCCAGCGGTTGCGCAGCGCGATGGCAACGGCGCGTTTGGCATCCTGCTGGCCGATGATGTACTGGTCCAGCGCATGGACGATTTCACGGGGTGTCATCTGAGTCATAAAGGGGCCTCAACGGTCGTCGATGTTCAGCTCTTCGAGCGTGACGTGGTGGTTAGTGAATACGCAGATGTCACCCGCGATTTGCAGGGATTTTTCGGTGATTTCACGGGCGGAGAGATCGGTGTTTTCGAGCAGCGCGCGGGCGCTGGCCTGAGCGTAGTTGCCCCCCGAGCCGATGGCGATGATGCCGCGTTCGGGTTCGACCACGTCACCGTTGCCGGTGATGATCAGCGAGGCGCTGTGGTCGGCCACGGCCAGTAGCGCTTCCAGGCGGCGCAGGGCGCGGTCGGTGCGCCAATCCTTGGCAAGCTCCACGGCCGCCTTGGTGAGATGGCCCTGGTACTTCTCCAGCTGAGCTTCGAAACGTTCGAACAGTGTAAAGGCATCTGCTGTGCCGCCGGCAAAACCGGCCAGTACCTTGCCGCGATAGAGGCGGCGAACCTTGCTGGCGTTGCCTTTCATCACGGTGTTGCCCAGCGATACTTGGCCGTCGCCAGCAAGGGCGACCTGGTTACCGCGGCGAACGGAGACAATGGTGGTCATGGAGATAACTCCTTGGGGGAGACGCGCTCCCGATGACTGATCGGCCACCCTGGGTGGCCGTAAAAAAAGCGATTCCCAACAAAATGCGGGCGGCTGATGAAAAATCAACCGCCCGCTCGAGAAAGCCAGGTGATAAAACCGCGCCTTCAGGCGCGGTCAGGGGGATAGCTCAGTTCTGCAGCTGTATCAGCAGGGGTTCGATCCCTTGAGTGCTCATCAGGTCCTGGGCGCGGTTCAGCTCTCGGGTATCCTCGTAAGGACCTACCTGCACGCGGTGCCAGGTGTCGCCATTGGCCTGCACTTCGCTGATCTGTGCCAGCAAACTCAGGTTGCGCAGCCGGCCGCGCAGCTGCTCGGCGTCGCTGAGGTCGCGAAACGAAGCGGCTTGCAGCATGTAGCGATTCGGCGTGCTGGAACTGCTGCTGGTGCTAGTGCTGCTAGCGGCAGGCGGCTGGGTAGCCGCCACGGCGGCCTGCTCGTTGGGCCGCGTGTTGGCGGCAATGACCTGAGCAATCGGGTCGTTGGCGCTGCTGCCGGTGCTGCCTGGCGACGTGTCGTCCGAGGCTGCTGCGTCGCTGGCGGCCTCTGCGGCAGTCTCGGCGATTTCCGGCCGAGTGATATTGGCCGGAATGGCGCCGCCCGGAGCGATGACTTCGGT
>NZ_LFGT01000005.1:295756-298152 GCF_002078115.1 Halomonas sp. BC2 | reverse complement strand
CACGGGGCGGTGCCGTGCTGATGCTGCGCCAGGAAGAAGCCGGCAGCCACCCCGGCACCCCCACAGCCAGCCGGGAATACGCCACCCGTCGCCGGAGCGGCGAGCAGATTTACGCTGCGAGGTGGCGCCTCGACGGGACGGCTTGTTACGCGGGCTGGCCATGAATTACATCTCCTCTGGGGCACTGACCCCCATCAGATCCAGCCCGTTGCGCAGCACCTGACGCGTGGCCAGACCGAGCGCCAGGCGGGTGTTGCGCAGCGTGTCGTCTTCGACCATGACCTTGACGGCGTTGTAGCAGGTGTGGAAGTCGCCCGCCAGATCCAGCAGGTACTGGGCCACCTGCTGAGGCTCGCGGTTGCGGGTCGCATGCTCCACCACTTCCGGGTAGCGGGCCAGGCGGTTGAGCACGGCTTTTTCCTGATCGCTGTCCAGCAGCGCCAGGTTGGCCATCGCCACGCCGTGGTCGAAGGGCTGGCCTGCCTCTTCGGCCTTGCGCAGCATGCTGCATACCCGGGCATGGGCGTACTGGATGTAGTACACCGGGTTGTCGTTGGACTGGGAGCGCGCCAGATCGATATCGAAGGTCAGCTGCGAGTCGGCGCGGCGCGCGGCCAGGAAGAAGCGGGTGGCGTCACGGCCGACTTCGTCGATCAGGTCGCGTATGGTGACGTAGCTGCCTGCACGCTTGGACAGTTTCACTTCCACGCCCGAGCGGGTCACCATGACCATCTGGTGCAGCACATAGTCGGGCCAGCCCTGCGGAATGCCCACGCCGAGTGCCTGCAAGCCTGCACGTACGCGGGTAACGGTAGAGTGGTGGTCGGCGCCCTGCTCGTTGATCACGGTCTTGAAGCCGCGCTGCCACTTGTTCAGGTGGTAGGCCACGTCGGGCAGGAAGTAGGTGTAGCCGCCTTCACGCTTGCGCATGACGCGGTCCTTGTCGTCGCCGAAGTCGGTGGTGCGCAGCCATAGCGCGCCATCCTGCTCGTAGGTGTGGCCGTTGGCGAACAGCGTCTCGACAGTGGCCTCGACCTTGCCGTCCTCGTAGAGGGATGATTCGAGGAAGTAGACGTCGAATTCGACGCCGAAGGCCTTGAGGTCTAGGTCCTGTTCGCGGCGCAGCCAGGCCACGGCGAACGCCTGAATGGCTTCCAGGTCGTCGGCATCGGCCTTGGCCGTCACCTTGCGGTCGTCGGCGGTGACCGTCTTTCCGGCCATGTAATCGGTGGCCACATCGACGATGTATTCACCGCGATAGCCATCGGCAGGCCAGCTCTCGTCCTCGGGGCCCAGCCCCTTGGCACGGGCCTGCACGGAGAGCGCGAGATTGTTGATTTGCGCGCCCGCGTCGTTGTAGTAGAACTCCCGAGTGACGTCATAGCCGCTGGCTTCCAGCAGGCGGCAGAGGCAGTCGCCAATCGCCGCGCCGCGACCATGGCCCACGTGCAGCGGGCCCGTGGGGTTGGCCGAGACGAACTCCACCTGCACTTTTTCACCCTTGCCGATCAGGCTGCGACCAAAGGCGTCGCCGCTATCCAGCACCTGGGCAACGATCTGGGCGGCGGCATCGGCGGCGGCAAAGAAGTTGATGAATCCGGGGCCTGCGATGTCGGTTTTCTGAATGGCGTCGCTGGCGGGCAGGGCGGCTACCAGGGCGTCGGCTAGCTCTCGGGGCTTCATGCTGGCGGGTTTGGCCAGCATCAGGGCCAGGTTGGTGGCGTAGTCGCCGTGGGCTTTGTCCTTGGTGGGGTCGACCTTGATGGCCGGCTGTACATCGTTGGGCAGCACGCCTTGGTGCTTGAGCGCATCAACGGCGCCTTCGAGCAAAGCAATAATCGTGTCTTTCATGTCAATATCCGGGTGTCTTCGGTGGCGGCGTGTGCAAGCGCCCAAATGGTGCAGCGTCAAAACGGCCATTATCGGCAATTGGCGCGCAGTTTCAAAGCCGTATTCCAGGCCGGGGCAGGCTGGGCGTCGCGGGCGTGGTCATGGCTAGGCCAGTGTTTGCGGGTCGATGTCCACGGACCAGCGCACCTTGCGCGCATCGCGATGAGCTTCCAGCCACTGTACCAGCCAGTGGGCCGCCGTGTGTCGGTGGCTGCGTTTCTGGGCCGTGATCATGACATGCAGGTGGTAGCGATTCTGGCGGCGCTCCATGGGGGCTGGCACTGGCCCCAGGCAGCGTACCGGCAGGTTGGCATCCGTGAGCCACTGGCGCAAGGCCTGTGCAGCCTGCTGAGCCAGCGCCATGGCAGCAGGCTCCTGGGGGCTTTCGACGCGCAGTAGCGCCATGAAACAGAACGGGGGAAGCTGTGCCAGCCTTCGTTCTTCCAGCAGGTTGCGGGCCAGGGCGCCATAGCCATGTTCGGCCAGCTGGCCCAGATGGGGGTCGT
>NZ_LFGT01000005.1:224506-294375 GCF_002078115.1 Halomonas sp. BC2 | reverse complement strand
AGTCGAACAGGCGGCGCAGCGGCGATGGCAAGGCCACTTTCAGCACCTGGAAAGCGCCCGGAGCGCGCTCTGTCGTGGCGGGTGGGGATGAAACAGAATCAGACAATTGGCCTCCGGCGTTTAGTTTGCTAGAATGCGCGGCCGCTCTCAATCTATCGGATCGAGCGGTTAACCGGTTAGCAGTTTTTCACACCCGTATGCGGTGCCTGGCAGCGGATCAGGTGGCGGCATATAGCTCATGAGGCTCAAGATGAAACAAGGTATCCACCCGAATTACAACACGGTCACCGCCAACTGCTCTTGCGGTGCCAGCTTCCAGGTTGGTTCTACTTCTGGTCAGGACTTCTCTCTGGACGTATGCTCCAACTGCCACCCCTTCTACACGGGCAAGCAGAAGCAGGCGAGCACTGGTGGCCGCGTAGAACGCTTCAACAAGCGTTTTGGCGCTGCTGTCAAGCGCGGCTGATCCCGACGACGGATTCAGCCATCGCAGGCACGCCATGTGCCCTGTGCAAAAACCCACGCTACGGCGTGGGTTTTTTGTCCCTGCCTTATTTTGCCGCTCCCTGGCGGCACCGGCATCTGAACGCTGGCCGAACGCTGTGTGATGAAGCCATGGCCCTGAGCCTCCTGTCGTGACATTGTCCACAGCCGCTATTGCGCGGCGGGTGTGGATAAGTCCGAATGTCGTTTTGGAATCTATTTCCAGCTTATGCTGCAGTGCATCCATAATGAAACCGTTATGGGTCAGGGTGCTATGCATAACTTGCAGCAAATGAGGCTGAAAAGTTACGAATGGATGGGAAAAGCCGCTAAAACGCAAGTTTCATAGGCTGGTTGACTAGCGGCTTGAGACGCTTGGGTTTTTTCTATATTCTGATATGACTTTTCTACTTTAGATTGATTGGACCTTGACCATGACGGATGCAAACAAGCAGGCAGCTCTGGATTATCACGCTAAACCGATCCCCGGTAAGCTCTCCGTGGAGCTGACCAAGCCCACCGCGACGGCGCGGGATCTGGCCCTGGCGTATAGCCCGGGGGTGGCTGAACCGGTTCGCGAAATCGCTCGCGAAGCGGAAAATGCCTACCGTTATACCGGCAAGGGAAATCTGGTAGCGGTCATTTCAGACGGCAGTGCCATTCTGGGCCTGGGGAATCTGGGGCCGCTGGCCAGCAAGCCGGTGATGGAAGGCAAGGGCGTGCTGTTCAAGTGCTTCGCGGGCATCAACTCGGTGGACATCGAAGTGGATGCCGAGAATCCGCAGGCGTTCATCGATACCGTGGCACGCATCGCCGATACCTGGGGCGGTATCAACCTGGAAGACATCAAGGCCCCCGAGTGCTTCGAAATCGAAAAGGCGCTGATCGAACGCTGCAACATTCCCGTGTTTCATGACGATCAGCACGGCACGGCCATCGTCACCGCTGCCGGTATGCTCAATGCCCTGGATATCGCCGGCAAGCGCATCGAAGACGTGAAGATCGTCTGCATGGGCGCAGGTGCTGCGGCGATTGCCTGCATGCGCCTGCTGATCTCCTGTGGCGCCAAAAAAGAGCATCTGGTCATGCTCGACCGTCGCGGCGTGATTCACACCGACCGCGATGGCATCAACGAGTACAAGGCCGAGTTCGCCCGTGATACCGACATGCGCACCCTGGACGACGCCATCGACGGTGCCGACGTGTTCATCGGCCTGTCTGGCCCCGGGCTGCTGTCTGCCGAGCAGGTGAAGAAGATGGCGGCGGATCCGGTCATTTTTGCCTGCACCAACCCGGACCCGGAAATTCATCCGGATGTGGCTCGGGCAGCGCGCCCGGACGTCATCATGGCCACCGGCCGCTCGGATTTCCCGAACCAGGTCAACAACGTGCTGGGCTTCCCGTTCATCTTCCGTGGGGCGCTTGACGTACGCGCCACGCGCATCAATGAAGCGATGAAGCTGGCCGCCGTGCATGCGCTGAAAGATCTGGCCCGCGAGCCGGTGCCCCAGGAAGTGCTGAACGCCTACGAGCGTACCGAGATGAGCTTTGGTCGTGAGTACATCATCCCCACGCCGGTCGATATTCGCCTGCTGGAGCGTGTCTCCTCGGCGGTGGCCCAGGCGGCGGTGGACTCCGGGGTTGCCCGCAAGCCCTACCCGGCGCACTATCCGCTCAAGACCATCGACGATGTCTACGGCAGTTAAGCGCCGCTCGACACGAGATTGGCTGTTCGAGACGCCATGACGACAACGCCCGCTTTCTGCGGGCGTTGTCGTGTGTGGTGTTCGTATGGGTGCCGGGTATCAGGTGAGCGGGTAGCGTACCAGCCCCTCTTGTGCCGTCGAGGCAATCAGCTGCCCATCGCGGCGATAGATATGGCCTCGCGCCAGCCCTCTGGCACTGCCGCTCCAGGGAGAGTCGATGGCGTACAGCAGCCACTCGTCCAGCCGCGTATCTTCGTGCAGCCACAGCGCGTGGTCGAGGCTGGCGATGCGCAGCTTAGGGTCCGTGTACTTGATGCCGTGAGGGATCAGCCCGGTGGTCAGCAGGTTGAAGTCCGACGCGTAGGAGAGCAGGTGGCGATGCAGCGCGGGGTCGTCGGGCAGCGGGCCGCCAGCGAACCGGAACCATAGGCACTGCCCGGCAGGCGAGGCGCTGTCCGGATTGTTCTTCAGGTGCAGGAACTCGATGGGGTGGCCTGGGAAACGAGCATGTTTGGCGTCACCGCTCTCCAGCAGCGCTTCGGGTGTGGGCACGTCAGGCATGGCGCGCTGATGGCTGATGCTCTCTTCCGGGCTTTGAAACGAGGCGCTGCAGAAGAAGATGGGCCGCCCCTTTTGAATGGCGGTGACTCGGCGGGTGGTGAAGCTGCCGCCGTCGCGAATGGTATCGACCTGGTAAACCACCGGGCGATGGGGGTCACCGGGGCGCAGAAAGTAGCCGTGCTGGGAGTGAGGGCGACGCTCCTCGGGGACGGTGCGGGCGGCGGCGGCCAGCGCCTGGCCAAGTACCTGCCCACCGTACAGCTGGGGAAACCCAAGGTCCTGGCTTTGGCCGCGAAACAGCGTCTCTTCCAGGGGTTCCAGCTCCAGCAAGCTAACCAGTGACTTCAGCGCATCGTTCATTCTCGGTATCCTTGGTGCTGTCTGCTTGATCACTGAGGAGGCCGCCCTCAGCGTTTGGCGATCACGCCATTGAAACGATCGTTTCGCTACCTTAACGGAGTTTGTCTTGATACGCAGCGATGAATTTTACATGCACCGCGCGCTGGACCAGGCGCACCTGGCGATGGCCGCCGGAGAGGTACCGGTGGGGGCCGTGGTGGTGGACGCCGGGGGGGAGATCGTCGGGGCGGGCCACAATGCACCGCTGTCCAGCTGCGACCCCAGTGGCCATGCGGAAGTGCGTGCGCTGCGCGATGCCGGGCAGCGGCTGGGCAACTACCGCCTGGAGGGCTGTACGCTCTACGTGACCCTGGAGCCCTGCATGATGTGCACCGGCACCATGGTGCATGCCCGCATTCAACGGCTGGTGTACGCTGCCGCCGAGCCACGGGCGGGAATGGTGGAATCAAAGGCCAATCTGCTCGCCCAGCCCTGGTTCAATCACCATATCGACGTCACCGGCGGGGTGCTGGCGGCGCAAGCCAGCAAGCTGCTCAAGCAGTTCTTTGCCGACAAGCGCTAGCGCCGTCCCGGTATCACGGGGTGAGCGGTGGCACGATCTCGAACAGCAGCAGCGGCTCTTCACTGGCCGGTGTCTGCTCCAGTTGGAAAAACTGCTGTCGACTGCGCTCCACGTATTCGATCATTTCGTAGTAACGGCGAATGTTGCGCACGTAGATCACCGGCTCCCCGCCACGGGCGTACCCGTGGCGCGTTTGGCTGTGCCACTCGCGCTGCTGCAGCAGCGGCAGCGCGGCACGCACGTCCTGCCACAGGTTGGGGTCGCCGCCGCGTCGCTCGGCAATGTTGCGGGCATCATACAGGTGGCCAAGCCCCACATTGTAAGCCGCCATGGCCATATAGAGGCGATCTTCGCCGGTGATGCTGTCCGGTAAGCGGTCCTTGATGCTGCGCAGATAGCGGGCACCGCCGTCGATGCTCTGGGCGGCATCGGTGCGGTCCGTGACGCCCATCTCACTGGCCGTGGGGTTGGTCAGCATCATCAGGCCACGCACCCCCGTGGGGGAGACGGCGTTAGGGTCCCAGTGGGACTCCTGGTAGCCCACGGCGGCCAGCAGTTTCCAGTCGAACCCCGTGTCTCGGGCGGCCTGCTTGAAGAGCTCGGTGTAGCGGGGCAGGCGCTCATCCAGATGGTCCAGAAACGTGCGCGTGCCCACGTACTCCAGGTAATCGTCATGGCCAAAATAGCGGCTGATCAGGCGGTCCAGGGTGCCGTTTTCATGCAGCTCCTGCAGGAACTGGTTGGCCGCCTCGAGTAGCCCCAGCCCGCGCCCGCTGGGCAGCGCCCAGACCAGCGAGAGGGGCTCGCCCAGATAAAAGCCGCGCTCGACATTGGGAAAGAACAGCCGGTTCAAACGAAATTGGTGATCGAAGATGATGGCCGCATCCAGGGTACCGTTTTCTACCCTGGCCATCAATTCGGCCACTTCCAGTTCGTTGGACTCTTTCCAGCTCAGGTTGGGATAGTCGCTTTGCAGGGCTTTCAGAGCATCGCTGGTGCCCGCTTCGCTCAGCGTGCCGATGGACAAGCCGACGAGGTCTTCGGGTGCGTTGATGCCATACAGGCCGCGCCGATAGACTACCAGTGGCTGCATCTCGATGATCGGGCGCGTGTAGTGAATGCCGGGGGTGTCGGCCATCAGCGGCAGCGCGGCTGCCCCCAGGTCACCCTGTTCGCGCACGGCAGGCAAGACGCCGTCCGGGTGGTGGCTGGCATTCAGGTTGAGGCTGACCCCGAGGGAGGCCGCAAAGCGGTGCATCAGTTCGTATTCGAACCCGGTTGGCCCCTGGCGGCCTTCGTAGTAGGTGGTGGGCGTATTGCGGGTATGTACGGTGATGAAGTCTTTGGCCAGCACGCGGGTGAGGTGTTCGCCGTCGGGAAAGGTCGATGGGCGCGGTGTCAAAACCAGCAACAAAGTCGCGATCATCGCGAAATATGCCCGATAAAAGGCGCTAAAATGTCGGCAAATCAATGTCGGCATGGTGTCTTGTCGGCGTGGGACGAGCTGCCACGATACCCAGCCTTTATCGCCGTGTCACCTTGTTGATTTCGTGTGGCCGCCGCTTTCCAGTATCATAGTGCGCAGTCCGTGTGTCGGTCGCTTAGCGGCCCGGTGATTTCCTGCTCGACTCTTCCTGCTTTAGAGGCTTCCAGATATGCTCGAACTTCGAGGCGCGCCCGCCCTTTCTGCCTTCCGCCATGAACGGCTGCTAACGGTGTTGCGTGAATGTGTTCCAGAGGTGGAAGCGTTGTCCGCCCACTACGTCCACTTCATTGACCACCACGAAGAACTCGATACCGCCTCTCAGGAACGGCTGGCCAGGCTGCTCGATTACGGCAGCCGAGCCGCCCAGGAACCCCTTGAACAAGCCCTGCGTTTTCTGGTGGTGCCGCGTCTGGGCACCCAGTCGCCCTGGTCTTCCAAAGCCACGGACATCGCCCATAACTGCGGGCTGAGCCAGATCCATCGCATCGAGCGCGGCGTCGACTACCGCGTCGCATTGCGTGGCACGGCGACGGCAGAGCAGTGGGACGCCATCGGCGCACTGCTCCACGACCGCATGACCGAAAACGTGCTGGCCGATACGGCAGCGGCCAGCCAGCTGTTTGCCCACCACTCACCGGCACCGCTGGGCAGCGTGGATATTCTGGGGGGCGGGCGTGCCGCGCTGGAAGTCGCCAACCGCGAGCTGGGCCTGGCGCTGGCAGACGACGAGATCGACTATCTGGTGGCAGCCTTCATCGAGCTGGGGCGCAACCCCAGCGACGTGGAGCTGATGATGTTTGCCCAGGCGAACTCGGAGCACTGCCGCCACAAGATCTTCAACGCGGACTGGATCATCGACGGCGAGGCCCAGAGCCATTCGCTGTTCAAGATGATCAAGAACACCTTTGCCACCTCACCGGACAACGTGCTGTCGGCCTACAGTGACAACGCGGCGGTGATCAAGGGCAGTCACGGCGGTCGTTTCTTCCCCACGCCGCTGACCGGCGCAGAGGGTGAGCGCGCTCACTACGACGCTCATCAGGAGCCGATCCATATCCTGATGAAGGTGGAAACCCACAACCACCCCACGGCGATTGCGCCTTTCCCGGGGGCGGCGACCGGCTCCGGCGGCGAGATCCGCGACGAAGGCGCCACCGGTATCGGCGGCAAACCGAAGGCGGGCCTGGCGGGTTTCACCGTCTCCAACCTGCGTATCCCCGAGTTCGTGCAGCCCTGGGAGGCCTTCGATTACGGCAAACCCGAGCGCATGCAGTCGGCGCTCAACATCATGCTGGAAGGCCCGATTGGTGGCGCGGCCTTCAATAACGAGTTCGGCCGCCCCAACCTGACCGGCTACTTCCGCACCTACGAGCAGGATGCCCTCAGTGCCAATGGCATCGAACGTCGCGGTTACCACAAGCCGATCATGATTGCCGGTGGATACGGCAACATACGTGCCCAGCACGTCCAGAAGGGCGAGATTCCGGTGGGCGGCAAGCTGATCGTGATGGGCGGTCCGGCGATGCTGATCGGTCTGGGCGGCGGTGCGGCGTCCAGCATGGCGTCGGGGGAATCGAGCGCCGATCTGGATTTCGCCTCGGTGCAGCGGGAAAACCCGGAAATCGAGCGCCGTGCCCAGGAAGTGATCGACCGCTGCTGGGCAATGGGTGAGAAAAACCCCATTCGCTTCATCCACGACGTGGGTGCCGGTGGCCTCTCCAATGCGTTGCCGGAGCTGGTCAAGGACGGTAACCGTGGCGGGCTGTTCGACCTGCGCGCCGTGCCCAACGCCGAGCCGGGCATGAGCCCGCTGGAAATCTGGTGCAACGAAGCCCAGGAACGTTACGTGCTGGCCGTGGCCCCGGAAGACCTCGATACCTTCGATGCGCTGTGCAAACGCGAGCGCTGCCCCTATGCGGTGGTGGGCGAAGCTCAGGCAGAGCACCATCTGGAAGTGCGCGATGGCCACTTCGAAACCAAACCCGTCGATTTGCCCATGAGCGTGCTGTTCGGCAAGCCGCCGAAGATGACCCGCTCGTTCGAGCGCCAGACGCCCGAGCTTTCCGGCGTGATGCTCGACAACCTGGACCTGCGCGAAGCCATGGACCGGGTGCTGCGCCTGCCCACGGTGGCCTCGAAAAGCTTTTTGATTACCATCGGCGACCGTTCGATCACAGGCCAGGTGGCTCGTGATCAGATGGTCGGCCCCTGGCAGGTGCCGGTCGCCGACGTGGCAGTGACCACCGCCAGCTTCGATACCCATGCCGGTGAAGCCATGGCCATGGGCGAGCGCCCGCCGGTGGCGCTGATCGACCCGGCCGCCAGCGCCCGTTTGGCGGTGGCAGAGGCGATTACCAACCTGGCCGCCGCGCCGATCGCCAAGCTCTCGGAC
This sequence comes from Halomonas sp. BC2, assembly GCF_002078115.1. Taxonomy (NCBI): domain Bacteria; kingdom Pseudomonadati; phylum Pseudomonadota; class Gammaproteobacteria; order Oceanospirillales; family Halomonadaceae; genus Halomonas; species Halomonas sp. BC2. The sequence goes on along the minus strand of NZ_LFGT01000005.1, from coordinate 286,825 downwards.
ATCAAGCTCTCCGCCAACTGGATGAGTGCCGCCGACCACCCCGGCGAAAACCAGGCGCTGTACGACGCCGTGCATGCGGTTGGTATGGAGCTGTGCCCGGCGCTGGGGATTGCCGTGCCGGTGGGCAAGGACTCCATGTCGATGCGTACCGCCTGGCAGGAGGGCGATGATGCCGAAGAGAAGAGCATCACCTCGCCGCTGTCGCTGGTGGTCACTGGCTTTGCGCCGGTCACCGATGCGCTGGCCACGCTGACCCCGCAGATCAACCTCGAGCAGGATGAGTCGGACCTGATCCTGATCGACCTGGGCAACGGTCAGAACCGCCTGGGCGGCTCGGCGCTGGCCCAGGTGTATGGCCAGGTGGGCGACGAATGCCCCGACGTGGACGACCCGGAGGACCTGAAAGCGTTCTTCGAGGTCATTCAGGGCCTGAACCGGGATGGCAAGCTGCTGGCCTACCACGACCGCAGCGACGGTGGCCTGCTGGTCACGCTGCTGGAGATGGCCTTTGCGGGACATGCCGGTCTTGAAATCAAGCTCGACTGGCTGATCGACGAGCCGGTGGAAGCCTTCAATGCGCTGTTTGCAGAAGAGCTGGGGGCGGTGATCCAGGTCAATCGCCAGCACACCGAAGAAGTGCTGACCCAGTTCGCCATGGCCGGTATCGAAACCTGCGGGGTGATTGCCCGCCCGCGTTACGACGATCAGGTACGCGTGACGCTGTTCGAAGAGCCGCTGCTGGAAACCACCCGTCAGCTGACCCAGCGCACCTGGGCCGAGACCAGCTACCGGTTGCAGGCGCTGCGCGATAACCCCGAATGCGCCAAGAACGAATTCGACAACCTGCTCGACGTGCGTGACCCCGGTCTCAGCGCTGCGCCGACCTTCGATGTCAATGACGACATCAGCGCGCCTTACGTCAACACTGCCAAGCCAGCGGTGGCCGTCCTGCGTGAGCAGGGGGTCAATGGCCAAGTGGAAATGGCCTGGGCCTTCCACAAGGCCGGGTTCGATGCGGTGGATGTGCACATGAGCGACATCCTGGAAGGTCGTGTCTCGCTGGATACCTTCCAGGGCCTGGTGGCCTGTGGGGGCTTCTCCTATGGCGACGTGCTGGGGGCAGGCGGCGGCTGGGCCAAGTCGGTGCTGTTCAACGAACGCGCCCGCGAGCAGTTTGCGGCGTTCTTCACCCGGGACGACAGCTTCTCGCTGGGGGTGTGCAATGGCTGCCAGATGCTGTCGCAGCTCAAGACGCTGATCCCGGGCGCCGAAAACTGGCCCAGCTTCGTGCGCAACGAATCCGAACAGTTCGAAGCCCGCGTGGCCATGGTGCGGGTAGAGAAAAGCCCCTCGATTCTGCTGGTCGGCATGGAAGGCTCGACGCTACCCATCGCCGTGGCTCACGGCGAAGGGCGTGCCGAGTTCCGCGATACGGCGCACCTGCGCAGCATGCAGTCGAGCAGCCAAATTGCCCTGCGCTACATCGACAACTACGGTCAGGTCACCACTCGCTATCCGGCCAACCCCAATGGTTCCCCGTCGGGGATCACGGGGCTGACCACGCCAGATGGCCGTGTGACCATCATGATGCCTCACCCGGAGCGGGTGACGCGGGCAGTGACCAACTCCTGGCATCCGGCAGAGTGGACCGAGGATGGCGCCTGGCTGCGGCTGTTCCGCAATGCGCGGGTATGGCTGGGTTGATGGGCAGGCGCAGCATGAGGCTGGTGTGCCATGACATACCCTGAAAAGGCGGCCTCCGGGCCGCCTTTCTCGCCTGATGCGCCGCCGCAGCTGCGCGCCTACCAGCAGGAAGCGGTCAAGCGGGTGGTTCACCACTTTCGCGCCACCAGCGACCCGGCGGTGGTCGTGCTGCCCACGGGCAGCGGCAAGTCGCTGGTGATTGCCGAGCTGGCGAGGCTGGCCCGTGGGCGGGTGCTGGTACTGGCCCACGTTCGCGAGCTGGTGGAGCAGAATCACGCCAAGTACCAGGCCTATGGCCTGGTCGCGGATATCTTCAGCGCCGGGTTGAAGCGCAAGGAGGCCAGTCGGCAGGTGGTGTTTGGCTCGGTGCAGTCGGTGGTGCGCAACCTGGCGCAGTTCAACGACGCCAGCTTCACGCTGCTGGTAATCGACGAGTGCCATCGGGTGTCGTTGGAGGAGGATTCCAGCTACCGCCAGGTGATCGACCATCTGCAGCGCCAAAACCCGCAGCTGAAGATTCTCGGCCTCACCGCCACGCCCTTTCGGCTGGGCCAGGGGTTTATCTATCACCGCCACTACCACGGCATGGTGCGCGGGGGAGAAGAGAGTTTCTTCACCGACTGCGTGTTCGAGCAGCCGCTGCGCCTGATGGTCAAGCAGGGCTTTCTGGCCGCCCCTCGGCGGCTGGACATGGCCATTGAGGGGTACGACTTCTCGGCGCTTGCTCCCTCTTCCAGCGGGCTGTTTCGGGAAGAAGAGCTTAATCGGGTGGTGGCCGGAAGCCGCGCCACGCCGGGCATCATTGCCCAAGTGGTCGAGCAGGCGGCCGACTGCCAGGGGGTGATGATTTTTGCCGCGACGGTCGCCCACGCCGAAGAGATCATGGGGTATCTGCCTGCCGAACAATCCGCGCTGATCACCGGTGCGACGGTCTCCGCCGAGCGCACCGCGCTGATCGATGCGTTCAAGGCGCGCAAGCTCAAGTATCTGGTCAACGTGGCGGTATTGACCACCGGGTTCGATGCTCCCCATGTGGATCTGATCGCGATCCTGCGCCCCACCGAGTCGGTGAGCCTCTATCAGCAGATCGTGGGACGCGGACTGCGCCTCTCGCCGGGGAAGGAGGCGTGCCTGATCCTGGATTATGCGGGCAACCCCTGGGACCTCTATGCCCCTGAGGTAGGCGAGCCGCGTCCCGACAGCGATAGCGAGCCGGTGCAGGTCGAGTGCCCCGAGTGTGGGCATGCCAACCTGTTCTGGGGCAAGCGCGACGGTGAGCTGGTGATCGAGCATTTTGGTCGCCGCTGCCAGGGGCTGGTGGAGGACGACGCCGGACGCCGTAGCCAGTGCACCTTTCGCTTTCGCTTCAAGGTCTGCGATGCGTGCGGGGCAGAGAACGATATCGCTGCCCGGCGCTGCCATGGCTGCGAAAAGCTGCTGGTGGATGCCGATGACAAGCTCAAGGAGGCGCTGCGGCTCAAGGACGCCAAAGTGCTGCGGGTGAGCGGCATGCAGCTGGAGGCGACCACCAACGGGCGCGGCCTGCCGCGCCTCAAAGTGACCTACCATGACGAAGACGGTGCCAGCCTGAGCGAATGGTTTGCCCTGGAAACCGCCGCCCAGCGCCGCGCCTTTTATGCGGTCTTCTTGCGCGCCCACCTGCGCGCGCCGGGCGTGCGGTGGCAGCCAGCAACGCCAGACGACGTGGTGGCTGCCCAGTCCCGCCTGCGCCATCCCGACTTTGTGGTGGGCAGAAAGGTAGGCCGCCACTTTCAAATCCGCGACAAGCTGTTCGACTATCAGGGCCGCTATCGTAAAGCCGCCGAGGCGGCCGAGATGCCGCGTTGATGGAGCGCTGTTACACTGCCGTTTTCAACTGACAAGGACTCGACCCGCGTGAGCGAGACGCCCAGCGCCGTGCCGGATCAAGACGCGATGCCCTCTACGGTGGAGCCCACCGTGGAGGCCCTTGGGCGCCTGTTCGATGAGCCCATTACGCAGCTGCCGGAAGATCTCTATATTCCCCCCGAGGCGCTACGGGTTTTCCTGGAAGCGTTCGAGGGGCCTTTGGATCTGCTGCTGTATCTGATTCGTCGGCAGAATCTCGACATTCTGCGTATCAACGTGGCGGTGATCACCCATCAGTACATCGAGTACGTGGAGATGATGAAGGCCATGGAGATCGAGCTGGCTGGCGAGTACCTGTTGATGGCGGCCATGCTGGCCGAGATAAAATCACGCACGCTGCTGCCGCGCCCCCCCAAGGCGGAAGGCGAGGAAGAAGAGGACCCCCGGGCGGAGCTGATACGCCGCCTGCAGGAGTACGAGCGTCTCAAGGAGGCCGCTGAAGCGCTGGATGCCCTGCCCAGGGTGGGCCGGGACTGGTTCAGCGTGCAGGCGGGCCTGCCACCGCTGGAAACCCGCGTGATTCATCCCGATGTCGAGCTGGACGAACTGCTGGGCGCGCTGTCGGACATTCTCAAGCGGGCCGAGCTGGCCCAAGCCCACCAGATCAGCCGAGAGGTGCTCTCGACCCGGGAGCGCATGCTGAAGATCATGGAGCGCTTGCACGAAGATGGCACCCATGGGCGCTATACCCCCTTCGAAGCGCTGTTCTCCCTTGAGGAGGGGCGGGCAGGGGTCGTCGTGACGTTCATGGCCATTCTGGAGCTGGCCAAGGAGTCGATGATCGAAATCGTCCAGAACGCGCCGCTGTCGCCGATCCATGTGCGTGCTCGGCAGGCGGCGCTGGCCGATGAGGACGAGGACCCCTTTGCGCGGGAAAGTGATGACCCTGCGGACGAAGAGTCTGCCTTCGAACCTGACGAGGAGTCACGGTGAGAGACACCACGTTGGACGATATTGTCGAAGCCGCGCTGCTGGCGGCCGGAGAACCGCTGCCCGTGGAGCGGCTGGAGACGCTGTTTCTGGAGGATGAGTGCCCGTCTCGCAAGGCGCTGCGCGACGCCCTCGCGCGGTTGGCCCGGCGCCACGAGGACGGGGCGCTGGAACTGGTCGAAACGGCTTCGGGCTTTCAGCTGCGCATTCGCCCGCGGCTGTCGCACTGGGTATCGCGGCTGTGGGATGAGCGCCCCCAGCGCTACTCCCGTGCCCTGCTGGAAACCCTGGCGCTGATTGCCTATCGCCAGCCGGTGACCCGGGGCGATATCGAGGAAGTGCGGGGCGTCAGCGTCAGCAGCTCGATCATTCGCACGCTGATGGAGCGGGGCTGGGTACGCATCGTCGGGCACCGCGACGTGCCGGGGCGTCCCGCCGTGTATGCCACGACGCGCAGCTTTCTGGACGACTTCGGGCTCAAGACGCTGGATGCCTTGCCGCCCATGCACACGCTGGTGGCCGCCGACGAAGCAGCATTGGCTGAGGAACCGCCCGCTGCGACGCATGTCGCACTGGACGAAGCCGTTGAAACCGTGCAGGATGCGCCACCCCAGCAAGATCAGAACACGTCGGCAGCGAGTGCCGACCCCCACGCCGAGACGGCGTTAACCCAGCCGCTGAGCTTTGCCGATCTGGAGGCACGGCTTGCGGCACGTGCCCAGCGTCGAGATGAGGACGCGGGCACGCAGACCAACGATGTGAGGTCAGACGACCATGAGTCAGAGTAACAACACCACGCCGCCCACCAGCGAAAAACTGCAGAAAGTGCTGGCCCGTGCGGGCCTTGGCTCCCGCCGTGAAATGGAAACCGCGATTGCCGATGGCCGGGTGAAGGTGAACAGCCAGGTGGCCAAGCTGGGTGACCGCGTGGAAGCCCGCGACAAGGTCAGCTTCGATGACCGCCCGGTCACGCTGCGCCCGGAAGAAGAAGTGCCGCGCCGGGTCATCATGTACAACAAGCCGGAAGGCGAGCTGTGTACCCGCAAGGACCCGGAAGGCCGTCGCACGGTCTTCGAGCGTCTGCCGCGCCTGAAAGGCGAGCGCTGGATTGCCATCGGGCGGCTGGATATCAATACCAGCGGCCTGCTGCTGTTCACCACCGACGGTGAACTGGCCAACCGCTTGATGCACCCCTCCACCCAGGTGGAGCGTGAGTACGCGGTGCGGGTCATGGGCGACGTCAAGCGAGAGCATATCGTCGCCATGGTGGATGGCGTCATGCTGGAAGACGGCCCCGCCCGTTTCACCGACGTGCAGGAGTTTGGTGGCGAAGGCATCAACACCTGGTTCCACGTGGTGATTCTGGAAGGCCGCAACCGCGAAGTACGCCGCTTGTGGGAGTCCCAGGGGCTCACCGTCAGCCGCCTGAAGCGCGTGCGCTACGGTAATATCTTCCTCGACAAGCGTGCCAAGGCAGGCGAGTGGGTCGAGCTTTCCCAGGACGAAGTCGACGATCTGGCGACCCTGGCCCACCTGGAAACCCGCAAGGTGCCCGAGCTGACGCCGGACGAGAAAAACCGCTGGAGTCGCGACAAGCACAAGCGTCGCCCGGTTCAGGCCATGCGCAAGCCCAAGCGTCGTTAAGCGATGCTCGCCGTGCGGTGTGGGGACACCGAGCACCGCGCGGTTTTTTAGACGAAAGACAAAAAAGGCTTGCTATTGTCGGGTGTGATCCGTACTATATGCATCCGTTCGGACGGGTCGTTAGCTCAGTTGGTAGAGCAGTTGACTTTTAATCAATTGGTCGTAGGTTCGAATCCTACACGACCCACCATTCGAACAGCGGCAAGGTTACCACGTGTCAAACCAGGGTAACGCCGTATAGAGTGGCAAAAGCCCTCAAAAAAGCAGCAGGATTTGGGTCGTTAGCTCAGTTGGTAGAGCAGTTGACTTTTAATCAATTGGTCGTAGGTTCGAATCCTACACGACCCACCAAATTCAACGCCCCTGGTAGCTTGCTGCCAGGGGCGTTCTGCTATGCGCGTTCTGCCCTGGCGATGGGCAGGGTGCATCGGCAAGCCATGCCGCACTGCAGCGTGCGGTTCTGCTTGCAGCAGACAATACTTGTCCACCACAATGGACCCGTAACGATGTGTGGATTTGGCTGTCGATCATGCTCGGCAGCGCTGGCCCGCAGTAGCAGGCCAGATCGGCAACCGGCGAGTGCGACAGACGCAGTGGCCAGTTGCCCCGAGGGCGGCGCATGCGGAGCGCATACGTCGCAACTGGTGTTTAACGGGGGGATTCCCTGTTCGTCACAGTGGTAGACACGATGACTATTCTGACTTCTCAAGTGGCGCTGGAGACACCGCTTCCCAGCCCGTACTGCCCAACGCGCATCCCCGCGGAAGACGAAGCCCGCGTGGCTGAGATCAAACAGCTGCTCGAGGCCCACAACGCCGTTCTGGTGGCGCACTACTATACCGATGACGCCATTCAACAGCTGGCCGAAGAGACCGGTGGCTGCGTGGCAGACTCCCTCGAAATGGCCCGGTTTGGCGCTCGCCACGACGCTACTACCCTGGTGGTGGCTGGGGTACGCTTCATGGGGGAGACGGCCAAGATCCTCTCCCCGGAAAAGCGGGTGCTGATGCCCACCCTGGAGGCCACCTGCTCACTGGATATCGGCTGCCCCATCGACGAATTCAGCGCGTTCTGTGACGCCCACCCGGATCGCACGGTGGTGGTCTACGCCAACACTTCGGCGGCCGTCAAGGCGCGTGCCGACTGGGTCGTGACCTCCTCGATCGCCGTCGAGGTGATCGAACATCTGCAGGCCAAGGGGGAAAAAATTCTCTGGGCGCCCGACAAGCATCTGGGGGGCTACATCCAGAAAAAACCGGCGCCGACATGCTGATGTGGGATGGCGCCTGCATCGTCCATGAGGAGTTCAAGGCCAGGGGGATCGAGGACCTGAAACGCCTGTACCCCGAGGCAGCCGTGCTGGTGCACCCGGAGTCGCCGGAAGCGGTCGTCAAGCTCGCCGATGTGGCTGGTTCGACCTCGCAATTGATCAAGGCAGCGCAAACGCTGCCCAACGACAAGCTGATCGTGGCCACCGACCGCGGCATCTTCTTCAAGATGCAGCAGGCCGTGCCGGGCAAGACGCTGTTCGAAGCGCCGACCGCAGGCAATGGAGCCACCTGCCGTAGCTGTGCCCACTGCCCGTGGATGGCGATGAACGCGCTGGATAACCTGGCGGGCGCGCTGCGCGAAGGCAGCGGCGAAATTTTCGTCGATGCGGCCTTGCGTCAGCAGGCGCTCAAGCCGCTGGAGCGGATGCTGAACTTCAACGCCTAGGTTCTGCCTGGCGTGAATGCACAAGGCCCGGCGCCCTTTGGCGCCGGGCCTTGGCGTATTTGGCTGAGCGGTGGCTGGGCGGCGTGGCTAAAATTTTTCCAGCGCTTCCCGGTACTCGATGAACGCTTCGCGGCGCTGCTCGATGCGCGCCAGTGCCTGCTGGTCGTTCTCCTGCTGGGCAGCGTCTCGGGCGATGCCTAGCTGGCGAATGCCGCTATCCATTCGGCCGGTGAGCTGCAAATGTTCGGCCCGGGCCAGGTGCCCCCAGCCATTGTGGCCACTGCGGCCAGCCGCTTCCGCCAGCAGGTTGAACCCCTGAGGGTTGTCCGGGTGGCGTGCCGTGACTTCTCGCAGCAGTGTGTAGGCTGCCTGAGGGTCGCGCTGCAGCTGCGCTTCTGCCAGGGTGAGCTGAGCGGGCAGGTAGTTGGGCATCAGCCGCAGCAGCCGCTGGCTGCGTTGGATGGCATCGTCATAGCGCTGGGCCTGCAGGGCTACCTGGGCGGCCGAGGCGGGCAGCATGGCGTAGTCCGGCAGCTCGCTGGCCAGCCGATCCAGAGTCTGGAGCGCCTGATCGGTCTGGCCATTCTGCGCATCGATCAGGGCCGAAACATAGCGTAGGGCGGGCTCCTCGGCGCTCTCCTGTTCGAGGCGGGCCGCCGCTTGCTGGGGGCTGTTGCGATGGATGCTGAGCAGTGCTCGGGCACGCATCATGTCGTACAAAGTGTCGCTGGTGTATCGATTGGCGACGCTGAGCTGTGCCGCCCGAGCCTGGGCATCGCTCAAGCGGCTGTCGGAGACCGGGTGGGTCAACAGAAATTCCGGGGGCGTGCCGCCCTGCAGGCGTGCCATGCGCTGCATGGCGCCGAACATGCGCACCATGGCTTCAGGGTCGTAACCGGCGGCGGCCATGGCTTGCAGGCCCACACGGTCGGCTTCCTGCTCGAAGCGCCGCGAGTAGCTGAGCTGGTCCTGAATCAGCGCCGCCTGGGAGCCCATGGCGGTGGCGATACCGGCATCGCCACCGCCGCTGGCGGCAATCAGCATGCCCGCCAGCATGGCGGCCATGGCGGGCAGTTGCGTCTGCTCCGCCCGAGCGCTGCCGCGCGCAAAGTGGCGCTGGGAGAGGTGCCCCAGCTCGTGGGCGATGACCGAAATGAACGCGCCTTCATCCTCGGCAAAGGCAAACAGCCCCGAGTTGATGCCCACCACGCCACCGGGCACGGCAAAAGCGTTGAGCGAGCGGTTATCGACCATTACCGTGGTCGTCTGCAGATTGCCCAGCTGGCTATGGGGCGCCAGCCTGGCCACCAGGCTCTCCAGGTAGTCGTTGACGATGGGGTCCTGCCACTGAGGGGCATGGGCCCTGAACTGGCGCAGCCAGGCACGGCCCAGGCGATACTCCTCGTTGCTCACCGAAGTGGAGGCGCCCCCCAGGGTGGGCAGCTGATAGCTGTCACTGCTCTGAGCAGGCGCGCTGAGGCCCACAGTGCCCAACAGCAGGGCCAGTGCGCAGGCCAGGCGTGGCGTAACAGTCTTAAGGTGCGCCATGGCATCCCTCGTGATGGTTCTCGATTCGCACGATCATTGCGGTGATGGATGTTGCAAACACAGGCTGTGACATTGATTCAGGCAAGGAAGTGCCGTTAAATCGAGACAGGCTGGTCATCGTCCGAACAGTGTATGCAACAATACCGTGGTTATGTAGCGGTGAACGGTGGTCGTTATGAATCGCTGTATGAATAGCTGTGTCATGGGTCGTTTTGTTATGGGTAAAAGCGCTTTCACAAGGGAGAGGGTATGTCTGAGCAAATAGCATCCGCGCTGGCCGAGGGGGTAGAGCCCGATGCGGTACTGGACGCTACCGGGCTGCACTGCCCGTTGCCGCTGTTGAAGGCCAAGCAGGCGCTAGCCGGGTTATCGGCAGGCCAGTTGCTGGAGATACGTGCCACCGATGCGGGCTCCTGGCGCGATGTCGCTTCCTTCGCCGAGCTGAGTGATCATCGGCTGGAAGCCAGAGTTCAGCAGGGCGAGATCTACGTGTTCTGGCTGCGTAAAGCCGGGGCGGCTCGCTCATGACCATGCGCGCCATTCTCAGAAGCTGGATCGAACGCTATTTCTCCGATGAAGAGGCACTGGTCCTGCTGGTGGTGCTGATCGCGGGGCTGGCAGCCATCGTGCTGTTTGGCCGCATGCTGGCGCCTTTCTTCACCTCATTGGTGCTGGCGTTTTTGCTGCAGGGGCTGGTCAGCGGGCTGACCCGGCGAGGCGTGCCCCACCTGTTGGCGGTCATCATCGTGTTCGTGGCTTTTGTCAGCGTGCTGCTGTCCATGGCGTTCATTCTGATGCCGTTGATATGGAACCAGCTGGTGGGGCTGGTGCAGGAGACACCGCGCATGTTTGCCACGGCGCAGATATGGCTGGACGAGCTGCAGGCGCGCTTCCCCAACCTGATCACGCCTGACCAGATGCAGAGCTGGATCGGGGTGGCCGGGCGCGAGATCAGTCAGGTAGGGCAGCGTGCCTTGACGCTGTCGCTGTCGTCGCTGGGTAACGTGATGTCGTTGATCATCTACCTGGTGCTGGTGCCCATTCTGGTGTTTTTCATGCTCAAGGATCGCGAGGCGCTGGTAGGGTTTGCGCTCTCGCTGCTGCCGCAAAAGCGTTCGCTGTTGACGCGTATCTGGCAGGAGATGGATCAGCAGATTGCCAACTATATTCGCGGCAAGGCCATCGAGATCGTGATTGTCGGTACGGTCTCGTATCTGACCTTTGCCCTGTTTGGGCTGCCCTATACGGCGCTATTGGCCGTGCTGGTGGGCTTCTCCGTGCTGGTGCCTTACATCGGTGCTGCGGTGGCCACCATTCCCGTGGCGGCGGTGGCGGTCTTTCACTTTGGCGTCAGCGAGCAGTTTGCCTATGTGCTGCTGGCCTACGGCATCATTCAGGCCCTGGACGGTAACGTGCTGGCGCCGGTGCTGTTTTCCGAGACCAACAACATTCATCCGGTGTCGGTCATTCTAGCGGTGCTGTTTTTCGGCGGTATCTGGGGGTTCTGGGGGGTATTCTTTGCCATTCCCTTGGCCACCCTGTTGAAAGCCCTGGTGACCGCATGGCCCAGAGGGTTGGAAGGGCACCAGGAGTTGCGTGACCAGATAGAGCTGAAGGCCGACTAGCCCCAACAGGCTGACGGCGTCGAGGGGCTCGATGCCGTCAGCCCGAGTTGTCAGAACGCGTTATTCGCCATTCAGTGCCTGAGCGGCTGCCAATACCTCCTCCGCGTGACCGGGGACCTTGACGCCACGCCACGCTTTGGCGAGCTTGCCATCCCGGTCGATCAAAAACGTGCTGCGCTCGACCCCCAGGTGCTCCTTGCCGTACATCTTCTTCAGCTTGATGACGTCAAACAGCTGACAGACCGCTTCGTCCTTGTCCGAAATCAGCGCAAAATTGAAGTCCTGCTTGGCTTTGAAGTTCTCCTGGGCACGCAGGCCGTCTCGAGAAATGCCGATGACCACGGTGTTGGCGGCATCGAAGGCCGCCTTGCGGTCACGAAAGTCGCCGCCTTCGGTGGTACAGCCCGGGGTGCTGGCCTTGGGGTAGAAGAAAATCACCACCTGCTGGCCGCGCAGTTCGGACAGCGTGATGGTGGTGTCGCCAGTGGCGCTGGCCGAAAAGTCGGGAACGGGTTGACCGAGTTCGAGTGACATACAAGCTCCTCACAGATAGGGGTTCGCCAAGATTACACGCATGCGCCGCCGTGCTGTCAAAGCGAATCGTTCTGGTTTGGCCCGGCTCAGTGGTAAACTCTGCGTGCTTTACGCTGTACAGGCTCGAATCGCCTGAGTACCATTTGCTGTTTACAGGCGGGGTCATCGTGTTCCTTCGAGGTATCCGCGCCGCGTCTTTTGCTCGATCATGGGCCATGCCACCCCGCCTGGCCGGGCGAGTTCCACTTTTTTGCAGGTGAGGAAAATACGGATGATCACAGGCAGCATTGTCGCCCTGGCGACCCCGATGAAGGTCAATGGCGACATCGACTGGGAGGCGCTTCGTCGCCTGGTGAACTTCCATCTCGAGAACGGTACCGATGCCATCGTGGCCGCAGGCACTACCGGTGAGCCCACCACCATGTCGTTTGCCGAGCACTTCGATGTGATCCGCAGCGTCGTGGAAGAGGTCAATGGGCGTATCCCGGTCATTGCCGGTACCGGCGCGAATGCTACCTCGGAAGCGGTCGAGCTGGCGCGCTATGCCAGCGAAGTAGGCGCCGATTACTGTCTCTCCGTGTGCCCTTACTACAACAAGCCTACTCAGGAAGGCCTGTACCAGCACTTCAAGGCGGTGGCCAAGGGCAGCAAACTGCCGGTCATCCTCTATAACGTGCCGGGACGTACCTGCTCGGATCTCTACAACGAAACCGTGATTCGCCTGGCCGAGGTGGACAACATCATCGGCCTGAAGGATGCCACCGGGAACCTTGAGCGCGCCGAAGATCTAATCTCTCGCCTGAAGGGCAGCGACTTCATGCTCTACTCCGGTGACGATGCCACGGCCTGTGATTTCATGCTGATGGGTGGCCATGGTGATATTTCGGTCACCGCCAATGTGGCGCCCAGGGCGATGCACGAGCTGTGCGCCGCCGCGGTGGCTGGGGATGCCGACAAGGCGCATCAGATCAATACGCGCCTGATGCCGCTGCATACCAACCTGGGTATCGAGTCCAACCCGATCCCCGTCAAGTGGGCGCTGAATCGCATGGGTTACATGGAGCAGGGCATCCGCCTGCCGCTGACCTGGCTGTCCGAAAAGTACCACGGTACGGTAAACGAAGCGCTGCAACTGGCGGGTTTGATCAAGGAGTAAGCCCAGGCGCTGCGAACGCATTTGCTACCCGGTGACGATGTACCTTGCCGGGTAAATGACCTGATGACTGTTAAGGTGGCTTGATGAGCTCTGTGCTAGAAAAACGTGCGCTGAAATGGATTCCGCTGGCGCTGGCTGCAACCGTCACGCTGGCGGGCTGCGCGCGTGACGGGTACTACCACGACCGTAACCTGGACTACACCGAAGCCGCGCCAGCGCCGCCTCTCGTTTTGCCGGAAACGCGCAATACTCAGCGTTATCGGGATGCCATGCCGGTTCCTCAAGCGGGCCTGCAAGGGTCGCGTGTCGATGAAGTCGCGCGTATCGGTCCGCCACCTTCTCTGGCGCTAGGCAGCGGGCTGGAGCCGGAGTACGTCGAGCGGCGTCAGGCGGGTGACCAGGTCTGGCTGGTGGTAGCCGCAGACCCCGGCGCGGTATGGCCTCAGTTGGAGGGGTTCGTGCGCAGTCGCCAACTGGGCGTTCAGGAGAGCAGCGCGACCCAGGGCGTCATCGTGACGCCTCAAGCCACGTTACGCTTGCAGAGCGCCCTGCGTGCCGGCAGCAGCGAAGTGCGCTGCGAGCAGGGTGGACAGAGCGTCGAGAGCTGTGTGGCGGCGCTGGAGCAGTACCTCGGTGCGCGTAGCGCAACGGCCAGCGCTTCCTCCTGGACTGCGCAACGCCTTGCCAGCGAGCAAACGCTGCAAATGCGTCAGCAGGGCGATGAGTGGGAGGTCCTGATTCCGCAGCCCATCGAGCGCGTCTGGGCCGAAATGAACCACTACCTGGCGCTGGATTTCACCCAGGAAGGCCAGCGTGATCTGCTGGAAGCCTCGGCTGACGACTACGAGTTCCTGGTCGAATACATGACCCAGACCGAGCGTGGACGTAACCCGCTGCAGATCGTGTTCAGCCAGGACGTGCGCCGCATGTCCCAGAATATTCGCCTCGTGCTCCAGCCGGAGGGCAACCAGACCGTGCTGCGTGCCGTCAATGCCAGCGAGCGTGGATTCAGTGCAGATGACCAGCGCGAGTTGCTCGAGCGTGTCTCCGGCTACTTACGTTAACTCTTAGACCTTGATTTTAGACGGAGCCCCCATGGAAAAGCGCCAGGAACTCTATGCCGGTAAGGCAAAATCCGTATACACCACCGACGACCCTGACTTGCTGGTACTGCATTTTCGTGACGATACCAGTGCCTTCGATGGCAAGAAGAAAGAGGCGCTCGCCCGTAAAGGCATGGTGAACAACATCTTCAATGCCTACATCATGCAGCGCCTGGAAGAGGGCGGCATCCCCACCCACTTCGAGCAGCAGATTTCCGACACCGAAAGTCTGGTCAAGAAGATGGAGATGATTCCCGTCGAGTGTGTCGTGCGTAACATTGCTGCGGGTGGGCTGGTGAAGCGTCTGGGCGTGGAAGAGGGCATTGCGCTCAATCCGCCTACCTTCGAGCTGTTCCTGAAGAACGACGAGAAGGGCGACCCGATGATCAACGAGTCGCTGGCCGAAACCTTTGGCTGGGCCACGCCGGAACAGCTGAGCAAGATGAAGGCGCTCACCTTCAAGGTGAACCACATCCTCAAGCAGCTGTTCGCCGAAGGCGACATGCTGCTGGTGGACTACAAGCTGGAGTTCGGCCTCTTCAAGGGTGAGGTCGTGCTGGGTGACGAGTTCTCCCCGGACGGCTGCCGCCTGTGGGATGCCAATACCCGTGAGAAGCTCGATAAGGACCGCTTCCGTCAGGGGTTGGGCGGGGTCATCGAGGCCTATGAAGAAGTCGGCCGTCGCCTGGGTATCACCTTCCCCGCCTGATCCGTCAGGCTGGCCATCGGGCCGCTCACTGGCGCCATGGTCACTTGCGGTCTTCGGGCTCTATCGCCACCACCTCCAGGGTGGTGGCGTCGTTTTCGGCGGCGGTCAGCGCCCGAAAGCGCACATCGACATTGCGCAGGCGCACCCCGTAAAGACGTTCGGCCTGTCCGCCCCGCTGATAAGCAGGGCGGGGGTCCTGGCCCAGCACCTGCTCGATCAGCGCCCGCAGCGACGCGCCATCCTGGCGTAGAGATAGCACGCCGTGAGCCTCTGGCGAGAACACCACGGCCACCGTCTCCGGCGGTTGAGGGGCAAACCCCGCCTGGGCGCTGGGAATGGCCTCTGCCCAGGGCAGGTATGGCTTGATGTCCACCACGGGGGTGCCGCTGACCAGATCGCAGCCCGCCAGGTGAAGCGTCACGCCGGGCCCGGTCTCGATACCGGAGAGCGCGACCAGCGACAGCCCCAGCCGGTTAGGGCGATGGGTGCTGCGGCTGGCGAAGACGCCCACTTTGCGATTCCCCCCCAGCCTGGGCGGGCGTACCAGGGGCGACCAGCGTTCGGGGCTTTGGTGAAAGATGAACGATAGCCACAGGTGGCTGAAGTCTTCCAACCCGCGTACGGTCAGTGGGTCGTCGAAAGGGTGGGCCAGTACCAGGCGCGCATGGGCTGCCGGGGCCAAGCCAGGCTGGCGAGGCACGCCAAACTTGTCCGGGTAGTCGCTGATGATATGGCCAATGGGCGTGATCGAAAACGGCCCGTGGCCCCGAGAATCGTGCATGGCACTCCCTTTTGCGTGTCAGCGCGCTTGTGCATGATGGCATGGCGACGCACGCTCGATGAATTCAAGCTCGGCTGGCACGGGTTGCCCGCCAGGGCGATGAGTATAGACTAGCCAACGGAACCGACACAGCGCTGCGCTTGACGGCCAGCGGTCACCCCATTGAGGCAACGTATGTCCAACATCGACCCTTCTTCACCGGCATCCACGCCAACGGCCCGCGTCACGTATCGCGCGGCGCTGGCCAAGGACGCCGCCGACCAGGCCGAAGTGTTCTATCATGCCGTCATGCAAGGCGCGGCCAACCATTATGGGCTGGCCGAGCGGCGCGCCTGGGCCCATGCGCTGCCCCGTGAAGGCACCGCCTGGGCGGCGCGTCAGGCGCTCTACACGACGCTGGTGGCCGCCTGCGATGGCCGCTGCGTTGGCTTTCTCGAGCTGGACGTGAGCGGTGGGCGCATTGAAACGCTTTACATCTGGCCGTCGCTGGCGGGGCGTGGCATCGGCACCACGCTGTTGATCCATGCCGAGCGCATTCTGCTGGAGCATGGCGTGGCGCAGGTGGAAATCGAGGCCAGCCGGATGCTGCTCGAACGACTGCAGCGCCGTGGCTACGATAACCTCGGCGAGCAGTGGGTCGAGCGCAGTGGTGAGATGCTCCAGCGCTACCGGCTGGTCAAGCAGCTCAGCGCGGTGGAAACCTGACGATCAAACGTTGAAGGTTTGAGTGATGCGCATCGACAGATCGACGGAGGCCACATCCTTGGTGAGGGCGCCGCTGGAAATGCAGTCCACGCCGGTGTCCGCAATGGCTTTCAGCGTCGAGTCATCGACGTTGCCGGAGGCTTCCAGGGTGGCGCGACCCCCATTGATCTCTACCGCTACGTGCAGGTCTTCGATGTCGAAATTGTCCAGCATGACGATATCAGCGCCCGCCGCCAGCGCCTGGTCCAGCTCTTCGAAGGTTTCGACTTCCACTTCCACCGGTACGTCGCTGGCCAGCTTGCGGGCCTGCGCCACGGCGGCCTGAATGCCACCACAGGCCGCGATATGATTCTCCTTGATCAAGAAGGCATCCCATAGGCCCAGGCGGTGATTATGGCCACCGCCGCAGGTGACCGCGTATTTTTGTGCCAAGCGTAGCCCCGGCAGCGTTTTGCGGGTGTCCAGCAGGCGCACACTGGTACCTTCGATCAGGTCCACGTAGCGGCGGGTGGCGGTGGCCGTGGCAGACAGCGTTTGCAGAATGTTCAGCGCGGCGCGCTCGCCGGTCAGCAGGCTGCGGGCGGGGCCTTCGAGCTCCAGAAAGCAGTGCTGGGCCTCCAGCAACTCGCCATCGCTGGCCTGCCAGCGCAGCGTGACCCGCTCGTCCAGACAGCGGAAAATTTCCTCGACCCAGGCAACGCCGCAGAGGACCGCCGGTTCGCGGGTAATCACCCTGGCGGTGGCCCACTGGTTTTCAGGGATTAGCTGTGCGGTGATGTCCCCGGTGCCCAGGTCTTCCGCCAGCCAGCGGGGTACGCAGGTGCGAATCTCTTCATCAAGCGCGGTTTGATAATGCATAGCAGTGGGTTCTCGAAGCGTGATCTTGGGTGAAAGACATTATAGTGAAACACAACGCGAACGTAGAGGAGCAAGTAAGCCGAATGAACCAGCTCGCATCCCAGGGCCAATGGGCCAAGGCTCGACAGGTCGTGTCACCCAACCAGGATGCGCGGCCCGAGCAGGAAGTGTCGCTGCTGTTGCTTCACGCGATCAGCCTGCCCCCCGGGCAATTCTCGGGTCACGCCATCGAGGCGCTGTTCACCAATCGGCTGGTGCCCGACGAGCACCCCTTCTTCGCTACGATTGCGCACCTGCGGGTGTCGGCGCACCTGCTGATTCGCCGCGATGGCGAGTGCGTTCAGTTCGTCGACGTCGACCAGCGCGCCTGGCACGCCGGGCAATCGCGCTGGTGGGACCCGGCTGAACAGGCGTGGCGGACACGCTTGAACGACTTCTCCGTAGGAATCGAGCTGGAGGGCGATGACCAGACGCCGTTCAGCGAGGCGCAGTATGTGGCGCTTGCCGAGGCCACGCACTGGCTGATGGCGCGTTACCCGGCGCTGACCGCTGAGCGGATCACCAGTCATGCTCATGTGGCCCCCTTGCGCAAGACCGACCCGGGGCCCGCCTTCGACTGGGCCTATTTCCGCCAGCGCCTGTTTCCGCCAGCGCTTGATGGCGCCCACCCAATAGACGGTTAAACGGGGCAAATAAGTGGTTCTTTTAGCAACAAATGAAACGGTAGTTTGGTTACAGGAAGGTATCCTAAGTCGTAGCGACCAAGGTCCTATAAAGCGCTTATGTTGCAGTGCAATAGTTTGTTTTCGATGGCTTTTTGCGGCGTGCCGCAATTGGCAGCGTGACGACTTTGCGGTATCTTCGCATATACAAAAGGCTAATTTTTACCAAAAAACTGTAGCTTAACTACATTCATGAAAGCGTAGCTCATTGAATGTAGGGTGAAAATCCCCTGCTCGATGCATCGCGTCGGCTATTCACAGGCCTGTGGTGGCCACACACCGCAGCCGCCCCAGGCCCGAAGGGTTGGCGGGGCTCATTGTCATTTATCGTCATTCGGAGAGACCTCTATGAGTCTGGAGACAAGAGAAGATCTCGATCCGGTCGAAACCACGGAGTGGCTGGAATCCCTGGAATCGGTGCTGGATCGTGAGGGCGAAGATCGCGCCCGCTACCTGATGACCCGCTTGGCGGATCGCCTGCGCCGGGACGGGATGAAGGTGCCCTTCTCGGTGACAACCCCCCACCGCAACACGATACCGGTTCATCGCGAAGCCCCGATGCCTGGCGATCTGTTCATGGAGCGTCGTATTCGCTCCTTGATCCGTTACAACGCCATTGCTCAGGTCATTCGTAACAACCGTGCCAATCCTGGGCTGGGTGGTCACATTGCAAGTTTCATGTCGTCGGCCACGCTGTACGATGTGGGCTTCAACCACTTCTTCCGCGCCCCCAAGGGTGATTTCGAAGGCGACCTGATCTATATCCAGGGCCACGTGGCACCGGGTATCTACGCGCGTTCCTACCTGGAAGGCCGTCTGACCGAAGAGCAGATGGACAAGTTCCGCCGTGAAGTGGATGGTGACGGCCTGTCGTCTTACCCCCACCCCTGGCTGATGCCTGATTACTGGCAGTTCCCCACGGTATCCATGGGTCTTGGCCCGATTCAGGCCATCTATCAGGCTCACGTGATGAAGTACCTGCATCACCGTGAACTGAAAGACATGAAAGACCGCAAGATCTGGTGCTTCATGGGCGACGGCGAGTGCGACGAGCCGGAATCGCTGGGTGCCATCTCGCTGGCTGGCCGCGAAAATCTGGACAACCTGATCTTCGTCATCAACTGCAACCTGCAGCGTCTGGACGGCCCGGTACGCGGCAACTCCCGCGTCATGGACGAGTTCGAAGGCGTCTTCCGCGGTGCCGGCTGGAACGTCATCAAGGTGGTGTGGGGTCGTCACTGGGATCCGCTGTTCGAGAAGGACAAGAAAGGCATCCTTCAGAAGCGCATGGACGAAGCGGTCGACGGCGAGTACCAGAACTACAAGGCCAACGGTGGCTCCTATACCCGCGAGCATTTCTTCGGCAAGTACCCGGAAACCGAAGCGATGGTCAAGGATCTCTCCGACGAGGATATCTGGAAGCTCAACCGTGGCGGTCACGACCCGTTCAAGGTCTATGCGGCCTATCACGAAGCCGTCAACACCACCAACGGCAAGCCCACGGTGATCCTGGCGCATACCGTCAAGGGTTACGGTATGGGGAGCGGCGATGGCGAAGCGGCCAACGAAGCGCACCAGGTCAAGAGCATGGAATACGAAGCGCTGAAGAAATTCCGCGACCGCTTCGGCATTCCGCTGACCGACGAACAGCTCAAGGAAGTCCCGTACTACAAGCCGGAAGAAGACTCTCCCGAGCTCAAGTACATGCACCTGCAGCGCGAGCGTCTCAACGGCTACCTGCCGAGCCGCCGCAGCGATTTCGAAGCGCTGGAAATCCCCAGCCTGGAAGACAAGACGTTTGCTTCCCAGATGGGCGGTTCCAAAGGCCGCGAAATCTCTACCACCATGGCCTTCGTGCGTATCCTGAACGGCCTGGTGAAGGACAAGCAGCTGGGCAAGCAGGTCGTACCGATCATCCCCGACGAAGCGCGTACCTTCGGTATGGAAGGCATGTTCCGTCAGCTGGGTATTTACACCTCGGAAGGTCAGAAGTACGAGCCGGTCGATAAAGGCCAGATCATGTACTACCGCGAGGACCAGAAAGGTCAGGTTCTCGAAGAGGGTATTTCCGAAGCTGGCGCCATGTCCGCGTGGATTGCGGCCGCTACTTCCTACAGCAACAACAACGTCACGCTGCTGCCGTTCTACATCTACTACTCGATGTTCGGCTTCCAGCGTATCGGTGATCTGGCCTGGGCCGCAGGCGACCTGCAGGCACGCGGCTTCATGGTCGGCGGTACCGCCGGGCGCACCACGCTGAACGGCGAAGGTCTGCAGCACCAGGATGGCCACAGCCTGATCCAGGCGTCTACCATCCCCAACTGCCGCAGCTACGACCCGACCTATGCTCACGAAGTTTCGGTCATCGTGCAGGATGGTCTGAAGCGCATGTTCACGGACAAAGAGAACTGCTTCTACTACCTCACCGTCATGAACGAGAACTACGAGCACCCCGAGCTCGAGAACGTCCCCGCCGACGATATCGTCAAGGGCATGTATCTGCTCAAGGAGACTCAGGGCGACAAGGGCCGCGTTCAGCTGCTGGGGTCGGGCACCATCCTGCGTGAAGTCGAAGCCGCTGCCGAGCTGCTGGCCAACGACTGGGACATCGGGGCCGATATCTGGAGCGTCACCAGCTTCAACGAGCTGCGCCGCGAAGCGCTGCTGCTGGAGCGCGAAGCCTTCCTGAACCCGGACGCCGAGGCCAGCAAGCCTCACGTGACCCAGTGCCTGGAAGGTCGTGATGGCCCGGTGATTGCCTCTACCGACTACATGAAGCTGTATGCGGACCAGGTACGCGCCTGGGTACCCAACGACTACACCGTGTTGGGCACCGATGGCTTTGGCCGTTCCGATACCCGCGAGAAGCTGCGCTACTTCTTCGAAGTGGATCGCTACTTCGTGACCGTTGCGGCGCTGCGCGCGCTGGCCGATCGCGGTGAGATTGATCGCAAGCACGTTGGCGAAGCGCTGAAGAAGTACGGCATCGATGCCAACAAGCCGAACCCGCTGACCAGCTAAACCGCTGCCCGGCGGGCCACTGCCCGCCGGCTCGATCCGATTTGGAAGGAGCGCGACCTTGAGTAGCGAAATCATCAAAGTTCCCGATATCGGTGGCGATACCGATGTCGAAATCATCGAGATTGCGGTGTCAGAAGGCGACGTCATTGAAGCGGAAGACACCCTGATCACTCTGGAATCCGACAAAGCCAGCATGGATGTACCGGCCCCGAAAGGCGGCAAGGTGGTCAAAGTGTTGGTGAAAGAGGGCGACAAGGTCTCCGAAGGCGACGACATCGTCGAGCTGGAAGTGGAAGGTAGCGGCGATGCCGAACCGGAAGCCAAGGCTGACAGTGCCGCCGAGGAAGCGCCTGCGCCCAAGCAGGAAGAGGCCCCTGCACCGGCAGCGAAAAAAGCCAGTGGTGGCAAGCAGACCGTTGATATCAAGGTGCCTGACCTGGGTGGTTCTGACAACGTCGAGATCATCGAAGTGGCCGTTGGCGAAGGCGACGACGTCAACGCCGAAGACACGCTGATCACGCTGGAGTCCGACAAGGCTTCCATGGACGTGCCCAGCCCGCATAGCGGAAAAATCGTCTCCTTGACCGTCAAGGAAGGCGATACCGTGTCGGAAGGCGATGTCATCGGCAAGATGGAAATCGCCGGTGGCGATGACGCTGCCGACGAAGAGCCTGCCAAGGCCGAACAGCCTGCCCCTGCCAGCGAACCCGCCGAAGAGGAAGTGGCTGAAGAAGAGAGTGGCAGCGGTGAGCCAGAGCGCAAGGAGATCCGCGTGCCGGATCTTTCCGGCTCTGCAGACGTGCCCATCATCGAGATTGGCGTGTCGGTAGGCGACGAAGTCGACGTCGAAGACCCGCTGATCACCCTGGAGTCCGACAAGGCTTCCATGGACGTGCCCAGCCCTTACAAGGGCAAGCTTGTCGAGCTGACCGTCAAGGAGGGCGATACCGTCTCCGAAGGCGACGTGATTGGCTACATGGAAGTGGCGGGCGCCAGGCAGGCCGCGCCGAAGAAAGCGGCGCCTGAAAAGGCATCGCAAAGCAGTGCCAGCGCGGCCAGCGCCAAGCCTGCGGTCAGTGGCGGCTCGCCGAGCCCAGAAGCGCAAATGGCAGCGCACAAGCCCCGTGACGGCAAGCTGGTACATGCTGGCCCGGCGGTACGTATGCTGGCCCGCGAGCTGGGTGTCGACCTGGGGCTGGTGAAGCCCAGCGGCCCGAAAGAGCGCGTGCTCAAGGAAGACGTGCAGGCCTACGTCAAGCAGGTGATAGCCAACCAGGGCAGCGCCCAGGCCGCCGCACCAGCAGCGTCAGGTGGCGCGGGTATTCCTGCCGTGCCGGAAGTCGACTTCAGCCAGTTCGGTGAAGTGGAAGAGAAGCCGATGGGCCGCCTGCTCAAGATGGGGGCGACCAATCTGCATCGCAGCTGGCTCAACGTGCCTCACGTCACCCAGTTCGACGAAGCCGATATCACCGAGCTGGAAGACTTCCGCAAGGCGATGAAGGCCGAGGCCGAAGCCCAGGGGGCGAAGCTCACGCCGCTGCCGTTTTTGGTCAAGGCGTGTGCCTTTGCACTGCGCAAGTACCCGCAGTTCAACGTCAGCCTGAAAGGCGACGGCGATACGCTGGTCTGGAAGAAGTACGTGCATATCGGTATCGCGGTGGATACGCCGGATGGCCTGATGGTGCCCGTACTGCGCGATGCCGACAAGAAATCCTTGATCGAGATTGCCAAGGAAATGGCAGAGCTGGGCAAGAAAGCGCAGACCAAGAAGCTCAAGCGCGACGAGATGACCGGTGGCTGCTTCACCATTTCGAGCCTGGGCTCGATCGGTGGCACGGCCTTCACGCCTATCGTCAATGCGCCTGAAGTGGCGATCCTGGGCGTGTCGAAAGCGCAAATGAAGCCGGTGTGGGATGGCAGTGCCTTCCAGCCGCGCTTGATGATGCCGCTGTCGCTCTCCTATGACCACCGGGCGATCAACGGTGCCGATGCGGCACGCTTCACTGCCTTCCTGGCAGACGTGCTCACCGATATCCGTCGTCTGTTGCTGTAATCAGACCACGAGCAAGCCACAAGCGGCGCCCCCATGGGCGCCGCTTGTGTTTCTATGGCGTCAGCAGTAAACCAGCGTGACCAAAGTACTAGCCATCGCCACTTTGCTGTTTTCGCTTGAAAAAACGCAAAATAATCGGCCTTTCAGGCTTTTGGGGAGTTGTGTCGCCTGAACGGCACGGTTATTGTCGATTCATTGATTTATTCGATCACCACCAATCAAGTACGAACATTCAAGGAGCAGTGCCATGCGTTTAATCCTGTTGGGTGCCCCCGGCGCGGGGAAGGGGACTCAAGCTCAGTTTATTTGTGAGCAGTTCAAGATTCCCCAAATTTCCACCGGGGATATGCTGCGCACCGCCATCAAGGACGGCACTGAGCTGGGACTCAAGGTCAAGGAGATCATGAACAGTGGTGGGCTGGTGTCCGACGAAATCATCATCGACCTGGTCAAGGAGCGCATCAGCCAGCCGGACTGCGCCAACGGCTTCCTGTTTGATGGGTTCCCCCGCACCATTCCCCAGGCCGATGCCATGAAAGAAGGCGGCGTGAAGCTCGATCACGTGCTGGAAATCGCCGTGCCGGACGAAGAGATCGTCAGCCGTCTGGCCGGACGCCGCGTTCACCCCGCCTCGGGCCGTGTCTACCACATTGACCACAATCCGCCCAAAGAGCCGGGCAAGGACGATGTCACCGGGGAAGCCCTGATCCAGCGGGAAGACGATCAGGAGTCTACCGTGCGCAACCGTCTGTCGGTGTACCACGAGCAAACGGCTCCGTTGGTGGAGTACTACCAGCAGTGGGCCAAAGAGGACCCGGCCGCTGCACCTCAATACCACCGCGTGGAAGGGGTGGGCAGCGTGGCCGATATCACCCGCCAGGTGAAAGAAGCGCTGAGCTGAGCCTGGCAAAGACTGCTCGACTGACGATGGCCCGCAGGTTCCCTGCGGGCCATCGTCGTCAAGGCCGCCAGACGGTATACTGGCGGCCTATTTTTTCGGAGTGCCACACGGTTATGTCGTCGCGATATCTTCTGGCATTGGATGCCTCCTCCAGTGCCTGCTCTGCCGCGCTGCTGCGTCAGGAGAGTGATCAGTCCGAGTGCCTGGCGCGTTACGAAATGACGCCGCGCGCCCATACCAAACGCTTGATGCCGATGGTCGACGAGCTGCTGGCTACCGCCGCCATTGTGCCCGGGCAGCTGGACGCCGTCGCGTTTGGCCGTGGGCCGGGCTCCTTTACCGGCCTGCGCATTGCCGCCGGAGCGGCCCAGGGGTTGGCCTTCGGCCTGGAGCGCCCGCTGCTGGGTATCTCGACGTTGGAGTCCCTGGCCCTGCAGGTGCATCGCCGCTATCACTTTCGCCATGTGGTGACCGCGCTGGATGCCCGAATGGGTGAAATTTACGTGGCCAGCTGGCACTGCCTGAATGACGTGGTCAGCCCGCAAAGCGATGAGCGAGTACTGGCCCCAGGCGCTTTTAGGCTGCCATCCGATGAAACCGACTGGGTCGGGGTCGGCTCGGGCTTTGCGCTTTGGGACGCTTTCGATGTGGCAGTGCATGTGGGCATGACCCAGCACCTCAGCGACGACCTGGAGCCGCGCGCCGAAGAGATGGCCTGGCTGGCCGCGCGGGACCTGGACGCAGGGTTGGGTGTCGCCGCCCATGAAGCGCAGCCCGTCTACCTGCGTAACGACGTGGCCTGGAAAAAGCCGGCATGAGCTCGGCGCGCCCACCGATAGCGCTGCCCGCGGGGCTGACGCTGGAAGAGCGCGATGGCCGATTGGCGCTGGTCGGTGACGAGCGCCAGTACGGCAAGCCCTTGAGCGTCGATTTCGTGTCCGGCAAGGCGGCCCATCGGCGTCAGTTCGGCGGTGGGCGCGGCCAGCTGGTGGCCAAGGCGTGCGGGCTTTCCAAAGGCGTGACGCCAAGCATCGTGGATGCCACGGCAGGGCTCGGGCGTGACGCGTTCGTGTTGGCCAGCCTGGGTGCCGAGGTGCTGATGGTCGAGCGCGTGCAGGCCATTGCCGCGCTGCTGGAGGATGGCCTGGCCCGGGCGGCCAGGGACGCCGAGACGGCGCCCATCACCGCGCGCATGCAGCTGCGTCATGGGGATGCCTGTGAGGCGCTGGCGGCGCTGGTGGCCAGCGCCGAGTTCACCCCGCAGGTCGTGCATCTGGACCCCATGTTTCCCCATCGCGAGAAATCGGCGCTGGTGAAGAAGGAAATGCGCTTGTTTCGTGAACTGGCCGGAACGGACGATGACGCCCCGCGCTTGCTGGAAGCGGCGCTGGCGGTGGCCACTCACCGGGTGGTGGTCAAGCGCCCGCGCAAGGCACCGCCTATTGCAGGTCCTGCGCCACAGCATACAATCGAAGGCAAAACCAGCCGCTATGACCTGTATGTTCACCGCTCCTTGAGCCGCTAAGGCGGCCTGCAGGCAGGGCGCAAGAGAAGGAGTCTTTATGCAGTACGCGTGGCGAGAAGGTAACCGTGTGGCGCTTCTGCCGGAAGCGTCGCGCTTTCTGCCAGCCATGTTCGACGCCGTCCATCAGGCCCAGCACTATGTTTTCGTAGAGCTTTACCTGATGGAGTCGGGGGCGTTGGCCGACCAGATGATCGATGTACTGGTGGCCGCGGCCGAGCGTGGCGTGCAGGTGTATGTGCTGCTGGATGGCTATGGCGCCATGGGGCTGAAGCGCGAGGATCGTGAACGGCTACAGGAGGCCGGTGTGGCCTTGCAGCTGTTCAATCCGATTGGCTTCCACTCACTGGCACGCAACCTGAGCCGTGACCACCGCAAGATCGTGGTGGTGGATGGCGAGGTAGCCTTCACGGGCGGGTTTGGCGCGGTGGATGAATTCCTGGAGGCCTGGTACGAAATCGCCGCCCGGGTCCAGGGGCCCGTGGTGGCCGATTGGGAGGCGCTGTTTCGTCACTTGTGGCGCTCACGGCTGACCCGCTATGCGTCCCCGCAAGGGCCGCGTCTGGCACTGCCGGAGGTGCGGGTAGCCAAGCCGCACGAAGAGGGCGTCAGGGGCAGGGTCATCTCGGGCCGTGGCTATCGCTATCAGGCCATTCGGCACTCACTCTACGCGCGGGTCCACCAATCTCGCCAACGGCTGTGGCTATGTACGCCCTATTTCGTGCCGACCTTTTCGCTGCGTCGGCGGCTGGTGCGCGCGGCCAGACGCGGGGTGGACGTTCGCCTGCTGCTACCCGGTCCCAAACATGACCACCCCGGCGTACGTTACGCAGGCCAGCGCTTTTATCACAGCCTGCTGAAGGCGGGTGTGCGTATCTTCGAGTTCCAGCCCACCTTTATTCATGCCAAGTTTGCTTTGGCAGACGACTGGGTGAGCCTGGGCTCCTGCAACTTTGACCACTGGAACCTGCACTGGAACCTGGAGGCCAATCAGGAGGTGGAAGATGCTGCCTTCGCCAACGACGTGCGCGAGCTGTTCGAGCGCAATTTTGCTGCCAGTGACGAGGTGGATGCCCAGGCCTGGGCCGCGCGGCCCTGGTGGCAGCGCGCCCGGGAGTGGGTGTATGGCGCGCTGGATGGCCTGGTGACGCGGCTCAAGTAGCGGCTACTTGCGTTTTTTGCCCTTGGCCGGGGTTTTCTTGCGGGGCTTGGGTTTGGGCGTCTCGGGGGGCACGCGGTAGTGCAGGTAGAGGTCGAGCACCAGTTCGGGTAGCTGGGCCACCAGCGCTTCCTGATTGGCCTGGTCGCTGGCCATCTCGGCCATGTCGGGTTCGTCATCAAACAGACCCGAGAGCAGCATGAAGGGCAGCAGCAGGGTGGCCGCAGCCTCTTCGTCCTCCTGGAACCAGGCGCTTTCGTCGCTGAACACGCCTTCCATGAAGCCTGCGCACCAGTCTCCGATGGGGGTCTCTTCGGCGGGCAGACCATCCAGGGTCAGCTCGAAGGGCAGCTCTGGTAGACCGCCTTGCTCCAGCACCGCCATGGCGTTATCACGCAGCAGGCAGAGGAGGTGCGTGACCTCGTCGCGTTCGGCGTCGTTCTGGTAGTTGGGCTCGCCCTGAAAGAGCTCGGCAAGCCACGCATCGCGGGGCTGTTCGCTGGGCGCCACGGCCAGGGCCACGAGGAAGCCATGGGCCGAGATCAGGTCCAGGGCATCTTCGCCCACGCGGTCCGAATCGAGAAAGTCGTCCAGCCTGTCCAGCTGCTCATCTTCCAGCAGCGGCTGGGGTGGCACGCTGTCGGAAGCGGTTGCGGGGGGCTCGTTGTTGCGCTCTGCCATGAAAAGCCTCATCGGGTATCTTGAATCGAACAACATCTTGACGGTTAGTTTATCACTAATGAACACCACACCACTGCCTTCCTGGCCTGCTGATGAGCTGGAAGCGTTGTCACCACCCGCGCTGGCTTCCGCCGCCCGTGAACGGGTCGCGGAAGCGCTGGCCCGCTGTCGGGAAGTGTATCCGACGCTACCGACCCCCGGGGTCTGGTTCGACCTGAAGGGCGCAGGGGCTGGGCAGGCCCACTGGGGCAGACAAGGGCTGCGCTTCAATCCCGTGCTGATGGCGGCCAACCGCATGGCCTTCTTCGACGAGGTGATTCCCCATGAAATGGCCCACTGGCTGGTCTTTCACTTGGCCAACGGCACCCGTTTGAAACCCCATGGCCGGGAGTGGCAGACTGTCATGCGTGACCTGTTTGGGCTGGAACCCCGGGTTACCCACCGTTTCGATATCGGGCAAGCGCAGTCGCGGCCCTACCGCTACCAGTGCGCCTGCCAGACCCACGCCTTTACGGCCAGACGTCATGCCTTAGTGGTAAAAGGGCAGCGGTATCGCTGCCGACATTGTCATCAGACCTTGGTCTACAGTGCTTGATGAATCCTGGAAACATGTTTTAAGTATATGTTTTTTAAAATAAAAATGTTAATACCAATGTCTAAGGGGAAGCCGTCATCGGGAGGTTTATGCTAGGTAAAGATTAGCCGGGTCGGTGCCACCAATAACAAGACCGACACAACTTCCACGAGAGTGCATTTTCACGGACAGAGGCAATTTCATGAGCGAGCATCAGAACGTCTATCCAGTGCGCGATAGCATCGCAGCCAAGGCATGGGCCGACAAAGACAAGTATGCGGCAATGTATCAGCAGTCCATGGAGGACCCTGAAGGCTTCTGGGCCGAGCAAGCCAAGCGTCTCGACTGGATCAAGCCCCCCAGCAAGATCAAGAACACCTCGTTCGCCCGCGACAACGTCGATATTCGCTGGTTCGAAGATGGCGAGCTGAACGTCAGCGCCAACTGCCTGGACCGCCATTTGGCCACGCGTGGCGACCAGACGGCGATCATCTGGGAAGGCGATGATCCCAGCGAGTCCAAACACATCACCTACCGTGAGCTGTACGAGCGTACCAACCAGCTGGCCAATGGCCTGAAATCGCTGGGCATCCAGAAAGGCGATACGGTCACGCTGTATATGCCAATGATTCCCGAAGCCGCCATGGCCATGCTGGCCTGTGCGCGGATCGGCGCAGTGCACTCGGTGGTCTTTGGTGGCTTCTCCCCGGATGCCGTGGCTCAGCGCGTCATTGGTGCGGACTCCAAGCTGGTGATCACCGCCGATGAATCAGTGCGCGGTGGCAAGCATGTGCCGCTGAAAGAGAACGTCGACTCGGCGCTGACCCGTGATGGCACCGACGTGTGCAAGAACGTGCTGGTCGTCAAACGCACCGGGGGCGATATCGACTGGCAGGCAGGCCGTGACCTGTGGTTCGACGAGCTGGTCGATCAGCAGTCGACCGAGTGCCCGGCCGAACCCATGAACGCAGAAGATCCGCTGTTCATTCTGTATACCTCAGGCTCTACCGGCGCACCGAAAGGACTGAAGCATACCACTGGCGGCTACCTGACCTATGCCGCCATGACCCATCAATATATTTTCGACTACCAGGAAGGTGAGATCTACTGGTGTACCGCCGACGTGGGCTGGGTCACCGGGCATAGCTATATCGTGTACGGGCCGCTGGCCAACGGCGCCACGACGCTGATGTTCGAAGGCGTGCCCAGCTATCCGACCCATGGCCGGATGGGCGACATCGTCGACAAGCACCAGGTCAACATCCTCTATACCGCGCCGACCGCCATTCGTGCACTGATGGCCCATGGTGACCGCGTGATGGATTCCAGCAAACGTGACTCGCTGCGCCTGCTGGGCTCGGTGGGTGAGCCAATCAACCCGGAAGCCTGGGAGTGGTTCTACCGGGTCATCGGCAACGAGAAGTGCCCCATCGTGGATACCTGGTGGCAAACCGAGACGGGCGGCATCATGATTGCGCCGCTGCCGGGGGCCACTGACCTCAAGCCGGGCTCGGCCACGACACCGTTCTTCGGGGTCAAGCCAGCGCTGGTGGACAGCGAGGGCCAGACGCTGGAGGGGGCCAATGAAGGTAACCTGGTGATTCTCGACTCCTGGCCGGGGCAGGCGCGCTCCATCTGGGGGGATCACGAGCGCTTCGTGCAGACCTACTTCTCCACCTACGACGGCATGTACTTCACCGGTGACGGCTGCCGCCGCGACGAGGACGGCTACTACTGGATCACCGGCCGTGTGGACGACGTGCTCAACGTCTCTGGCCACCGCATGGGCACCGCCGAAATCGAGTCGTCGCTGGTCGCTCATTCCGCCGTGGCCGAGGCCGCCGTGGTGGGCTTCCCCCACGACATCAAGGGTCAGGGTATCTATATCTACGTGACCTTGAACGATGGCATGGATCCCACCGACGAACTGAAGAAAGAGCTGACCCAGTGGGTGCGTAAGGATATCGGCCCCATTGCGTCGCCGGACGTCATCCAGTGGGCGCCGGGGCTGCCCAAGACCCGTTCGGGCAAGATCATGCGACGCATCCTGCGCAAGATCGCGGCCAACGAGTGTGATGGGCTGGGCGATACCAGTACGCTGGCAGACCCGTCGGTGGTCGATGATCTGATCGAACATCGTGCCAACCAGTAAGGGAAGCACCCCCATGAATCGTCTTGTGGGGGCTGCTTTCAATGACCAGCGTCACGCCTGGATTTATTAAATCAGGGCAAACTGCGTTAGTCTGTTGCGGTGCCGGCCATGAGCCGGCACCGCTGTTTCTGTTTGAATGACGTTCCAATGACAAATTGTGCATGTGATGCTTGGGCATGATGAAGCCCATGGGGTACCATGCCTCAACCGTATGAGCCTAGCGTCGCGGCGGCAGGCAACCCCGCTGCTCGAGGAACCGGAGGAAAATCCATGGCAGTAGCCCATAAGTTTATCGTCGCTGACGACCATCCGCTGTTTCGCGCAGCGCTTACCCAAGCGTTGCGCCAGTTGGCCCCCCAGGCCGAGATCGTCGAAGCCGACACCATGGAAGCCACCACAGAGGTCGTCAACCGACATCCCGATGCGGATTTGATCCTGCTGGATCTGCACATGCCGGGAGCCCACGGCTTTTCGGGGTTGATTCAGCTGCGCGGGCAGATGCCCGATATTCCCGTTGCCGTGGTGTCCGGCAGCGATGAGCC
This sequence comes from Halomonas sp. BC2, assembly GCF_002078115.1. Classification (NCBI taxonomy): domain Bacteria; kingdom Pseudomonadati; phylum Pseudomonadota; class Gammaproteobacteria; order Oceanospirillales; family Halomonadaceae; genus Halomonas; species Halomonas sp. BC2. The sequence goes on along the minus strand of NZ_LFGT01000005.1, from coordinate 256,577 downwards.
TTACGTGGTGCGGCGCGCCATCGACTACGGGGCGTCCGGGTTCATCCCCAAATCCTCCTCACTGCAGCTGATTGCCGAAGCCGTGGGCGAAATTCTGCAGGGGGAAGTCTGGTTGCCTGAAGCGCTGGCCAACGTATTGGAAGAGACCAGCGAAGAGGAGTCGCGTTTTGCCGAAGCGATTGCGTCGCTGACTCCCCAGCAGTTCCGGGTATTGAACATGCTCACCGAAGGTCTGCTCAACAAGCAGATTGCCTATGAGCTGAATGTCTCGGAAGCCACGATCAAGGCGCACGTCACGGCAATTCTGCGCAAGCTGGGCGTTCACTCGCGCACCCAGGCGGTCATCGCCGCGCAAAAGCTGGAAGTGGAGCCGCCCAAAGTCGAGTCCTGATCGCGACGGTAGGCAACCAAAACGCCGCGCCTGGAATTCTCCAGGCGCGGCGTTTTGTTAGCTATGGCTTTGTCAGGGGCAGGGTCAGAGTTTGGCCCGACTGGCCTGCAGGGTGCGTGTCAGCAGAGCACGCAGGGCGGCGGGTTTCACGGGTTTCAGGAGCATGTGGTACCCCGCCCGCTTGATCTCCTCGGCCACGGTTTCGGTGCGGTCAGCGGTGATCACGATGCCCGGCACGGCCCCTTCGAAGCGCTCGCTGAGGGCTTCCAGAGCCATCAGGCCGGTGACTTCGTTATCCAGATGGTAATCCGCCAGAATGGCATCCGGGTCGCCATCCATGTTGCGCAGAATCGACTTGGCCCCTCCGATGCTGGTGGCGGTGAAGACCTCACAGCCCCAGCCGTTCAGCATGGCGGTCATGCCCTCCAGAATCAGGGTTTCATTGTCGATACAGACGATGCGGGTGCCCGCCAGCTTGTTGCCACTGCGGCGATGGCCAGCCTCTTGCTCTATCGGCGCCATCTCCTTGGCCGCCACGATGGGCACGCTCACCGAAAAGACCGTCCCGACGCCTTCCCAGGAGCGTACCTTGATGGGGTGGTCCAGCACGCGACTCATGCGGTCGGCGATGGACAGTCCCAGCCCCAGCCCTTTTTCGCTCTCCTTGTGACGCGACACCTGATCGAGACGACGAAACTCCTGGAAAATCTCGGTGAGCTTGGACTCGGGAACGCCGGGGCCGCTATCCCATACCTCGATCAGCAGCCGTTCGCCCTGGCGGCGGCAGCCCAGCAGCACGCGCCCTTCCTGAGTGTAGCGAATGGCGTTGGAGAGGAAGTTCTGCACGATACGGCGCAGCATTTGCGGGTCAGAGTCGACCCACTTCTGGGTGGGGACGACGTCCAGGTCCAGGCCGCGGTCGTCGGCCATGACTTCGAACTCGGCCCGCAGCGGGCGGAAGATGTCGGCCAGCGCGAAGTGGCTGCGGCGTGGGGTCAGCGCGCCCGCATCCAGCTTGGAGATATCCAGCAGCGTACCCAGCAGCTCTTCGGCGGCCTGCAGCGAGTTGTCGATATGCCCAATGGTGCGCTGGGTATCGCTGGCGGTGACGTTTTGCATCAGCGCCGAGGTAAACAGGCGCGCAGCGTTCAGCGGCTGCAGCAGATCGTGGCTGGCAGCGGCCAAAAAGCGCGTTTTCGAGGCGTTGGCATCCTCGGCCAGCAGCTTGGCCTGGCGCAGCGCTTGCTCCGCTTCTGCGCGCACTCGGTTCTCCTGGCGCAGAGCGGCGTTGGCCTCTGAAAGCGCCTGAGTGCGCTCTCTGACGCGCTCCTCCAGGGTTTCATTGGTCTCCTTGAGCGCAATCTCGGCCTGGCGGCGTTCGGTAATGTCCTGATACAGCGCAAAAAAGCCTAAAATCGACTGGCTGTCGCCAAAGTGGGGTGTATAGGTCACCAGCATGTAACGCATGGCATCATTGACGCGCATGGAGACTTCGAAGCTGACACGCTCACCGGCCAGCGTTCGCTGTACCCAGGGCAGTCGCTCTTCGGCCTGATTGACCGGCAGGACGTCTTCATAGCGACGCCCGATGACCGCGTTACGATCAATGCTGAAGGCCTGCTCGTAGGCGCGGTTGGTGAACAGGTAGCGGCTCTCCTTATCGAAGTAGGCAATCAGCGCCGGTACGTTATCGGTATAGATACGGATATTGTTTTCAGAGCGAATCAGCGCCTCTTCGATGCGCTTTTGCTGGGTAATGTCCTGATAGGTGTAGACGAAGCCGCCTCCGGGCATGGGGTTGCCCTGCACTTCCAGCACGCTGCCATCCTGGCGGTAACGCACGTAGCGGTGGGGCTGGCCTGCCCGAATGTTGTCGATCAGCAGCTGGACATGCTCCTCCGGGTCGCCGGGGCCATACTCGCCATTATGGGCGTTGTAACGGAAGATGCGGTCCATGGGGGCGCCGACCCGAATCAGGTGGTCGGGGAAGCGGAACAGCTCCAGATAGCGCTGGTTCCACACCACCAGCCGCAGATTCTGGTCGACCACGCTGATGCCCTGATTGATGTTTTCGATGGTGGCCTGCAGCAGGGCGCGGTTGAACTCAAGCACCTGGGAGGCTTCATCGACGATGGAGATCACATCGGAAATGCCGATGCCGCGCCCCTGCAGCGCCGAGTTCACCACGATACGGGCCGACGAGGCGCCCAGCACCGACGCCAAAAAGCGTTCGGTAAACTGGATGACGTCGATGGACGCGCGGGTGCCATCGTCCAGCGGTTTGCCCGCCCGGCGGGCGTAGTCTTCGAAAGCGCGATCCACCTGGCCTGCACCGAGGAAGCGTTCACACAGTACCTTCAAGTCGCCTACCGTGGTCGCACCCGTCCAGGGGCGGTTCACCGAGGTCTGGCGGGTCTCGACGCTATCGACGAACAGCGACGCCTGAATGCGCTCGACCACGCGCTGGGAGGTGATCTGCGAGACGAAGATATAGCAGAACAGATTGATCCCCAGCGAGAGCATCACCCCGTGGGTGAACGGGTCGCCCAGGTTGAGGCCGAACAGGGCCGTGGGCGAGAGCCACGAGATGCCCAGTGGCCCGCCGAACAGCCATGCCTGGGGCAGCACGCCGGCGTTGATCATGGCCGGCATCAGCAGGCTGTAGGTCCAGATGGCAAAGCCGGCATTCATGCCGATGACGACGCCCAGCCGGTTACCGCGCTTCCAGTACAGCCCGCCGATCAAGGCAGGCGCAAATTGCCCGGCTGCGGCAAACGAGAGCATGCCGATGGAGGCCAGCGAGGTGAACTCGCCAATCAGCTGATAGAAACCGTAGGCCATGGCCAGCACGGCGATGATGGTCAGGCGGCGGGCGCGCAGCACCAGCCGTCCGTAGTCTCGGGCCTTGGTGTCGAACCAGCGCAGCCGGAACAGGGCCGGAATGACGATTTCATTGGAGATCATGATGGACACCGCCACCGCGGCCACGATGACCATGCCGGTGGCTGCGGAAAAACCGCCAATGAAGGTCAGCAGGGTCAGCCACTGCTGGCCTGAAGCCATGGAGAGCGCCAGCACGTAAGTGTCGGGCTCGACGCCGCTTTCCGAGAACAGCATCAGCCCTGCGGCGGCTAGCGGTACCACGAAGAAGGCAATGGCCAGCAGGTAGAGCGGGAATAGCCAGCGCGACTTGCTGGCGTCGTCCGGGTGAATGTTTTCGACTACCGCCACGTGAAACTGACGTGGCAGGCAGAGGATGGCCAGCATGGCCAGTAGCGTTTGTGCCCAGAAGCTCTGGCCGAAATCCTGGTTGGCCAACTGGCGCTGCAGCTCCAGCTGGCTTTCCGCATGGCCCATCAGCTCTCCCAGCCCGCCGAACATGCCCCAGGTGACGAAGGCCCCCAGCACCAGGAAGGCCAACAGTTTGACCAGTGACTCGAAGGCGACCGCGTGAATCAGCCCCTCATGGTGCTCGGTGGCATCGGTATGGCGTGTGCCAAACAGGATGGCAAAGATCGCCATGACGATGGCCACATAAAACGCCGTATCGGCAAACAGCGGGGTGTGGGTGAGGTCCTGTGCATCGGTCAACACGCTGAAGCTGGTCGACACGGCTTTTAGCTGCAGGGCGATATAGGGCAGCGTACCGATCAGCGCCACCAGGCTGGCAAAGGCGGCCAGCGACTGCGTCTTGCCGTAACGCGACGCAATGAAGTCGGCAATGGAGGTGACGTTCTGGTGCTTGGCAACGCGAATCATCTTGGCCAGTACCGGCCAGAACAGCAGGAACGTCAGAATTGGCCCGACGAAAATGCTGGCAAACGACCAGCCTGCCGTGGCGGCCTGGCCCACCGCGCCGTAAAACGTCCAGGACGTACAGTAAATTGCCAGCGCCAGGCTGTAGATGATGGGGCGGCGGCGGCTGGCGCCATGGGTGCGCGCCCGGCGGTCGCCGTACCAGGCAATGCCGAACAGCACGGCAATATAGAGTAGTGATACGGCTACCAGCAGCCCGCCGTGAAACATGCTTCTCTCCCTGTCTTGTTATCTGCGCCCCATGCGGCGGTGCGTTCAGTGAGGCTCCATTCTAGGGGAATTGCCCTGCAGCGCCAGTGCTCAAGATGAATGAGCAGGCTCGGCGCAGGCTTGTTCGAGCAGCGTGGAGGAGGTGCGCAACGTGCGGATGCCGGTGATGTCCGGCGAACGGGTGTCGATATCCACCGGCACCAGCTCACGGCTGCTGCAGTTCAAGAGGTAGGCCTGGGGAATCACCAGGTCCGTATGGTGGCGCTCGAAGTGGTAGAGCATGAACTCGGCCAGCGTGGCGCCTTCGTGCTGGGTGCGCTGCAGGCTGTCGTGGTCGAGCACGCTGAAGCGCGTGGTCATGGGAAACACGAAGGTCCATGGGCGCCATATTTCGGTGCCGGTACTGCTGTCCACGACCACCGCCGAGGCGGGTAGCTGCTGCTGCTTGTGATCGAACCAGGAGTACTCCACGTGAATCTGGTAGCTCAGCATGCCGAGTCCGGCAAAGACAGGCACGATCCATTTGGGCAGACGGCGTCCTGACAGGTGGCGCAGTATCAGGGCAATACCCGCCGCCGCCAGGGCGGCGAAGACAGCGGCAATCAAGTGCCAGATCATAACGATGCTTCCTAAAACAGCTCGGGCTTCCCATGGGAAGCCCGATGCGTGATGGGTTCCAGGACTAGCCCGTTGGCTAGCCAGGAACGATTATGGCTTAGTGATCGACAGCGACACCAGCCCCTTTCGGGTAACGCACGCTCTCGACAAGCTCTTGAATCTCCTTGGGCGGCGCTGCCGTGACGCTGGAGACAGCGAAGGCGACCGCAAAGTTGATCAGTGCGCCGACAGCACCGAAGGAGAGCGGGGAAATGCCGAGGAACCAGTTGTCAGGCGTGTTCGGCAGCATGTTGGTACCGGGGATGAAGAACCAGCCCAGGTAGGTGAAGATGTACAGCAGGGTAGCCACCAGGCCCGCCAGCATGCCGCAGATCGCGCCAGCGCTGTTTATGCGGGTGGAGAAGATACCCATCATCAGCACGGGGAACAGCGAGGCTGCCGCGATACCGAAGGCCAGGGCGACCGTCTGTGCCGCAAACCCGGGAGGGTTCAAGCCCAGATAGGTGGCCAGCAGAATGGCGCCCCCCATCGAGATCCGTGCCGCCAGCATCTCGTTTTTCTCGGAAATGTTGGGGTTGATGGTGTTCTTGATCAAGTCATGACTGATGGCCGAGGAGATCGCCAGCAGCAAGCCTGCGGCCGTGGAAAGAGCTGCGGCGATACCCCCTGCCGCGATCAAACCGATGACCCAGCCGGGCAGGTTGGCAATCTCCGGGTTGGCCAATACCAGAATGTCATTGTTGACGTTCAGCTCGTTACCTTCCCAGCCGCGTGCTTCGGCGGTGGCTGCAAACTCCGTGTTGCTGTCGTTGTAGAACTGGATACGGCCATCGTTGTTCAAGTCATTGAAGGTGATGAGGCCGGTATCTTCCCAGGTTCTGAACCAGGTGGGACGGTCTTCGTACAGCAGAGGCTCGGCCGCTGCCATTTCGTAATCCTCTACCTGTCCGGTCATCTCGGGATAGACGGTGGTCATCAGGTTCAGACGTGCCATGGAGGCCACCGCAGGCGCGGTGAGGTAGAGCAGGGCGATGAATACCAATGCCCAGCCAGCCGACCAGCGCGCGTCAGCCACCTTGGGCACCGTGAAGAAGCGAATGATGACGTGGGGAAGACCCGCCGTACCGATCATCAACGACAGGGTGAACAGCACCATGTTCAGCTTGTTGTCCACATCTGCGGTGTAGTCGCGGAAGCCCAGCGCGTTGACGACGTCATCCAGCTTTTGCAGCAAAGGAACGCCCGACTCGGTGTGGGTGCTGAACATGCCGAACATCGGGATCGGGTTGCCGGTCAGCTGCATGGCGATGAACACCGCCGGAATGGTGTAGGCCACGATCAGTACGATGTACTGAGCCACCTGGGTGTAGGTGATGCCTTTCATGCCGCCAAACACGGCGTACAGGAAAACGATCGCTGCGGCGATCCAGATACCCCAGGTGCTGGGCACTTCGAGGAAGCGAGAGAACGCCACACCAGCGCCGGTCATCTGGCCGATAACGTAGGTCACTGACGCGATGATCAGACACACCACCGCTACCACGCGGGCGGTGCGGCTGTAGAAGCGCTCACCGATGAAGTCCGGCACGGTAAACTTGCCGAACTTGCGTAGGTAAGGTGCCAGCAGCATCGCCAGGATAACGAAGCCGCCCGTCCAACCCATCAGGAAGGTGGAGTTGGCGTAGCCGCCCGAGGCAATCAGGCCGGCCATGGAGATGAACGACGCGGCAGACATCCAGTCGGCGGCCGTGGCCATACCGTTGGTCACGGGGTGAACACCTCCCCCCGCCACGTAAAAGTCCTTGGTAGACCCGGCCCGCGCCCATATCGCAATGCCGATATAGAGCGCGAACGACGCGCCTACGAACAAAAGGTTAATGGCAAATTGGCTCATGCTTGCTTACTCCCCCAGGCCAAATTTCTTGTCGAGCTGATTCATTCTCCAGGCATAGAAGAAAATCAGGCCGATAAAGGTAAGAATGGAGCCTTGCTGAGCGAACCAGAAGCCCAGGTCCGTACCGCCAACGGAAATGCTGGTCAGCAGTGGGCGGAAGAGGATGGCGCATCCGTAAGAGACGAAGGCCCAAACGATCATGCACCCGAAGATCAGGCGTACGTTGGCCTTCCAGTACTCAGCAGCATTGGTCTTGTCGTCTGCCATTGTGTTGCTCTCCAGTTGTGATTTTTAGGGTTGGAAAGTGAACTCAAGATAGCGTGTGATCCATCAGGGCAACGTAGACAAGAGATCCTGTCGGTGGTGGATTCCTTGAATGGCGTTACCAGGCACGTCACCTTATTATTGTTAAGCCGTCAGCGTTGAGGTGTTCTCGAGTGGTTGTCAGCGGCTCTGGATACATGGCTAGGGTGGTGTGCTTTAACCCTGTATGACTCACTAATAATACTGGGCAATAAATACAAAAAATAAATCCCAGACTTTGGTATCACGCCTTGGTAAGGGCTTTTTTGAACCTGTGTTGTTTTTATATCTTACTGTTTTTTAGAGAATAAGCGACCTTTTTTTGCAAGCTGGGGTATGACGATAGGACAATGGTCTATGGCTCTGGCTAAACCAATGTTTGCTACCTTGGTAAAAGTGACCAAAGAGCGTTAAAGAGAGAGTAAAAGGCGCTACTTTAGTCGCTAAACAAAAGTCGTTAAGACGTTAGCGTTATAGCAGAAAGTAGCAGGGTATAAAGCAGGTCAAAGAGAGTGACAGGTTAATAATAATCACAAAAGCCATTGCGTGGCGCGAGACAAGGCGCTTGATCGAGGTTGCTACATGGTAGAAGTAGAGCTGTCTCAACTGCCCTTCACCCTGCTGGACGAGGAGGGTCGGGATCACGTGCGCCGGGGCATGGACCTGGCCTATTTCGAACGTGATGAGGTCATTCTGGAAATGGGCCAGCCTGGCGCCTCGGTGTTTCTGATTCACAAGGGCGAGGTGGCCGAGCTGGACCCCTCGCTGCCGGCTGCCAGTGCGCGTATCGGCCACTATACGGCGGGTGATCTGTTTGGTGCGATCAGCATCCTGAATGGCAAGAGCCGCTACCGCTTTCAGGCCGAAGACGAGTGTCTGTGTTACGTCATGCCCAAGGCGCTGTTCAGCCAGCTGTGTCGGCACTACCCGGCGTTCGAGCAATTCTTCAAACAGTCGCTGTCTCACAAGGCGCGTCTGTTGACCGAAAAGCGTGCCGATGGGGGAGTCACCATGGCAGGGTTCATGTTGGCCCGGGTGAGCGAGTGCATGCGTTTGCCGCTGATGATGGATGCCCAGGCCTCTGTTCAACAGGCCGTCCAACAGTTGAAAGACAGCCATGCCGACAGCCTGCTGGTGGCCACCGACGACGGGCCGGGCATGGTCACCAAGACGGACCTGCTCAATGGCCTGGTGCTCGAAAACGCCTCGTTGGAGACCCCGGTGGCGTCACTGGCCAATCGGTCACTGGTCACCGTTGCTCCTGGGCAGTACCTGTTTGATGCCTTGATCACCATGACCTGCCATCAGGTATCGCGGGTGGTGGTGATGGAAGAGGATCAGGTGCAAGGGGTGGTGGAGCTGACGGATGTATTGGGGTTCTTCTCCAGCCGTAGCTATGTGGTGAGCTTGCAAGTGGAGCAAGCCGATAGCCTGCCTGCCCTGGCATCGGCCAGTCAGCGCACGCCCGAGCTGGTCAAGGCGCTCATGGCCCAGGGCGTCAAGCTGCGTTTTGCCATGGACCTGCTGGCCGCGTTGAATGGCCGCATCATGAGTAAGGCGTGGACCTTGACCGTGCCCGAGCAGTACCACCCGCAAAGCTGCCTGATGGTCATGGGCAGCGAGGGCCGTGGCGAGCAGATTCTCAAGACCGACCAGGACAACGGGTTGATCCTGGCTGACGATTGCCAGTGGCCGGACGTGGCCGAGTGCATGAACACCTTGTCAGAGACGCTGGTGCAGCTGGGCTACCCGCCGTGCCCTGGCAACATCATGGTGTGTAACCCTGAGTGGGTGGGCACGGTGTCGACGTGGGAGTCGAACATCGCCAGGTGGGTGTCGGCCCGGGATGGCGACAGCCTGATGAAGCTGGCCATTTTGCTGGATGCCCACGGCGTCGCGGGCAACCCCGCGCTGCTGGACCGTGTGCGCGAGGCGCTGTTTGCGCGCTGTTCCCATGATGAGCTGCTGCTCTCCTATTTCGCCCGCGCAGCGCTGCGTTTCTCGACGCCGTTGACGCTGTTTGGTTCGCTGAAAAAGCCCCAGCACGGCATCGATATCAAGAAAGGCGGCATTTTTCCGATTGTTCATGGGGTGCGCACCATGGCGCTGGAGCGGCGCATCAAGGCGACCTCTACGCTGGATCGGCTCGATGCGCTGGCCGCCGATGGCCGTCTGGACCGCCGCTTTGCCGACGACCTGGGTGAGGCGCTGGCGCTGTTTACCGAGCTGCGTCTGAAGCAGCAGTTGCAGGAGCTGAAAAGCGCGGGCGCCCGCGATGCCGATACCGGCAAACGCACCAACCGAGTCGTGGTCCAGGAGCTTTCATCGCTGGAGCGTGACCTGCTACGCGAAGCGCTGCACATCGTCAAGGACTTCAAGCAGCGGCTGTCCCATCGTTATCATCTGGAGTATTCGTGAGTGGAATGCGGCTATTGGATAGGCACGTGGGTCTCTTGAGCGGCTCACTGAGAACCCTGGTGCAGCGTGAAAGCGATCGACGGCGGTTCGCGGACACGCCGCATGGCTGGCTGTTCCAGCCTTATATGGGCGAAGAAGCAGTGGCGTTGGCGTGTCGTGAAAGCCAGGCTCGCCCGGGCGAGCTGCGCGTGGCCGCTGTCGTATTGACGCCGCGCCGGGTGTTGACCAGCCATGCCTGGAGCGACACGCTGACCATGAAAGGCGAACACATGCCTCATCGTCAGGAGCGAGACGATGCACCTGCTTCGTCAGTTGACTCGGGAACTCGGATCGAAGTGCTGGCGGGGTTCATCGGTAACCGGCCCGTGGTGGGGTGGCAGTTGGATGCCCTGCTGGCGCCGCTTGGCCGGATGTTCAAGGCCACGCTGGGGTTTGGGCTGCCCAATGCTCAGGTCGACCTGGCCAGGCTACATGCTCGTCAGCTACGCCGTTTGCATCCCCAGGCGGAGGTCGGCCCGAGCATCAACGAAGCGTTGTCGTGCTGGTCTCTGCCGCTGGCCTGGCCCTCGGTACAAAGCGAGGCCACGGCGGCGGCGCTGCTCTATCAGCGCTTGCAGAGTGAACGCCTTTTCACGGTGTGAGCCGACGCGCTGGCCAGAGGCCGACGATGGGTTTGTATTGGGTCGCGCCTGCGAGTCTTGTAGAATAGCCGCTGCTCCTTCACCCATCGGCAGTACAACGACCATGTTATCACCTGATTTTTTCGACCCCTCCTCGGCGACGCGTGCCACCAATGCGGCGTCTGAACAGCAGCCTGAACTTCAGGATGCCAAACAGAAGCGCGAATTCAACAAGTTGCAGAAGCGTCTTCGTCGTGAAGTGGGCAACGCCATCATCGATTACAACATGATTGATGAGGGGGATCGGGTCATGGTATGCCTGTCGGGCGGCAAGGACAGCTACACCATGCTGGAAATCCTGCGCAATCTGCAGCGCAATGCGCCGGTCAACTTTTCCCTGGTGGCGGTCAACCTCGACCAGAAGCAGCCGGGCTTTCCCGAGCACGTGCTGCCCCGTTACCTGGATCAGCTGGGTGTGGAGTACCACATTCTGGAGCGGGATACCTATTCGGTGGTGAAGGAGAAAACCCCGGAAGGCAAGACCACCTGCGCGCTCTGCTCGCGACTGCGTCGCGGGTCACTTTACGGGTTTGCCGAGGAGATCGGCGCCAACAAGATTGCCCTGGGCCACCACCGGGAAGATATCCTCGAGACGCTGTTTCTCAACATGTTCTTTGGCGGAACCCTGAAGGCCATGCCGCCCAAGCTGCTGTCCGACGACGGCAAGAACATCGTGATCCGCCCCTTGGCCTACTGCAAGGAAGCGGACATTGCCGAATTCTCACGGCTGATGGAGTTTCCGATCATTCCCTGCAACCTGTGCGGGTCGCAGCCCAACATGCAGCGTCAGATCGTCAAGGACATGCTGGCCGAATGGGACAAGAAGCACCCGGGGCGGCTGGAGAGCATGTTCAAGGCCGTCACCAATGTGGCGCCTTCCCAATTGGCCGACCGGGCGCTGTTCGACTTCGTCGGGCTGGAAGCCAAACAGGCGGCGCTGATGGAAGGGCGGATTCAGGCGTTCAACGTGAGCTGATTGCCTGCTCCTCCTCTTCGGCCAGGGTGATGAGCCGCTGCAGGTCGAGAATATTGACCTCTCGGCCCGAGACGGCCACCACGTTCTGTTGCTGAAAGCGGCTCAGGATACGGCTGACGGTTTCGACGGCCAGCCCCAGGTAGTTCCCCATGTCGGCGCGAGACATGGAGAGCCGGAAGCTGTAGGGCGAGTAGCCGCGTCGCCGGAAGCGATCAGAGAGGGTAATCAGGAAGCTGGCCAGCCGCTGGTCGGCGGTTTTGCGCGATAGCAGGCGCATCATGCGCCGATCATCACGCAGCTCCTTGCTCATGCTGCGGTAAAGCTGGCTGCGCAGCTCCGGCAGCTCTTGCGATAGGGTGTCCAGGCGGTCGAAAGGAATCTCGCACACTGCGGTGGTTTCCAGGGCGATCACGCTGCCGGGATACTGCTCTCCATCGATACCATCCAACCCCACCAGCTCGCTGGGCAGATAGAAGTTGGTCAACTGATCGTTGCCGTTGCCTTCGCTGGTCACCTGTTTCAGGCTGCCGGAACGTACCGCATAGACGCTGGTGAACGCATCGCCCTGGCGAAACAGCGGTTCGCCCTTCTTGAGCGGTGCGCGGCGGCGGATGATGGCGTCGAACTGGCTCATATCCTCCAGCTCCAGGGCGAGCGGTAGGCACAGCGAGCTGAGGCTGCAGGTCTGGCAGTGCGCCCCTTGCAGCAGTGAACGCCGTTGGCTGGCAGGATATGGCATGTTGTTCTCCCTTTTCATTAGCCATCATAGGGTCAGGGGGTGAATGTCTCAAGGTGCCGTTTATACGATCTTCGAGTAGCGTTGCGATGACTGGCTTTGCAAGCGCGCATCGAACGCCATGGCCAGGTGGCGAATTAGCAGCCGCCCGGTCGGTGTTGCCCGCAGGCGGTTCCCTTCGCGCTGCAGCAGGCCATCCCGCTCGGCGGGCTGCAGGCGCTCCAGCGCGCTGGCGAAGTAGGCGGGCGCGTCGATGTGCCAACGTTGGCCAACGCTGGCCAGGTCAATTTCCATATCGCACATCAGGCGCTCGATGACGTCTCTCCGCATTAGGTCGTCCTTATTTAAACGTACTCCTTTGACGGTTGCCAGCCGACCTTCATCCAATGCCGCTTCATACGCGGCCAGCTGGGTGGGGTTCTGGGCATACAGATCATCGATACGGGAAATGGCCGAAACGCCCAAGCCAATCAGGTCGCACTGGGCGTGGCTGGAGTAGCCCTGGAAGTTACGCTGCAGAGTGCCTTGGCGCTGGGCCTGGGCGAGGCTGTCGTCCGGGCGGGCAAAGTGGTCCATGCCGATATGCACATAGCCTGCCTGAGTGAGCATCTCGATGGTGGTGCGCAGGATCGCCAGCTTCTCGTCGGCGCTGGGCAGGTCTGTCTCGCTGATGCGCCGCTGGGGGGCAAAGCGGCTGGGCATGTGGGCGTAATTGAACACCGACAAGCGGGCCGGGTTGAGGTCGATGACCTGGCCAAGCGTGTCGGCAAAGCTCTGCTCGGTCTGAAACGGTAGCCCGTAAATCAGATCCAGATTGAGGGAGCGAAAGCCCAGCCGATGTGCTTCGTCCATCAGGGTTTCGGTCATGACCTTGGGCTGCACGCGGTTGATGGCCGCCTGTACCCTAGGGTTCAGGTCCTGGACGCCCAGGCTGAGGCGATTGAAACCCAGCGACTGCAGGTGGCGCAGGGTAAAGACATCTGCTTCACGGGGGTCGATCTCGATGGCGTAATCGCGGTCAGGAGCGTTGGAGAGCCCAAACCTCGCGTCCAACCTGTCTACCAGGTCGCTCATTTGCGCCAGGGTCAGGAACGTTGGGGTGCCACCGCCCCAGTGCAGCTGCTGCACGGGCCGCCGAGTATCCAGATGGCGCGAGGTCAGCACCATTTCACGATCGAGGCGCGATAGGTAGGGTTCGGCCAGCTGGGTGTTCTTGGTGGCGATCTTGTTGCAGGCGCAGTAAAAGCAGATCTTGCGGCAAAAGGGCACGTGCACGTACAGGGAGAGCGGCCGTTGGCTGGCATTGCTGCGCGCCAGGGCTTCAGTGACGTCGTCGGCACCGATGTCTGCGTCAAAGGAGAGTGCCGTAGGGTAGGACGTATAGCGTGGGCCGCTGGTGTCGTAACGGCGCAGCAGGGCCTCGTCCCAGGCAGGGGTCTCGGCCGCTGCGAGGTGAGGAGGTACGGTGGCAGCAGAGGCAAGGGGCATGAAGAGACGCTCCGTGGTAACAGGGCAAAGTAGCCAGGTGGTGGGCCACCGGCCGACATATGCCTGCATGCTAAGGCATCGAAGCGGGCAAAGCGTTGAGCTATATCAAGCTATGGGTGGAGGGCCGTCGGCAGCAGCGACCACAGTTGCCACAGGGCAAAGCCGATGATGGTCAAGGCGGCCACGGTACGCGTGGCGGGGTGGCGAATGAGCTGGCCCATCTGGCGAGCCGCCAGGCCGGTGGCCAGCAGGGCTGGCAGGGTGCCCAGTCCGAAGGCACCCATCAGCAACGCGCCCTGCTGCGGGTCGGCCGTGGCCAGACTCCAGGCCAGCATGGAGTACACCAGCCCACAGGGTAGCCAGCCCCAGATTGCACCCAGGGCAAAAGCCTGGGGCAGATGCACGACAGGCATCAACCGTCGGCCCAGGGGTTCGAGATAGCGCCACAGGTAGCGTCCGGCGGCCTCGACCCGGAGCAGACCTTTCCACCAGTTGGCGATGTACAGCGCCATCAGAATCAGCATGACCGCCGCCACCACCTGCAGGCTCACTCCGGCGGCCGGGGAGAGCGAGACCAGTGTGCCCAGCGCAGCCACTAGCGCTCCGGCCACCATGTAGCTGAGAATACGCCCCAGGTTGTAGCTCATCAGCAGCCCGCCCAGGCGAGCAGGGTGGCGCATGCTGGGCGGCACGGCGAAGGTGAGGGCGCTCATGATGCCACCGCACATGCCGATGCAGTGCGCTCCGCCCATGAGGCCAAATACCCAGGCCGCCAGCAGCGGCGGCAGGTCCAGCCCGGTCGGGTTCATGGCGGGGGCTCTTGGTCGCGAGGCGGCTTGGCCCTGTTTTTTCGCTCGGCGCGCTGTTCGGGGGTCAGGTCGTTTTCGTCGTCATCGAACAGGATGCGGTGGGCAGGGCCTTCCAGGTCTTCGAACTGGTCGTGCTTCACCGCCCAGAAGAAGGCCCAGACCGCGAGGCCGAGCAGGATCAGCGATAGCGGAATCAACAGGTACAGAATGCTCATGCAGTCACCGGTTTGGTGGGGGCGATGCTGGGGGTTGGAGCACTGCGCCAACGCGATAGACGCAAGGCGTTGCCCACCACCACCAGCGAGCTCAGCGACATGCCGATGGCGGCCAGCCAGGGCGGAATGAGCCCCATGGCGGCCAGCGGCAAGGCCGAGAAGTTGTAGCACACCGACCAGATCATGTTTTGCCGCATGATGCGGCGGGTGGCCTGGGCAATATCCACGGCATCGTGGATGCGCATCAGGCGTGGGCTCATCAGTACCGCATCGGCGCGGGTACGCGCCAGGTCGGTGGCACTGTTCATGGCAATCGCGACATCGGCCCCCGCCAGCACGGGCACATCGTTGATGCCATCGCCAATCATTACCACCCGTTCGCCCTGGGCCTGCAGCTCGCGCAGCCGGTTCAGCTTGTCCTCGGGGGACTGGCCCGCGTGCCAGGTCTCGATATTGAGCTGATCGGCCAGGCTTTCCACGGCTTCCCGGGTATCCCCGGAGAGCAGCTCCACCGCCAGACCGCGTGCTTGCAGGGCCGCCACGGTTTGCGCGGCGTCTTCCCGAATGCCGTCATGCAGCTTGAACCAGGCGCGCGGCTGGTGATCTTCGCTCAGCAGCAGCCACTGCCCGCTGCCCGGCACCGCGATGCTTTGCTGGCTGGCGAAGTCGGGCTTGCCCAACCGCCAGACGGCTCCATCGAGGGTGCCCTCCAGGCCGCTACCGGTATGGCTCTTCACATGGCGTGCCTGAAGCGTGGCATCGCGGAAGGGGCGGAAGGCGCGGGCGATAGGATGCTCGGAGTGGGCCTCCAGCGCGGCGGCAATGGCGCGTAGATGCTCGCTATCGTGATGCCCCAGCGGTTGGGTCTGGGTGAGCTGCATTTCACCGCGGGTCAGCGTGCCGGTCTTGTCGAAGATGACGCGGGTAACGTTGGACAGCGACTCGATGGCATCGGCGCGGGTAATCAGCACGCCCCGCTGGCGCAGCTGGCCGTGGCCGGCGGTCAGCGCCGTGGGCGTGGCCAGAGCCAGTGCACAGGGGCAGGTGACCACCAGTACCGATATCATGATCCAGAGCACTCTCGACGGGTCGATGATCCACCAGGTGATGGTGACACAGGCCGTCACCAGCAGTAGCCGAAGGACGAACAGGTGGGCCATGCGGGCGGCCATTTGCGCCAGGCGGGGGCGGCTGGCAAAGGCGCGATCGGTCAGGTCGACGATGCCTGCTACCCGAGCCGTATTGCCAGGGTGGGTGACGCGCATGGTCAGCGGGTTTTCCATGTTCTGGCTGCCGCCCACCACGCTATCGCCGATGCGCCGGGTCACCGGCAAGTACTCGCCGGTCAGCATGGATTCGTCGAGGCTGGATTCGCCCTCTTCGATCACGCCATCGGCAGGGACGCCGTGGCCTGGCTTGATCAATACGCGGTCGCCAATCGCCAGTTCGCTGGCAGGCAGAATACGCTCACTGCCATCCGCCTCCAGACGAATGGCCGAGACCGGCAGTACGCCGCTCAGCGCATTGCCGCTGTGGCCGCTACGGCGCCGCGCGCGGCCCTCCACGTAGCGGCCAAACAGCAGAAAGAAGGTGAACATGGCCACGGAGTCGAAATACACCTCGCCGACATCGAACAGTACCGCGTAGCTGCTGGCCAGGTAAGCGCCGCCAATGGCCAGCGAGACCGGCACGTCCATGCCCAGCACGCCGCTTTTCAGGTCGCGCAGGGCATTGCGGAAAAAGGGCTGTGCCGAAAACAGCACCACTGGCGTTGCCAGCGCAAACGAAAGCCAGTGGAACAGGGCATAGAAGTCGGCGCTCAGCTCCCCCGGGTCCGACACATAGATCGGTATCGAGAACATCATCACCTGCATCATGCCCACGGCGGCTACGATCAGACGGCGTACGTTCATGCGCTCTTCGTGCTGCAGGCGCGCCTGGGCCTGGTCGGGCTCGTAGGGTTGGGCGCTGTAGCCAATGCTGGCCAGCTCGGCAAACAGCTGGGAGAGCTTGATACGTGTCGGGTCCCAGCACACGCGCAGGCGGTGGTGAGACAGGTTGACCGCGCTGGAGGTGACGCCCTCCAGGGCGTTCAGACGGTGTTCGATGAGCCAGGCGCAGGCGGCGCAGGTAATCCCCTCTACGGCCAGGGTTGCCCGCAGGTGGCCTTCATCCCCTTCCGGGTGGGTGAACTGGGCCTGCAGCGCGGGGTCGTCGAACACCGACCAGGTGTCTGATTTGCTGGCCTGACGCTCGTCGGGGCGCTCCGGTAGCTCGGTGCGGTAGCGGTAGTAGCTCTCCAGGCCGCCTTCCACAATGGCGTGGGCGACCGCTTCGCAGCCGGGGCAGCAAAGCGGCTGGGGCGCTTCGTCAATGATGATCTTCCATGGTGCCCCATCAGGCACCGCGCTGCCGCAGTGGTAACAGCTGGCTAGAGATGCATTACTCATTCGCTCTGCGTGCGGCCTCCGGGTAGAAGGGCGACACTCTCTTCATTGGGGAAGCGCGCCTCACCGATCAGCCGCCAGTCGGCTTCGGTTTGCTGGGGCTGCAGCTGAATGTACCAGCGGTAGCGCAGGTTGTCGGGGCCCTGGGTGATGTAGCGGCCTTCGCGCACGTGCTGCAGCACGAACTCCTGATCACGGTCATCCTGGGTCGGGAAGATCAGCGTCAGGTAGAGGGTCTCCGGGCGGTCGTCGCCGGTCAGGTCCAGCACGATATCGCTGGTGAGCGGATCGATGCGCAGCTCGGCGGAAAGCCCCAGCTCGTTGGCACGCTCCTGCTTGGCCAAAATCATGTTGATGGCCTTGCCGTGTTCGTAGTAATCCTCCTGGACCACCATGCCGTCGGCAGTCTTGACCGACAGTACGGCAAAGGTAGTGCTGACCACGATGGACGAGGAGAGCAGTGCCAGCAGGAACCATGGCCAGAACTGCTTGTACCAGGGCTGAATCGGGGTGTCGGACATGGGGGCTTATCTCCTAACGTCGCCCAGGAAACGTGTCTCACGCTCCGAGCGAATGGTGTTGTCTTGCTGAGACTGCAAGATAAAGGTAATCGATTGGCTGGGCTCTCGCAGCTCAGCGGGGTCGGCCAGGACGGTCACGATCTGGGTGCGTGTCTCACCGGCAGGCACTTCGATCGATGTGCGGTCCAGGGAGAGCGTCTCGAGCCCGGTCACGCTCAGCTGATAGGTGTGGGCCCTATTGTCCAGATTGCGAATCGTCAGGTTGTAGACGTTGCTGACCTGACCGTCTCGCGTGATCTGGTAAAGCTGGGTGCGCTCCCGCTCGGCCTCGAAGCCCAGCGGCATGCGGTCGTTCACCGCCCAGGCAAACGTGGCGATCATGACCAGCAGCGCGGCCAGATAGCCCAGCAGGCGGGGGCGCAGCACATGGCTCTTCTTGCCTTCCAGCGCGTTCTCCGTGGTGTAACGAACCAGCCCACGGGGGTAGCCCATGCGATCCATGACGCTGTCACAGGCATCGATACAGGCGGCGCAGGTGATGCATTCGTACTGAAGGCCGTCGCGAATATCGATCCCCGTGGGGCACACCTGCACGCACAGCTCGCAGTCGATACAGTCACCGTATCCTGCCGCCTGAGCCTGGGAATGGGTGAGGGTTTTCTTGCGGCTGCCGCGCGGTTCTCCCCGGGTGGCGTCGTAAGAAACGATCAGCGTATCACGGTCGAACATGACCGACTGAAAGCGGGCGTAGGGGCACATGTAGATGCACACCTGCTCACGCAACCAGCCCGCATTCAGGTAAGTGAACACCAAGAAGAAGCCGACCCAGAAGTAGGACCAGCCGTGGGCCTCCAGTGTGGGCAGTTCGACCACCAGTGAACGAATGGGCGTGAAATAGCCCACGAAGGTCACGCCGGTGGCCAGAGCGATCAGCAGCCAGGCGCTGTGCTTGGCGGTCTTGCGCCACGCCTTGCTGGCGTCCATGGCCTGTTGGTCCAGCTTGATGCGCTGATGGCGGCTGCCTTCGATACGATGTTCCAGCCAGATGTACAGGAAGGTCCAGACGCTCTGTGGGCAGGTATAGCCGCACCAGACACGACCGGCAAACACCGTGATGAAAAACAGCCCAAAGGCACAGATGATCAATAGCCACGAGAGCAGCACGAACTCTTGCGGGTAGAAAGTGGCCGCAAAGATATGAAACTCACGCCCGGGCAGGTCGAACCATATGGCCGGTCGCTCTCCCCAGTTCAACCAGGGAAGTAGAAAAAAGGCCATCATCAGCGCCCAGTTGGCGCTGCGCCGAACCTTTTGAAACAGACCTTTGATTTCACGCACGTAGATATGCCGCCGCTTGGCGTACAGCTCTTGGGTCTCGTTCTGGCCAGGCGTGTGGTGCCCAACGGTTGGCGGCGTAATATCGTGGCTAGGTATTTTTTCCATGGCGGTGATCGCAGCTCAGTGAGGCAGACGTGGGCGGCAGCCGAAGGGTGGTCGCTGGCGTAGTAGCGTTATGCCGTGTCGCTAAACCTGTTTCGATAAATCTGTGTCGATAAACAATAGTGTAACGGATCGCCGAACGGCTGAGCGGTTGCTGGATGTAGAAAGGGTGCGGTATGAAACCGCACCCTTCGTGCACGCTGGCGTCAAACGCCTGATAACGGGATCAGTCGCGGAAGCGCAGGCTGTACACGTACGCGGCCACCAGGTGGACGCGCTCTTCACCAATGTACGCCGCTTGAGCAGGCATGTGGCCGTTACGACCATTGCGCAGCGTTTGGCGAATGGAGTCGGCAACGCTCTGACCCGGTGCCTGATACAGCCAGATATCGTTGGTCAGGTTGGGCGCGCCGAGTGCCGTGTTGCCGGTGCCGCTAGGTGCGTGACAGGCAGCACAGGCGGCCAGATACGTGCTTTCACCGCTGGCGGCGCGCTCTTCGTCGTGCTCCAGGTTGGAGAGCGACAGCACGTACTGGGTCAGGTTCTCGATGTTGTTTTCACCAAGCTGCTGCCAGGAGGGCATCAGGCCGTTACGACCATTGTTCAGGGTCGCGAGAATGTTCTCGGGCTCGCCGCCATACAGCCAGTCGTCGTTGGTCAGGTTCGGGAAGCCGTAGCCGCCCTGGGCGTTGGAGCCGTGACACACCGCGCAGTTGTTCAGGTAAATGCGCTCGGCTACCTGCATGGCCTCGGCATCCTGTGCCAGCTCGGGGATCGGCACTTCCTGGTACTGAGCAAAGATCGGTGTGAAGCGCTCGTTGGCCTGCGCCACTTCCTCTTCCCACTGACCTTCCTGGGTCCAGCCCAGCACGCCCGCATAGTTGCCCAGGCCTGGATAGAGCACCAGATAGCCCAGCGCAAAGACCACGGTCAGGATGAAGAGCTTGAACCACCACTGGGGCAGGGGATTGTCGTACTCTTCGATGCCGTCAGCCGCGTGGCCAGTGGTCTCTACATTGCCATCAGCATCCGGGGTCTTGTCGGTGCGGCGGTTGGTCATGAGGATCCAAACGCTCAGCGCAATCGTGCCCAGAGTGATGACGATGATCCAGGCGCTCCAGAAGCTGGATAGGGAGTCACCCCATAAGTTATTCATCTATTCTTATCTCCCCTGTCGTGGCGGGAATCCGCTTCGCCCTCTGGCGAAGCATGCTTGTCACGGGTCGGTTGCTTATCGTTTTCATCGTCGGCAAAGGGCAGGTTGGCCGCTTCATCGAAGTCGGGTTTACGCCGCTTGGAGTAGGCCCAGAAGAAGATGCCTACGAAAGCGACAATGAGAATGAACGTGATAAGTCCGCGGAAAGTTCCCGTATCCATAACTTAACGAGTGCCCTCGAGCACGGTTCCTAGCTGTTGTAGATAGGCCACCAGTGCAGTGATTTCCTGCTGGCCGCGTACTTCGGCGGTAGCGTTGGCGATATCTTCATCGGTGTAGGGAACGCCCAGCTGACGCAGCACGCGCATCTTGCGCGGCGTTGCTTCGCCATCCAGGGTGCGCTCGAACAGCCAGGGGTAAGCCGGCATGATGGACTCGGGCACGACATCGCGTGGGTTGTACATATGGGCGCGGTGCCAGTCATCGCTGTAGCGGCCGCCTACGCGCGCCAGGTCTGGCCCCGTACGCTTGGACCCCCACAAGAAGTTGTGCTCGTACACCTGCTCACCGGCCACGTTGTAGTGACCGTAGCGCTCGGTTTCGGCGCGGAACGGGCGAATCATCTGTGAGTGGCAGCCCACGCAGCCTTCGCGGCGGTAGATGTCTCGACCTTCCAGCTCCAGAGCGCTAAGCGGGCGCAGCCCTTCCACGGGCTCCGTCGTATCCTTTTGAAAGAACAGTGGCACGACTTCGGCCAGGCCGCCAAAGCTGATCGCAACCAGGATCAAGACGGCGAGTAGGCCAACGTTCTTTTCGACAATCTCATGTTTCATTGGTCTGAACTTCCCCGGTTTAAGCGGCTTGTGGTGCCGAGTAGCTGATGGCTTCACGACGCTTGACGGTCATGTACACGTTGAATGCCATGATCAGCATGCCGACGATCCAGAACAGGCCGCCTATCAGGCGAACGAAGTAGCCTGGCCCGCTGGCCTCGACAGACTCAACGAAGGTGTACATCAGCGTGCCGTCGGCGTTGATGGCGCGCCACATCAAGCCCTGCATGATGCCGTTGACCCACATGGCGGCGATGTACAGTACGGTACCGATGGTGGCCAGCCAGAAGTGCACGGCGATCAGGCTGGTGGAGTACATTTCGGTGCGACCGAAGACCCGCGGGATCAGGTGGTACATGGAGCCAATGGTGATCATCGCTACCCAGCCCAGCGCCCCGGAGTGCACGTGGCCGATGGTCCAGTCGGTGTAGTGAGACAGCGCGTTGACGGTCTTGATGGCCATCATCGGGCCTTCGAAGGTCGACATGCCGTAGAACGACAGGGCCACGACCAGAAAGCGCAGGGTCGGGTCGGTGCGCAGCTTATGCCAGGCGCCCGATAGGGTCATCATGCCGTTGATCATGCCGCCCCAGGAGGGAGCCAGCAGGATGATCGACATGATCATGCCCAGCGACTGCGCCCAGTTGGGCAGGGCCGTATAGTGAAGGTGGTGTGGCCCTGCCCACATGTAGATCATGATCAGCGACCAGAAGTGAACGATGGACAGACGGTAGGAGTAGATTGGACGCTCGGCCTGTTTCGGCACGAAGTAGTACATCATGCCCAAAAAGCCTGCCGTCAGGAAGAAGCCCACCGCGTTGTGGCCGTACCACCACTGCACCATGGCGTCCACGGCGCCCGCATAGATCGAGGTGGAGTACATCATGGTGACGGGAATGGCGGCGTTATTGACGATGTGCAGCACGGCAACGGTCAGGATGAACGCAGCAAAGAACCAGTTGGCCACATAAATATGTGACGTGGAGCGCTTCTTGACCGTCATCAGGAACACGATGGCATAGCTGATCCAGACAACGGCAATCAGAATATTGATCGGCCATTCCAGCTCAGCGTACTCTTTCGTGGTGGTGTAACCCAGTGGCAGAGTCACCACGGCGGAAAGAATCACCGCCTGCCAACCCCAGAAGGTGAACGCGGCGAGCTTGTCAGAGAACAGTCGCGTCTGACAGGTACGCTGAACGACGTAATAGGACGTCGCGAACAGCGCCGAGCCACCGAAGGCAAAGATGACGGCGTTAGTGTGTAACGGACGAAGACGCCCGAAGCTAGTCCAAGGTAAGCCGAGGTTCAGTTGCGGCCAAACCAGCTGTGCGGCGAGGATGACGCCAATCGTCATGCCTACGATGCCCCACACAACGGTCATGATCGCGAACTGCCGAACTACCTTGTAATTGTAGGTCGGGTGTTCCAGTGCTGTGCTCATTTCATGTTCCCATCGAATGCGGTTAGGGGGTAACCCGTAGCAGTGTGCATGCGCATTTTGCCCGGGTGCGGCCACCCGCTTGATGATGCAGGTCAAGATCCGGTCTAGATTCTAGCGCAGCCGAGGCATAAGCTGAACACGCCAATGGATGTAACGCTGAATTAACAGGAGTTGCCGTTGTCTCACTACGCTGGTTTGGGGTTCGAATGCCTGACCCCAGAGGCATTATCGGAAAAGGTTGCCAGCCCCGCTGTTCAGCGCTTTAACGTGGAAGGTTATGGGCCAGTGAGCGTTTCTGGCCTGCCGAGGCAGGGCCGTGTGCTGCTGATGCACGGCGCTGGCGCCGGGCACTTATCCGACTTCATGCGTCAATTTGCCGCGACGCTGGCGCAGAATGAGGTGCAGGTATGGGCCATCGATCTGCCCTACATGCAGCAAATGAACGAGCAGGGCAAGCGCCGCCCGCCACCGCCCGTGCTGAAAAGCGTGGCCTGTGTCACTCGTTGGTATTCTCTAATCGCGCCGCTGAATCCGCTTCCTTTGTGGGTGGGCGGCAAGTCCATGGGCGGACGCCTGGCGTCGTTGTTTGCCAGTGAGCAGCCGTGCCCGGGCGTGATTGCCGTGGGGTACCCGTTTCATCCGCCGAAAAAAACGGACATGCTGCGTACAGAGCACTTTGCGTCGTTGAGCTGTCCAATGCTGGTCATTCAGGGGGAGCGAGATCCTTTTGGCACCCGTACGGAGGTGGAAAGCTACTCTCTGCCCGCTAGTGTACGGGTCGAATGGCTGGCCGAGGGGGACCATGATTTCACACCACGCAAATTATCCGGCCTCGAACAAAAGGTTTTGATTGACGAGGCGGCCCGGATTGCGGCATCCTTCGTCCGCGCTCAGGGAGTGGAAGTCGGTGATACGTGCAGCACACTGGTTTAAATGCAAAATTTAAACGTCTTGTGTTGACATTTGAACAGGCTTCTGTAGAATGCAGCGCCACGTGACCAGCGGGTGGTTAGCTCAGTTGGGAGAGCACCAGCCTTACAAGCTGGGGGTCACTGGTTCGAACCCAGTACCACCCACCATTGACATGGTGCCCTGGAAACGTAAGCAGCAAGTGATGCATTTGTGGACCGGTAGTTCAGTCGGTTAGAATGCCGGCCTGTCACGCCGGAGGTCGCGAGTTCGAGTCTCGTCCGGTCCGCCATCATCGCTCAATGCTGCAAACCTGTTATCGTAATTCGGACCGGTAGTTCAGTCGGTTAGAATGCCGGCCTGTCACGCCGGAGGTCGCGAGTTCGAGTCTCGTCCGGTCCGCCACGATAACTTGAAGTAGTCGATTGATCAGCCAACGGCTATCAATGATCGGGTGGTTAGCTCAGTTGGGAGAGCACCAGCCTTACAAGCTGGGGGTCACTGGTTCGAACCCAGTACCACCCACCATTCAAGCAGCGTGCATAGCGACTGAACCGCTTTGACAACGCCCTTGCACTGGCCTTGAAGTGCCTTAACGTGGACCGGTAGTTCAGTCGGTTAGAATGCCGGCCTGTCACGCCGGAGGTCGCGAGTTCGAGTCTCGTCCGGTCCGCCATTAAGCACTTATCGGTTATTCATGTGCATGCAAGCACGTCGATAAAACCGAACACATTCCAAAAGCCCGGATCCTTGATCCGGGCTTTTTTGTCGTTTCTATTTCCAGATGCCTATGTTCAGGCGCGCATGACGCCGTTTGTCACGGCGTCATGCGGTGCTCAGTGGTCAGGCGATAGCGCTGACACCGGCTTTGGCGATCTGGACGTCCTGGTCCGGCTTGACGCCAGAAATGCCGACGGCACCCACGACCTGGCCATCCACGATGATCGGTACGCCGCCGGACAGCAGCCCCTGCAGCGGTGCCGAGACAAACGCCGTACGACCCCCGTTGATCATCTCCTCGAAGACTTGCGTCTCCTTACGGCCCAATGCCGCGCTGCGCGCTTTTTGGGTCGCTACTTCGGCGCTGAACGGGGCAGCGCCATCCAGACGGCGCAGGGCCAGCAGGTGGCCGCCATCGTCGGTGACGGCAATGGTCACTGGCCAGCTGTTGTTGTCGGCTTCTTGCTGTGCGGCGTCCAGTACTTGAATAACGTCGGCTTGGCCCAGAACGGCTTTGGTTTGCATCAAAGTATCCTTCTTATCATGGGGGGTGAGGCGCGGCGCCTGACGGGCAAGGCGTGATGCCAGGGGCCGCGAGTATCGAGGTTATACCAGGGCAGCGTCGACGACTTCTACCCAGTGGCGGACTGGCGTGCGATTGGCACTGGCCAGATGCGTCTGACAGCCGATATTGGCGGTCACGATCACTTCGGGGTTGCCTGCTTCCAGAGCATTGAGTTTGTTGTCGCGCAGCTGGGTGGCGAGCTCCGGCTGCGTCACCGAGTAGGTGCCTGCCGAACCGCAGCACAGGTGGGCATCCTTGACTGGAGCCAGCGTAAAGCCGAGTTTGCCCAGCACGCTTTCCACCGCGCCGTTGAGCTTCTGGGCATGCTGCAACGTACAGGGGCAGTGGAATGCCAGACGCTGATGCTCCTTGAGCTGCAGGGCCTCCAAAGGCTCGTCGCGCAGAATCTCGACGATATCCCTGGCCAGTGCGCTGACGCGCTGGGCCTTTGCCGCGTAGGCAGGGTCGTCCTTGAGCATGTCGGCATACTCTTTGACGAAGGCGCCGCAGCCGCTGGCGGTTTGCACGATGGCTTCGGCCCCTTGCTCGATGTGAGGCCACCAAGCGTCGATATTGGCGCGCATGCGCTGGCGACCGGCTTCCTGTGCATTGAGGTGGAAATCGATGGCACCGCAGCAGCCCGCTTCGCTGATCGGTGTGACGCTGATGCCCAGGCGGTCGAGCAAGCGAGCCGTCGCCGCATTGGTGTTGGGCGAGAGACCAGGCTGCACACAGCCTTCCAGGATCAATACCTTGCGCGTATGGCGCTGGCTGTCGGGGCGTTGACCTGCATCCACCGGAGCGGGCGGCATTTTGCTGCGCAGCTTGCCAGGCACCAGCGGTTTGAAGGTTTGCCCCAGACTCAGCAGCGCCTTGAAGCGCTTGGGGTCCACCAGCATTTTACGCAGGGCGTAGCGTTGGGCGCGTTCGGCGGCTGAGCGGGGCACGCGGCGCTCGATCTCGGCACGTCCTATATCCAGCAGCTTGTGATACTCGACGCCCGAGGGGCAGGTGGTTTCACAGTTGCGGCAGGTCAGGCAGCGGTCGAGGTGCAGGCGAGTCTCTTCGGTGACTTGGTCATCGTCATCGCGGCTCTCCAGCAGCTCTTTCATCAGGTAGATACGCCCGCGTGGCCCGTCTCGCTCATCGCCCAGCAGCTGGTAAGTGGGGCAGGTGGCGTTACAAAAGCCGCAGTGTACGCAGGTGCGCAGAATGCGCTCGGCTTCCTGAATATGCGGTTTCTGGCGGTCGGCATCGGTAAAGTGCGTCTGCATGTCAGCTCTCCTGATTAAAATGCCGCATAAAGACGACCAGGATTGAAAATGCCGTGGGCATCCAGTTCGGCCTTCAGGTTGCGATGATACTTTTCCACGACTGAATTCAGTGGCGTGAACGGTGACTCCGCACCGCCCTGATGATGCGGGGTGTAGCAGGTGGCGTGGCCGCCTGCCTGCTGGCAGGCATCGCGCAGGGTTTGCGCGGGCAGTGGGGTTTTCACCCAGCGCTGGCTGCCGCCCCAGTCGTAGAAGATATCGCTTTCATCGACGGCCAGTGCCAACGGCGGTGTATGGGGGGGTAGCGACAGGCGCCACAGAGCTTGGCCCTCGGCCAGGTTGAAAAAGGCGTGCTGCAGGTCGCGTAGCTGCTGCCAGAAGTCTGCCGAGAGGGCGTCGCCGCCCAGCCGCTCCCTGGTCGCCTTGACCGAGCTTTCGCCGCCTTCCAGGCGGATGAACAGCTCGCCCGCGTGCCAGGCTGCGGCGGTGATCGGCAGCGGCTGGCGGCCCAGCTCGGAGAGCTTCGCCAGGGCGTCTTCCAGACCCATGGAAAGGCGCAAGCTATGGCTGGCGGTGGGAATCGGCAGCACCTTGAAAGAGATATCGGCCAGTACGCCGAGCGTGCCCTGGGCGCCGGTCATCATGCGGGAGAGATCGTAGCCCGCCACGTTCTTCATGACTTCGCCGCCAAAGCGCAGCAGTTTGCCTTCCTGAGTGATCACCCGCGTGCCCAGCACGAAATCCCTGGCAGCCCCGGCCCAGGGGCGACGGGGGCCGGACATGCCAGTGGCGACCGCACCGCCAATGGTGCTGGCTTCGCCAAAGATCGGTGGCTCGAAAGGCAGCATCTGATGCTTCTCGGCAAGTGCTGCGTTCAGCGCGTCAAGCCGTGTGCCGGCCCGCACGGTCACCACCAGCTCCACGGGGTCGTAGGAGACGATGCCGCGATGGGCCGCGACATTGAGCTCCACGCCTTCTACCGGGCGGCCATAGAAAGCCCGAGTGTTTCCCGCCACGATGCGTAGCGGGGTGCGCTCGGCGTAGGCGCTGCGCACCTGTTCGCACAGTTCAGCGGCGATATCCTGGTCAGCGTGTATCGCTAGTTCGGTCATGGTCGGTCCTTGTGGCATCAGAAGCGTGGCAGCTCCGGATGCGGTAACTCGTTGTTATGTACATGCATGGCGCCAAATTCGGCGCAGCGCGCCAGGGTCGGAATGTTCTTCCCCGGGTTGAGTAGCCGTTGCGGGTCGAAGGCCGCTTTCAGAGCATGAAAGACCGTCAGTTCGTCGGGCTGAAACTGGCTGCACATCTGATTGATCTTCTCGCGCCCCACGCCGTGCTCGCCGGTAATCGAGCCTCCTGCGGCAACGCACAGCTCCAGGATCTTGCCGCCAACGTCTTCCGCCAGGGCCAGCTCACCCTCTTTGTTGGCATCGAACAGAATCAGCGGGTGCATATTGCCATCGCCCGCGTGAAACACGTTGGCCACGGCCAGGCCACTCTCCTCGGAAAGCGCGGCAATGCCCTTGAGTACCCGGGGCAGCTCGCGGCGGGGAATGGTGCCATCCATGCAGTAGTAGTCCGGTGACATGCGGCCTACCGCCGGGAAGGCGTTCTTGCGCCCGGCCCAGAATTTGGCGCGCTCGGCTGCGTCCCGGGCCTGTTGAATATGGGTGGCTCCGGCCGCTTCCAGTACGCGGCGCACGGTCTCACAGTCGTCGTTCACGTCTGCTTCGACGCCGTCCAACTCGCAGAGCAGAATGGCTGCGGCATCCACTGGATAGCCCGCCTTGATGAAGTCTTCTGCGGCCTGAATGGCGAGCTTGTCCATCATTTCCAGGCCGCCGGGAATGATCCCTGCGGCAATGATGTCACCCACTGCGCGGCCTGCCTTTTCGATATCGTCGAAGCTGGCCATGAGAACCTTGGCGGTTTCCGGCTTGGGCAACAGCTTGACGGTAATCTCCGTGACCACCCCCAGCATGCCTTCGGAGCCATTCATCAGCGCGAGCAGATCAAAGCCGGGTGCATCCAGCGCTTCGGAGCCCAGCGTCATGTGCTCGCCTTCGATGGTCAGTACGTCCACGCGCAGCACGTTATGCACGGTCAGGCCATACTTGAGGCAGTGCACGCCACCGGCATTTTCGGCGACGTTACCGCCAATGGAGCAGGCAATCTGGGAAGACGGGTCGGGCGCGTAATACAGGCCATAGGGTGCCGCCGCCTCGGAAATCGCCAGGTTGCGAACGCCGGGCTGTACCCTGGCCAGACGGGCATCGGGGTCGACGCTGATGATCTGATTGAAGCGCGACATGACCAGCAGCACGCCTTGTTCGAGGGGCAGTGCTCCGCCGGAAAGCCCGGTGCCAGCGCCGCGGGTCACCACCGGTACGCCCAGGGCGTGACAGCGCTTGAGTAGGCCTTCCACTTGGGCCAGCGTTTCCGGCAGGGCGACCAGCATGGGCAGCACCCGATAAGCCGCCAGGCCATCGCATTCGAATGGGCGCAGGTCTTCTTCGCGGTGCAGCAGGGTCAAGGTAGGCACAGCGCTTTGCAGGTCGCTGAGCACCTCGGCTTTATCACGGTGGACGAGCTCGCCATCGAGGCGCTCGTCGAACAGGATATTCATCGCGACATCCTTCATTTTTATCGTTGAACAGAGCAGCAGGTTGCCGCCGCTTGACGCCAATCTGAGCTTTTTTCAGGCGCCTGTCCAGCCTGTGGTGCAGTGGTCTGACCAGTAATTGGTCGATAGTCGCAAGGTTCATGGCATACTCACCCCAGGCAGCTACTTGGTCTTACCGCCAGGAGGCATTGTGGCTCAAGCAGAGAGGAGGGCAAGTGGTACTCAACAACGACGACATCGCCGCGGGCAAACGCACGCCCGAGCACGTGGCGGCCAGGCTGGAAGAGCTGATTCTCGAGGGAGTCTTTCGACCGGGGCAACTGCTGCCTTCCGAGCGGCGGCTATGTGAGCGTCTGGGTGTTTCTCGTGCCTCCCTGCGTGAGGGGCTGAGGATCTTGCGCAGCAAGGGCATCATCAACACTCGCCAGGGCCATGGTTCCACCGTGGCATCTCTGTTGCCGAGCCAACACCAGAGCCCGCTGATGCATCTGTTTCGTGACCATCCACGGACGCTGTTCGACCTGCTGGAAGTGCGCGCGCTGCTGGAAGGCGAGTCGGCCTATCTGGCGGCTCGGCGTGGCACGTCCATGGACCGCGTGCTGATCACACGCCGCTATCGTGACATGGCCGAATACGCTGCCCAGACGGATACCCTGGAAGTCGAGCAGTTGGCGCGACTGGACCACGCGTTTCATCTGGCCATCTCCCAGGCCTCCCACAACCCCGTACTGGTGCATACGCTGCAGGGGCTGACCGATCTGCTGCTCAGCTCGGTCTTTGCGTCGGTCAAGCACCTCTACCACCGGCCTGGCCCCAGAGAGATGATCAATCAGCAGCACGCACGCCTGCATGACTCGGTGGTCAGCGGCCACGCCGAGCAGGCGCGGCAGATTGCGCTGGAGCACCTCACCAGCATCAGTGAACTGCTGAGAGAGCTGGAGGCGGAGCACGATCGCCTGGAGCGCTCCGCCATGCGTCTGGAACAGTGGCAGTAATCGTGACACTCTTCATGAGCGAATAATCAACAAAAGGAGCGTTACGTGGCCATCTATCAATTTGGCGAGCATCGGCCCGCTATTCATGAAGACGTATACATTGCCGACACGGCGGACGTCATCGGTCAGGTTACCCTGAAGGCACGCGCCAGCGTGTGGTATCAGGCGGTACTGCGCGGCGACAGCGATCATCTGGAAATCGGTGAAGAGAGCAACATTCAGGATGGCGCCGTACTGCACGCGGACCCCGGCTACCCGCTGAAGGTGGGAAAAGGGGTGACCGTCGGGCACCAGGCGATGCTGCATGGCTGTACCGTGGGGGATGGCTGCTTGATCGGCATTCAGGCGGTCGTGCTCAACGGCGCCGTGATTGGTGAGAACAGCCTGGTAGGCGCAGGGGCCTTCATTAAGGAAGGGGCGGTCTTTCCGCCAAACTCGCTGATTGTCGGCTCACCTGCCAAAGTGGTCAGGGAGCTGTCGGCAGAGGCGGTGGAAGCGCTGAAGCTGAATGCACAAAGCTATGTGATACGAGGCCAGCAACACGCTGACTCGCTCAAGCGCATCGATTGAGTCTGACTGAAACTGAAAACGCCCACCCCCAGGCGTGGCCTGGGGGTGGGCGAGGTGGTCTGAGCCCAACTGAGGTTACATCAGCGGGTCAGTGATACCCAGCACGTAGAACGCGACCAGCGCGATGATGCCGGCGAATATCAGGTAGTAGATGGTCGGAATGATCGTTTTACGAATCGTGGTGCCTTCGCGACCCAGCAGGCCAACGGTTGCCGAGGCAGCGACCACGTTGTGAATGGCGATCATGTTACCCGCTGCAGCACCCACCGCCTGAAGTGCGACCATGGCGGCGGTTGAGAGTCCCAGGGTTTGCGCAATGCTGAACTGGAACTCGGCCAGCATCAGGTTGGAAATCGTATTGGAACCGGCGATGAAAGCGCCCATGGCGCCCACGGCGGGAGCAAAGAAGGGATAGACACCACCCACGCCGTTGGCGACGGCCTGGGCCATCATGACGGGCATGGAGACCAGGTCTGCGCCATTGACGCCCGAGTTGATCAGGATGCGCACCATCGGCACGGTGAAGATGAGTACGAAACCCGCACCAAAAATGGTCTTGGTGGACTCTGAAACCGCAGCGCTCATCTGACGCGGATTCATCTTGTGCAGGAAGTAGGTCACGAACACCACGGCTAGAATGATGCCGCCCGGCAGGTAGAGCGGCTGGAGGCCGCCGCTGACGCCGGTTTCACCGAAAATGTTGGTCCAGTTCAGGTTCACGGAAGTCAGTGCCACACGCAGGGGCTCGACGGTACGGGAGGCCACCAGGAAGATCGCCAGCAGTACATAGGGGATCCAGCCTTTGAGCGTCGAAATCGGCGTCTTGCCTACCACGTCATCCAGCTTGATCTGCAGATTGCCGATCCACTCGTCCGGCCAGGAGGTGGCTTCCGGGAAATCCCAGGTGTCTTTCGGCAGCAGGAACCCTTTACGCGTGGCGGGTACGACAATGGCCAGACCGACCATGGCACCGATCATCGAGGGGAACTCTGGCCCCAGGAAGACGCCTACCAGCATGTAAGGTACGACGAACGCGATGCCCGTGAAAATGGCGAACGGAGCAATGGACAGCCCCTCTTTCCAGGAGCGGTTGGCGCCAAAGAAGCGCACCATGATCAGCACTAGAATCAACGGCATGAGGATACCCACGATGCCGTGAGTGATCGCCGTGGTGCTGGTGACCTGTTGGAAGAAGGCTTCCCAGGTGGAGCCGTTGGCTTCCAGCTGCGCCGTGATACCGGCACGGTCCAGGCCGCTGCCTACGCCCACTACAATCGGGGTGCCCACTGCGCCAAACGATACCGGGGTCGACTGAATCATCATGCCTACCACGACGGCTGCCAGCGCCGGGAAGCCCAGGGCGACCATCAGCGGTGCAGCCACGGCGGCAGGAGTACCAAAGCCTGAAGCACCTTCGATAAAGCAGCCAAACAGCCACGCGACGATCAGCGCCTGCACACGACGGTCCGGGCTGATGCCTGAAAAGCCGTTACGAATGGCCGTGATGCCACCGGAGTGCTTGAGGGTGTTCAGCAGCAGGATGGCGCCAAAGATGATCCACAGCAGGCCAGCGGTCTGGATCAACCCTTGAACGGTGGATGCCGCGACACGGCTGAACGACATGTCCCATGCGGTCAGGCCGATAATGGCGGCGGTGAAGAAAACGATCGGCATCGCTATCTTGGCGGGGATTTTAAAGCCTATGAGCAATATCCCTGCCAGCAACAGCGGCAGAAATGCCAGAAGAGCTAATATATTTTCATTCATGGGAGGAACGGCCCCTTGTTATTGATTTGGTATGCTCCGCGAAAGCCAACGCATCATTTTCAATGATAGTTGGGACAGCGTGAAAGATACGGTCAGGCGCCCGGAATGACTATGTTGGAAAATTGGTCTTACCAGTGAAGAGGGTTTTTTTTATCCTGGTTCATGGCATTTTTTTAGTATCAAGTAGTTGTTATTCATTGCTTTTTTAATGCTTTTAGAAAGCCCCGTGACGATATTGTTATTAGACTAA